>CAIWNB010000325.1 GCA_903913965.1 uncultured beta proteobacterium
GGGCGCGGTGGTTGCATCCAGCGCACCGACCATCACCAGAGTCTGATTGCGGATGCCGCCCAGCCGCGGCGTGAAATCGACCTCGGCGAGCGCAAGGCAGGCGGTGGCAAAGCTGTTTGCATCGGCGCTCTCAAGAACACGTTTGCGTTCGGTGACGATGTCCGGATGGGCGGCGACAAAGGAGGGCGGGAACATGCGGCTGATGGCGATATCCAGCGCACCGCTCATGCCTTCACTTTGAACGCGCGCGGCGAGTCCGCGCAAGGGTAGTTTGCCTGCCGGTGGAAAACCCGCCAACGCATCGGCGATGATCAGTCGGTCGAAGCGCGCGCCATGCCGGATGGCGAGAGCGACTGCGATAAACCCGCCCAGTCCGTTGCCGAGAACGTCCGTATCAGCGGGTAGTTTGGCTTCATCCAGCCAAGCTGCGATGCGGTCGGCGTAATCCTCAATCGACGCGCCGCAGGGCGTTGATGCGCCATAGCCCGGCAAGTTAATGCACCAAACGCGGCGCTGTTGAGCGAGCAGGGGCACGACCGCGTCGAATGCGGAACGATCTGCCAGTAGTGAATGCAGTAACACCAAATCTCGGCCGTGGCCGTGGCTGGTAACGTCAAGCCGTGTCGTTGGAGTGTTCATCAGGCGGGCTTCCTCTATGCCGGTATCGGCGCGATGGCTATCGCATCAGTCGCCGAACAGGTTGCGTTTGGCGTGTTGCAGGTGGGTGACGATGGCTGCTTTTGCACGCTTGTCGTCACGGTTTTTGAGTGCCGTCACAATCGCGTGGTGCTCCTGCTGGTAAATCAGGCGCCGCTCGGTGGTGACGATACGATCTTTCAGTTTGCCCCATTCGGACTGCTGACGTACCGCCGTGACGATTTCGAGCAGGCGCACCATGAACCGGTTGTGGCTGGCGTTGGCCATCGCCTGATGCAAGGCGGCGTCCCACAATTCAAACTCGTCGAGACCGGCGGCCTGTTCCGCTTTTTCCAGGCAGGTCTCCATGCGTGCGAAATCCGCGGCCGTGGCGTTGGTAACGATCAATTCGGCAATCGCCGGCTCGATCCGCAGGCGCGCTTCCATGACTTCTGCGGGGCTGATGTTCAGTATGGGTCCAGCAGACGAGGCTGCTTCGGCAGCGGGGGGCGCGGTCAGAAAGGTGCCGCGTCCGACTTCGCGTGTGATGTAGCCCTCGGCTTCCAGTTGTGCGAGCGAGCGACGGACCGCATTACGCGGCAGTCGAAAACGTTTCGAAAACTCTCTTTCCGTGAGCAGCTTTGCCCCGGGGGCGAGGGTGCCGTCGGCAGCTCCACCGATGACGAAATCGCGGATGCGTTGCACCTGCTGTTTGGAGATTTCGCGCGTGCTCATTTTGTGCGTGCGGCGTCAGGTAGGGAAGTTGGTAAAGATTAATATTGAACCGATTTTTTAAATGGTTCAAGTTTTATCCGTGGATGGTATGTAAATAGGTGGTGTGTCGTATCCATCTCTGGAGCCGTAGCTGTTTTACGGGATTCTGCAAGTTGAACCAATTGCCAAAAATAATGAACCAATCGGCCAATTTTGTTGACATTTGAGGCGGTGTTTTTTAGCATCCAAAGACTACGTTTTTTGGGCATTTGCGCTGATTGCTGGCGGTGTGGCACGCAGTGTTACCTGCAACGATAAGAATACGGCGGACGGTTTGATCCTCCGGCGTTGCGGTCCTTGGAGATTTTAAAGGCGTAGGTCAGAAGCACATTTTCAAACGAGGGGATGCATGAATTGTGAAACTGGACAAAAGACCGCTGCAGTCCTCGGACGCATCTGTATCGCACTGCTGTTTTTTCAATCGGCCTTGCATAACATGAAAAACCTGGCCATCACCGGTGCGCTGTTGCATCTGTTCGCCATGAGCTCCGGGCCGTTTAGTCTCAAAGGCGATGGCGTACGGCAGGAGGAAACCCCCGAGTGAAGCTACAAACCATCCGCCTCGCGGTGATTTCCGAGGGCACCAGTTCGTGGCCGCTATATGTCGCCGAAGCGCGCGGTTTTTTCGCGCGCGCCGGTGTCGCGGTCGAGATGACCATTACCGGGTCTTCGGTCAAACAGCTCGAACAGTTGGTGTCGGGCGGCTATGACATCGGCTTTCAGCAGTCGGACCACGTGGTGCGTGCGGTCGAGTCGGGCGGCGACCTGTTTGCTTTTATGGCGTTTGCACA
>CAIWNB010000326.1 GCA_903913965.1 uncultured beta proteobacterium
AGGTGCGATGTACAGTCAACGCGTTCGCAATGTGATCGAGCTTAAAAAACTGCTCATCGCGGCACCGCATACGACGGTAAGCGAGGCCGCCAAGCTGATGGCGAAGGCAAAAGTCAGTGCCCTGCTGGTGCTCGACAACGATGCGCTGGTTGGCATTTTTACCGAACGCGATGCGGTGTCGCGCGTGATTGCCGAGGATCGCGATGTGGCCACCACTCAATTGTCGGAAGTGATGACGCGGAACCCGAAAACCATCGCGCCGGAGAAGACCTTCGGTTATGCGCTATTGATGATGTACGAGAACAACTTTCGCCATGTACCGGTAGTAGAAGACGGCCGTGTGATCGGCATCGTTTCCGCGCGTAATGCGCTTGATCCGGAACTGGAGGAATTTGTCGCCGAGTCACACCGCCGCGAACAAATTCTGCGTGCCAACGCCTAACCGGGCCGCCGGCGATACGGTAGGCACCGTATCCAACCCCGCTCAATCGAGCGGCTGCACCTTCACATCAACCGCAAGGGTTTGCGTCGCCGCGCCGAGTACCACGCCGCGCAACGGCGTGACGTCTGAAAATTCGCGTCCCCAGCCGAGCGTAACGAACTCAAGATCCGCCAGCTTGCCGTTGGTCGGATCGAACGCCACCCAGCCGTGCGCCGGGCACCATCCCGCCACCCATGCGTGCGAGGCATCGGCACCCATCATTCGGCGTGCACCCGCCTGCGGGCGGTTCAGGATATAGCCGCTGACATAGCGCGCCGGCATGCCGAGGGAGCGCAGACAGCTGATCATCAAATGCGCAAAGTCCTGGCAGACGCCGCGCCGCAAGGCGAATACCTCCGCCACCTGCGTGGTCACCGTAGTGGCTTTGGGGTCGTAGACAAACTCGCTCTGAATGCGACGTGTGAGTTCCATCATGCCCGCAAACCACGGACGGCCGTCGGTGAAACTGACACGCGCATAAGCAAACGCCTCATCCAGCACCGGCGCCATTGCCGACGAGACGCGGTATTGCTCGATATCAAGGTCGACATTGGCCGACCACACGCCGCGCGGCGCGCAACCAGCCTCCCACGGCGGCGACACCGCGCCGGCTTCGGGGGCATGGCTCTCAACCTCAACCACCGATTCCGCGCGCACGCTCAGTTCATCGTGTGGCGCATCGATCATAAAACGCAGAATGTCGTTGCCGAAGTAGTCCACGCCCGCCGCCTGCTCGACCGGTCGTGGCGTGATCACCAGCTTGTGCGACTTTATTTTTTGCCACGGCGTCGCGCGCGGTCGCAGATGCGCGAGTTGGTGCGCGCCGGTCACCACATCTGAATAGGTGTAGCGCGTTTCATGCGCAACCCGATAGGAGGCCCGTTCTGTCATGGCCGCTACATCCCCAGCGTCGACCAGATGCTGGTGCGCGCGAGATTGAAAAAACGTTGGGTGATCTGGTCGCTAATCGAAAATGCCGCCATCCGCAGGCCATCGATGGTCCCGCGCAACGCCGCGTTGCCCGCCTGAAAATCGCGCGCCGGATTAAGCCTCTTCAAGGCCGCCACGCTGACCGCGAGCCGATCACTGCCGCACGCGCCGTAATTCAGTTCGAGCTTGGCGAGATCAGCCGCCATGGTAGTGGTTTGAAACACCAGTGAACGCGGATTGGCACCATCGAGGATCAACAGGTCGAGCACCGGCAACCATTCCGGCCGCGCCATGTAGCGCGAACGATAAGTCACCGTCGAGTCGGCAAGATTCAACAGCCAGCCCAGGCCCGATTCAGCGCCGTCGGCACACGCCACCTGCAAGGCAAGGCAATGAAAGGCCAGACGTTCCAGGTGGCGACCAATCGAGAGAAACAGCCAGGCGTCGTCGCGCGTCATGCCGTCGAGCGCAAAGCCGGCCAGCGTCATCAGGCTGGTGACATTGCGATCGAGCCAATTGAGGGTGTCGGACAATGAAGCCACCCGCCCGAACACCGGATCCTTGATCAGGCCGTTGATGGTGCGCCAGTTATCGAGGGACATGCGGTCGCGCAGATTAAACGCAACCCGTTCAAGCGCGCGCAGATTCGCCGGCAAACCGAGCGGATGCGTTTCCAGCGTGCAAGCGGCCAATAACGCGGTGTCAGGGTCCTTCTCGTCTTTTTCAAGCACGCCGAAGGCGCGCGCCAGCGCGAGAATGGCGTCGAGCGAGTTCTCGCCTTCGTCGGCATCCTGTAAACGCTGATTGAGCGCGACCCGCAGCAAACGAGCGGTGTCGTCGCAACGCTCTTCATAGCGGCCAAACCAGAACAAGTTTTCAATCACCCGTGATGGAATACCGGCGCGAACGCGGACCAGATCGCTGGCGGTGACTGTATTGCGTAACAATGTAAAGGCCTCGTCCACCGGCCCGGCTGACATCACCCAGGTATCCTTCGAACCGCCGCCGCGCTGCATCGACACCACGCGCACATCGGCGCTGCTCGCCACGCGCGTGAGACCACCCGGCATCACGACATAGCCATTGGGCGAGGCCACCGCAAACACCCGTAACCCAATGTTACGCGCAGCGATTTTTTCGCCCTGCCCTTTGACCAGCACCGGCGCCTGCGACATGCGCACCAGTTCCTGCGCAACGTAACGCTCCGGCGCGAGGGCGAGTTTTTTACGCAATTCGGCCAGCCCCTTCTCATCGAGGTCCTGACCAAAAATCGGATCGAACTGCACACCGGGATCAGCCGGTTTGAACACCAGCTTTTTGTATTGCTTGAGCGCATCGGCCTGCGCGGCCGGTTCTCCACACCACCACGTACCGATCGACGGCAGACTCAGCGGTTGGTTCAGAAAATGCTCAGAAAGGCGCGGCAGAAATCCGAGCAAGGCGCCGGACTCCAGCACGCCCGAACCGAGCGCGTTGGCAATCAACACACTGCCGCGGCGCGCGCAATCCATCAAACCGGAAACGCCCAACGCGGAATCGGCACGCAATTCCACCGGATCGCAATAGTTGTCGTCTTGGCGGCGCAGAATCGCGTGCACACGTTTCAGGCCGCTGATGGTTTTCATCCAGACGCGACCGTCGCGCACCGTGAGGTCACCGCCTTCGACCAGCGGAAAACCCAGATAACGCGCCAGCAGCGCGTGTTCGAAATAGGTTTCGTTATAGGGCCCTGGCGTCAGCAACACGGTTAACGTCTGCCCGTCGCCGCGCGGCGCAAACTGCATCAATGAGTCGCGCAGGGTGGCGAAGAAATGCGCGACGTGTTGGATGCCGAGATCACGGTAGAGCGCCGGAAAGGTACGCGACACCACCAGCCGGTTTTCCAGCGCGTAACCGGCGCCCGAAGGCGCCTGTGTGCGATCCGCCATCACCCACCAGCGACCGTCGGGGGAGCGCACCAGATCAGCCGCATAAACATGCAAATGTACGCCGCCGGGCACCTGCATGCCGTGGGCGGGCCGCAAAAAACCGCTTTGACCAAAGATCAACGAAGGCGGTATGAGACCGTTCTTGAGCAGCGTTTGCTCGCCATACAAATCGCCGAGCACGCGGTTAAACAAAGTCGCGCGCTGCACGATGCCCGCTTCGAGCGCCTGCCATTCTTCGGGCGCGATGATCAGCGGCAAGACGTCGAGATCCCACGGCCGGTCGTGCCCCATCGGGTCGGCGTAAACGTTGTAAGTCACACCGCTGTCGCGGATGCGACGCTCGGCGGCAAGCAGACGTTCACGGATGCCGCCAGTTGAACTGGCGCCGAGTTCAGCCATGAAACGCGACCAGTGCGCGCGCGGCTTTAACGGCGCTTCGAACAATTCGTCGAAGCGCCCCTTCGGTTCGGGATAGGCGGCGAGCATTTCTTCCAGCATGAGTCGGAGTCCGGTGTTGGTGTGAGTGCTACTCAAACACCCGCGTGTAATGCAAATCGGTCGACATTATGCCTGCCGGCGGCGCAAGTCTAAAGTGAAAGGGAAATCAGGATTGCGCGGCTCATCCTCAACCTTGATGCTACCGGGGGTATGACCGATGCGGAAAAACCGCGCCAGCCGTCGCGCCTCGGCTTCGTAGGCATTGACCGGGAAGCTATCGTAGTTGCGGCCGCCGGGATGCGCAACGTGATAACGGCAACCGCCGCGCGAGCGGTCCATCCAGGTATCGACCAGATCAAAGGTCAGTGGCGCGTGGCCACCGATGGTCGAGTGCAGACTGGACACCGCCTCCCACGCACGATAGCGCACCGCGCCGACGAATTCACCGCTGTTGCCGGTCGCTTGCATTGGAATGCGCCGGCCGTTGCAAGTGATGACATGACGCTCATCAATCAGCCCGCGCGCCAACACCTGCATGCGCTCGACCGAGGAATCAACGAATCGCACGGTGCCGCCGCCGGCGGATTCTTCACCCAGCACATGCCAGGGCTCCAGCGCCAGGCGCAGCTCGATCTCGACATTGTTGACGGCGACATCGCCGACGCGCGGAAAACGAAATTCGAAGTGCGGTGCAAACCAGTCGCCTTCAAGCGGATAGCCGAAGGCGTTCATCTCTTCGATAACATCCGCAAAATCGCCGCGCACAAAATACGGCAGCATGTAGCGATCGTGCAACTCATTGCCCCAGCGCTTCAACCGCGGCGGCTGATAAGGCCGCTGCCAAAAACGCGCCACCAGTGCCCGCATCAACAACTGCTGGGCCAGACTCATACGCGCATGCGGCGGCATTTCAAAGGCCCGTAATTCCAGCAAACCCAGGCGTCCGGTCGCACTGTCCGGCGAATACAGCTTGTCGATGCAAAACTCGGCGCGGTGCGTGTTGCCGCTGACATCAATCAAAAGGTTGCGCAAAATGCGGTCGATCTGCCACGGTGCAGCCCCCTCCTCTTGATCGCGCCGCAGACGCCGGATTTCAGAGAACGCCAGTTCGATCTCATAGATCGAATCATTGCGCGCTTCGTCAATGCGCGGTGCCTGACTGGTCGGGCCAATGAATAAACCGGAAAACAAATACGACAACGAGGGGTGGTTGTGCCAATACGCGATCATGCTCGCCAGCACATCAGGCCGGCGCAGGAACGGCGAGTCGGCCGGTGTGGCGCCGCCCAGCACGAAATGATTGCCACCGCCGGTCCCCGTGTGGCGACCGTCAACCATGAACTTCTCACTCGACAGCCGGGTCTGGTGCGCAGCGTCGTAGAGGAATTCAGTTTGTTCGACGAGCTGTCCCCAGTTACGTGCCGGCTGGATGTTGACTTCAATCACACCGGGATCAGGGGTGACGCGCAAATGCACCAGGCGCGGATCACGCGGTGGCTCATAGCCTTCGAGGATGACCGGCAGCTGCAGGGCTTGCGCGGTGGCTTCGATCGCCGCCACCAGCTCGAGATAATCTTCGAGTGTCGACAAGGGCGGCATGAACAAATAGAGACAACCACCGCGCACTTCCGCACATAAGGCAGTGCGGGTAATGTCGGCGGCGGAGACAAACGGCGCCGGAGCGTCCGCATCGGTTGCCGCAACCTTACCGGTTTGTTTTGGCTCATCGCCATCAAGCGCTGCGCTTGCGTCCCCGCCGCTTTCGTTGCCGACAGGTAAACCATCGGCTGGCGATTGCAGCACCTGACGCACAATTTTTTGATGGGCCGGCAGCGGCGGAAAACTCTGCGTCGGGTCGGGCGCATGCACCCACGGATGATCGGTCGCCTTGGCCCAGGGCAGCGAATCGAGCGGCAGGCGATAACCGAGCGGCGAATCCCCCGGCACCAGATAGCAGCGTTCATCGCGCAAAAACCAGCGCCCGCTCTGCCACGCCGCCCCCTCGGGCCGCGCCAATGGCAGCACATGGCCGGTGATTTTATCGAGCCCCTCCGAAAACAGCTTGCGCAGCCGCGCGCGCTCCAGCGCGTTGTCGAGTTTCGAATCAAACGGATCGACGTTCGACGGCAGCCGCCGCTCGCGCCAGAGGTAATAAAGGGTGTCCTCAAAGGCCGCAAAAATATACTCTGGGTCGAGCGCAAGGCGCGCCGCCACACCACTCAAAAACACAACCCCGGTTTCAGCGGTCAATCCGTAATCGTGGCCCTCTTCGGCATACAAGCCCGCA
>CAIWNB010000327.1 GCA_903913965.1 uncultured beta proteobacterium
AGGCAAACCAGATAATCCGGCAACAATGCCATTTCAGCGCCGTCGAGTTGGTCGTCACCCATCGCCGCGAACAACGCGTCGTGACGATCCTCGCGGTATTGCGCATCAATTTCCAGTTTGGCCACGGCGATGGCCCGCGCCAGCTCGAGTGCGGCCGGCAGGCGCTCGCGCCAGGCCGCCAGCGCCGTGCTGCATTTATCGAAGACGAACGCATAGGTCTGCTTGCCGCTGGTCGCAACATCCAGACCGCTATAGAAACGCTGCGAGCGCAGCACCTTGAGCAGATTCTCGATACGACGATGCCGGCTCTCGGGCAGCGCGCTGCGCGCTGCGGTTTTGCCAAGGACCTGCGACATTGCCTCAAAGTTGAAAATGTCGCTGTCTGCCCCCCCCATCGCCGAGCGCAAATGGTCGGCGCTGCGTCCGGCTTTGGATTGCGCAAAATCGGCATGCAGAATATCGGAGAGCTTGAGTATCAAGCGACCGGTGTCGGCACGGAACCGTCGGGCCTTCTGCTCCTGCACCGCATTCCAGGCATGCCGCACCAGGTTGGCCGGCAGGGCCCTGCCGCAGTCAACCACTTCGCCATCCACTTTGAGCGCGGCGCGCGCGCGTGCAAGGCTGAGTTGCACCGAGGCATCACCACGTGCGGTCAGTTGCTGGACCGCCCGCTCCCATAACGCAGACAACCAGCCACTGGCACCGGCCGCCGCGAGGCCGCGAATCTGTTGTTCGAGCCGCAGCAGATGATGAGTCACACGCTCGCTGTCGTCGGCATCGGCCACCGCGTGGGCGAGACCATCAAAAATCGCCGAGAGCGACTGCACGCAGCTGCGGTCCGCTGCCGCACCGCGCACCAGCACGAGCGGAAAATCGTATCGAAGTTGCGTCAGATCACGGTAGCGTGCCAGCAGCGCGGGCCGCAACTCCAGGCGCTCGTCCGCCGCCGCGGCAAGCGCCGGACGCCTGCCCGTGAGATGAAATGCAACGTGTTCCTTGAGCTCAGCTTCCATGTCGGTTTCCGTTCGCTATGGCTGTTGTTTATGCCGTCCGCAAGGGCGCTTCGCTGCCCTGCGGCCAGACGGTGACCTTGTCGAGTTCGGCACCGAGCCCCTTGCTGATCATTTCCGTGGTACGCACGCTGCCGGCGTGGCGCACCTCCTCGTAACAGGGCACGTCCGGGTTACGGTAAAGAATGCCGACCGGAATCGGGTCGATCGATGAGGCAATTTCGCGTGCGCGGTCGATATTGAGCGGGTCGTGTGTCACCTGGTTCTTGTAAATCTTCGACATCGCCGGGCTCACCCGCAGGCCGCGTTCGTGGTTGAGCAAGAGCACGCGCGCCGGATCGTGCATCGCCGTGTCGTGCATCTTCGGCAGCCATTCCGGGCAGCGCTGTACGATGCGCACAAACGACAGCCCCTTGTGATGATAGGCGGCCGAGATAACGTCGTAGAGCGACTCGGGTATCCAGTCCACCGCTTGCGCCACAAAAGATACGTTCTGCACGCCGAGCGTCACCGTCAATGGATTGAGCGCATCGAGATAGGAACCCTTGGGTGTCGTATTGCTTTTGGTGCCAAGCGGCGAGGTCGGTGACGCCTGCATCTTGGTCAGGCCGTAGATCTGGTTGTCGTGCAGCAACACGGTGAGGTTCATGTTGTAGCGAATGGCGTGTATCCAGTGCGCCGCACCGATACTGCAGCAGTCGCCGTCCCCGGTGTTGACGAACACTGTCAGATCCGGACGCGCCATCTTGATGCCCTCGGCAATCGGCAGGGCGCGCCCGTGAATGCCGTGGAAGCCGTAAGTCTTCATGTAGTGTGGAAAGCGGCTCGAGCAGCCGATACCCGACACGAACACCGTTTTTTCCGGCCGCAGGTCTTCGTTGCGGCACAGGCGCTGCACCGCGGTGAGTATCGCGTTGTCGCCGCACCCCGTGCACCAGCGCGGGACGCCGCTTTGGTAATCCTCGAGTTCGTGCTTCTCCTCGAACATCTGGAGCAGGCATTCGGTGGCTGCCATGTTCATGATTTTTTCGCCTTTGCACGGGGGGCTTTTGCCGGTTTCAATTGGTTGCGAATCACCTCGCAAATGGTCGAGGGCTTGATTGGCTGCCCTTTCACCTCGCTCCAGCAATCGATATCCACCAGAAACCGCGAGCGCAGCAGAATCGCCAGCGCCGAATAGCGGCGGTTGTTCTCGTCAATGATTTCGTCACCCGGACGATCACTCCAGTTGGCTTCGATAGTGATCACTTTTTTGAAACGCCGCATGGCCTCGCCAATGCCCGGCGGCAGCGGCTGCAGAAAACGCAGATGCATCGACGACACGCGGCTGCCGGCGGCACGCTCAATCTCCACGGCCTCCTCAATCGCGCCCTTGGTGCTGCCCCAACCGATGATCAGCAGGTCGCCCGACGCCTCACCGAAGACCGGCGGGGCCTTGAGGGTTTTCTGCAAGGCGGCGAGTTTGAGGCTGCGCGCATGGATGCTTTGCTCGTTAACGTCAGCGTCGTAGGCGACATGGCTCTGACGGTCGTGTGCCAACCCCGTCAGCGTGTGTTGTCCGCCGGGCTGGCCCGGAATAAAACGGCGCGCAAGGCCGGTGGTGGCATCCCAGTCATAAGGCAGCGCACCGGCCGGCAGTTCACTTTGATCGATCGGCGGCGCCAGCCACGCCTCGCTGAACTGCGGTCGCGGAAACGGCTGCTGCGAGGTGGCCAGACTTGCGTCGGTCAGCACGACCACCACCATGTTGAAGGTCTCGGCAATCTTGCGCGCAGTGATCACCGAATAAAAACAATCCTCGATGGTGCTCGCCGCCATCACCACCTTGGGCGCATCGCCATGGCTGCCGAAGATCGCCGCCATCAAATCGCCCTGCTCCGCCTTGGTCGGCTGGCCGGTGCTCGGGCCGCCGCGCTGCACGTTGACCACCACCAGCGGAATCTCGCACATCACCGCCAGCCCGATCGCCTCCTGCTTGAGCGAATAGCCGGGGCCCGACGTAATGGTGACGGTGCATTTACCGGCATACGACGCGCCGATGGCGAAGGAACAGGCGGCGATCTCATCCTCGGCCTGGTGCACGATGCCGCCGACTTTCTCAAACACCTCGGATAGATAATGCGAAGCGGAGGTCGCCGGCGTGATCGGATACATCGCGCAGATTTCCATGCCCGAGGCGAGCACCCCGAGGGCCAATGCCGTGTTGCCGTTGACCACGATCTGCGCTTCTTTGGACAGCGTGGCCGGAATGCTGTACTTGAAATCCAGATGGGCCTCGGCCCAAATGAAACCGGCGTTAAGCAGCTTGACGTTCGAATCAATGATGCTCTGCGCCTTCTTGCCGAAGGTCAGGGCGATCTGCTCGCGCGCCACCTCAAGATCAAGACTATAGATGCTGCACAGCATGCCCAGCGCAAACATGTTCTTGCCACGCCGCGCGTCGCTTACCAGCGCCAGACATTCGCGTTCCATCGGAATTTCGTAAACGCGGTAGCCGGCTTTTTTTAAGGCGTCATGGGTTTCGATATAGGAAGCAGAAATCGCCGGATCGGCGTGCTCGCGCCACATGCTCTCGAGCAAGATGATGCAATCGGAGCGCAATTCGCGCGCCCGCACGCGCCCCAGCAGCAC
Source organism: uncultured beta proteobacterium (assembly GCA_903913965.1). Classification (GTDB taxonomy): domain Bacteria; phylum Pseudomonadota; class Gammaproteobacteria; order Burkholderiales; family SG8-41; genus PALSA-1004. Next base: position 3,642 of record CAIWNB010000327.1, read on the forward strand.
CTGTTCGTTGAACGCGACCACCAACCCGGTGTCGTCACCGCCGTTACTGATCGGCCCCTGGCCGATGCGGATGCGATTGCCGCTGGCACCGGCGACGCTGCGCGCCGGCGGTCGGATCTCGGCCGGAATGATCTCCACCGTCCAAATGCCGTTCCCCATCTTCGCTGCAATCGATCCTAAAGACTGGCCGCAGCGCTGTGCGCCTTCACCTGAATCGCTGATGATCTCGACGATGTGTTCCTTGAGCACCTCGACCGCTTTGCCCGAGGCCGGTTTAGCGGTCGCACGACGCGGCTGACGCAGCGGTTGCTTGAAAGAGATGTCGTTCATGATTGCTCCGCCGCGATGCGCACACGCGTAAAGTTGCGCTCGCGAAGATCGATGCCAAACAGCCGGTTGCCGCCGTCCCTGCCGTCACTGGCATAAGGCAGCGTGGTGTCGCGAATACCGAGATACTGCTTCATGGCGCGCGCAGCGCGACGGCCGGCCCCCATCGCCTCGATCACAGTGGCCGCACCGGTGACAATGTCGCCACCCGCAAACACACCGGCCACGGAAGTGGCGAGTCGCTCGTCGGCGGCAATGTAGCCCCATTGATTGAGCTGCAGATTGGAGGTCTGACCCATGATGGGGTTGGCATTCGTGCCAATGGCGAACACCACCAGATCCGTTTCGAAATCGTGTTCGCTGCCCGCCACCACCACCGGACGCCGCCGCCCGGAATCATCCGGTTCGCCAAGCTCCATGCGCACGCAGCGCATACCGCGTACGCCGCCGCTGCCGTCATCAAGAATCGCCACCGGATTGGTCAGCCAATGAAACTCCACGCCCTCCTGCTCAGCGTGATGAACTTCCTCGGTACGCGCCGGGCACTCGGTGCGCGAGCGGCGGTAGATGCAATACACCTTTTCCGCACCGAGGCGGATACAGACGCGCATCGCATCCATCGCCGTATTACCGGCACCGATCACCGTCACATGCTTGCCGATCGGCAGCGGCGTGTCGAAGTTTGGAAACTCCCTGGCACGCATCAGATTACAACGTGTCAGCAATTCGTTCGCAGAGAGCACACCGTTCAGGGTGTCGCCCGGTATTCCCAGCATGGTCGGATAGCCGGCACCGGTCCCAACAAATACCGAGTCAAAACCCATTTCGTCCTTCATCTGCTCGATCGTGAACAGACGGCCGACCAGGGTGTTGCATTCGAATTTGACCCCGAGTTTGCGCAGATTGTTGATCTCGGCGTCGATCACGTCATTCGGCAGACGGAAGTCTGGAATGCCATAACGCAGCACGCCACCGGGCAGATGGAAGGCTTCATAGACGGTCACATCACAACCGGCCTTGGCCATGTCGGCGGCACAGGCGATACCGGCCGGCCCCGAACCAACGATACCGATTTTGTAGTCGTTCGATTCGATATAGGGAATATTGACCCAGCCGTCGGCAATCGCCGCATCACCGATGAAACGTTCGAGCCGGCCGATCGCCACCGGTTCGAGCGATTCGCCAACGGTGCAGACACCCTCGCACTGGTTCTCCTGCGGGCACACGCGACCGCAGATCGCCGGCAGCAGGTTGGTATCGGCAATGACGTCATAGGCGCCGCGAAAATTCTTTTCCGTAATCTGCTGGATGAATGCCGGGATATTGATTCCCACCGGACAACCATCGACACACGGCTGTTCCGGACACATCAGGCAGCGCTCGGCTTCCAGCAACGCATCTTCGAGGCGGAACCCGCAAGCCACCTCGGAAAAGTTTTTCGCCCGTTCCCGGGGATCCTGTTCGCGCATGGGCGTGCGCTGCTGGGGGATGGTGCGGATAGTTTTTTTCTTCGCCATGTGATCACTTTCCTGCAGTCAATACCGTTTGGGGAAAGACCTGCTGCCGCTGACGCACACGTCACCTCATCCGCCGCCGACATCCTCAAAGGGATCGGGCAGGCCCGGACTTTCCGCCGGCACCTCGGCCATTGCAGCGAGCGCCTGTGCCAGTGTGGGTTCGGCATGAATTTCGTTACGCATGCGGCAGGTCGCCGACCAGCGCTGCAGGGCCGCCTTCTCTTCGTTGCCGAAGCGTTTCAGACGCGTCATCAGATCAGCGAAATCAACCTTGTGTCCGTCGAAGTCCGGGCCGTCGACGCAGGCGAATTTGATTTCGTCACCAAGTTTGACGCGGCAGCCGCCGCACATCCCGGTGCCGTCAACCATCAGCGGATTCAAACTGACGATAGTCTTGATGTTGTGCGGACGCGTCGCCTCCGCGCAGCCCCGCATCATGACGGGCGGTCCAATGGCCACAAACTCATCAATGTCCGGATGCTTTTCAATCGCCAACCGGATGCCTTCGGTGATCATGCCCTTGATACCGGCGGATCCGTCATCGGTGCAAACGATGAATTCGTCGCAATAATTTCTAAACTTGTCTTCCCAGAACATCAGTTGCTTGTTGCGAAAACCAACGATGCCGATGACATAGGCACCAGCCTCCTTGAAGGCACGCGCATGCGGGAAGATCGGTGCCACGCCGAGTCCGCCACCGACGCAGGCAACTTTTTTCACCTTGTCGATATGACTCGGAATGCCCATCGGCCCGGTTACCGCATAAAGGCTGCTGCCGACCTGGCAATCCTGCTGCATTTCCTTAGTGGTTTTGCCGACGGCCTGGATCACCAGTGTGATGGTGCCCTTCTGCCGGTTGAAATCAGCGATGGTGAGCGGTATGCGCTCGCCATGCTCGGTCGACATGACGATGACAAACTGGCCGGCGCGTGCCGCCTTTGCCATCAATGGATGGTGTACCTCGAGCAGGTACGTCACATCCGAAAAATCCTCGCGCGCCACGATCCCGAAATTGGACATATCGATTGCCCCGGTCAGGTGATCATGCCGACTCGCTTCGCGGGGCAACCGTATATGGCGGGTTACCCTGACACATACTGCTTACGCGATCAGACTTGGGCATGGTGTGGTGGCTAATCTAGCGCCCCACCTGACCGCCCGACTTGACTTGGCGCAATGTTTATTTCGTTAGTGCACACGCGCCGCAACAGCGCACATCAAACTGCGCGGCTACAAACAATCGCTTCAGACTTTGATTTCGCGTGTCGCCGCAAACGAATTACCGAAGCACGGTATATAGACGGAGTGCGTACCGGGCCCGCCTGCCACCATGATGCAAATCTCCTCCGGCTTGGTAGAAATCGGCAACAGCGTGTCGTGGGTGATCGTACCCAATTCATCGGTACGCGAATCGAGCACGCGTTGCAAATCACGGCCCGACATCAAACCCGCACGCATCTTCGACGCCTCCCACAGACGACGCTTCAGTTCCGCCTTGTCGATACCGCCGCGCTGCAAAATGTCGGCATGCTCGGGGCCAATCATGATCCACGGTTCGCCGCCATGGGTGTATTCATTGCTCGGCGGATGAATCATGGTTTGTGCAAACACGTGTACTAATTCCGCGGCATCCTTGCTGTGCGAATTCATATTCATCGTGCCTTCGGCACCGACCACGGTGACAGTACTCACGGATTTCGCGAAGCCACGCTCGACATGCAAGGCTTCCCACGGACTGTCATCCTCGTTCTCCGCGCAACAAAAAGTATATTTGCCCGGCTGTCCCTGCGTGGCACGGTCCATTTCACCGGGCAACGCACCGCCGACGTTGCGCAGCACGAGCCGCAGCGCACGACCGATGGTGGCATTGGCCCAAGCGCCCTCGCCGATGCAATTGAAGGTGGCGTTGACTTCGAGCGTTTTCGCCAGCGGTCCATTGAGGATGACCCAGATCGCCACCGGATTAGTAGTCGCCTGTATCGCCTGCAGGTTAAAAGCCTGATCGGCACATGCCTCGACGGCGGCAATCAGCACCGGCAGATACGCCGGCTCGCAACCGGCCATCACCGCGTTGATAGCGATATTCTCGACCGTGGCATTGGCAAAGCCGGGCGCCAATGCGGCCACCACATCGTCACGCCGGCGCGTCGTGCCTTCGAGCATACGTAACACACGCGCCTGCGTCGGCGGCACGATGGGCAACCCATCACTCCACTGGCGTTCGCGATACAGCCGGTTGATGGCATCGAGGTCGTCTGGGGCCTCGATCAGTTGTGCGGCGTTGTCTGAATTCATGGCACTCATTTCTGCGGCTGCCCGGTGGCCAGCCTGACGATCTCATCGACACAGTTCTCAGCGAGCGTGCGCACCTCGTCGCGCGTGCGTGCGCCAAACGGATGTGCGATCACTGCGATTGGCAACGCGGCATGACCGAGCGCGCGCGCCTGCGCACGACCGAGCGTGACAAAAGCACTGGAACAAATAGCGACCGCAGCGCGACCGCGTTTGGCTATTTCCACACTGTCGTGGACACTCCACGACGAGCATGACCCTCAATCACCAGACCCGGTGATGACAAGATCGCAGTGTTCAGCCAGTTCGCGATACACCGCGTCATCGGCCGGCACCGAAGCCGCCCGTTTTTTTCGCTTGATGATTTTTGCCACACCGTAGCGGGCGATCAGCAACCCGGCCAGATCATCGACCAGATGATCAAAGTTCGGTTTGGCGTTATCAATAAAGCCAACCACCTTGCCGCTCAGCGCGGCGAGTGTCTGAGTGGTGGTCTCGGCGCCGGCGATGCGCACCGCGGTCGGGTTGTACAACAGAATGGAAGCAGACATCATATTCTCCGTGTCGCGGCGCGCCGGCCCCGCGGGCCGCTCGATCGCAATCAGGGCCAGATTGTAGCAAGTGATAGAATCCGCGCGCGAAGAGGAGCGCATTTAATGGATACCGGACTCAAAGGCAAAACCGTACTGATCACCGGCGCAAGCCGCAATATGGGTCGCATTGCGGCGATTGCCTTCGCGCGCGAAGGCGCCAATCTGGCGATCTGTACCAGCACACGCATCAACGAACTCAATGCAGTGGCCGCACAAGCCCGCGCACTCGGCGTGCAAGTGGTCGCTGAAAAATGCGATGTCACCGATGGTGAGGCAGTCAAAGCCTTTGTCGCCAAAACGCGGGCCGAACTGGGTGGCGTCGATGTGGCGATCAATCTCGCCGGCGACCGTCATGAAGTGAAATTTCTTGAACAAACGCTCGACGGCTGGCACAAAAACATCGCGGTCAATCTGACCGGGCCCTTCCATATCTGCCAGCAGGTGATTCCGCTGATGATGGAAAAAAAATACGGCCGTATCATCAACATCGCCGGTGTAACCCCCTACATCGGCGGGCCACCGGCGAAATCCATGGTCAAGCTTGGCATCGTCGGTCTGACACGCGGACTGGCGCGCGAGTTCGCGCCGCACAACATCACCGCGAACTGCATCGGCCCCGGCGGCGTGCAACGCCTCGACCTTGATCCAGACGAACACAACAAACCGCTGCGCCCGGGCCAGTCGCGCATGGGCACGGCGGAGGAAATCGTTTCACTCATGGTCTATCTGGCCAGCGACAAGGCCGGGTATATCACCGGCCAGTGTTATCTGGCCAACGGTGGCAGATATTTCCAATAGCCGTTACGGCGGCGCTCATTACTTCAGGGGGAGTTTTTATGCTTACACTTTATTTCAGTCCTGGTGCCTGCTCGATGGCCTCACACATCGGCATCGAGGAATGCGGCGCCGCCTATACCGAACACCCGGTATTGATTGCCAAGGGCGAACAGAAGTCGACCGAATACGCGCAGATCAATCCGCGCGGCAAAGTACCGGCACTGGCGGTCGACGGACGCATCATCACCGAAAACACCGCCATCCTGGCATATCTGGGGCGGCGTTTCCCTGAAGCCAAATTGTTACCGACTGATGCGGTGGATGAAGCCAGCTGCATCGCCACCATGGCGTGGTTTTCCAATGTCGTGCATCCCTCATACCAGCGCTACATGCGCTCCGAACGATTCGCCGAAGGCGAGGCCGCACAAACGAGCGTGAAGACAATGGGTAAACAATCGTTTTGGGCCAATTTGCAGGAAATCGACGGCCTGCTCGCTGGCAAACAATGGATCATGGGCGACCAGTTCACGGTTGCCGACGGTTACTGTCTGGTGTTCTATGGCTGGGGACTGCGCGGTGGCCTGCCGATGGCCGAGCTCGCGCATTACACGGCATTCAAAGATCGTATGCTGCAGCGGCCGAAAGTCATGAAAGTGCTGCAAAACGAACAAAGCGTGCTGCTTAAATAATAAGTTAGCCACCGCGACAAAAAACAACGGGGAGCCTCAGGCTCCCCTTTGTTTTTTCAGCGCACCAGCCTGCATCGCGCTCCCGGCGTTACCGACACAGACCGTCCACCGTCAAGCCGCAATTTGATGTACATCAAGGCCTCCGCACAGAGACGGCGAATAATGTATTCAACGCGCAGCCCCGTGATG
>CAIWNB010000328.1 GCA_903913965.1 uncultured beta proteobacterium
CGTGCATGCACTGCGTCGGGGTGGTGCGCTGATTTTTAACAAGACGGTGACCACCGAATTTGCGATCGGCTTTTCCGGGCCGACCACCAACCCCTTCAATGCGCGACACACCCCCGGCGGCTCATCGAGCGGCACCGCGGCGGCGGTGGGCGGCGGCATGCTGCCCGTGGGGCTGGGTACGCAAACCCAGGGCTCGACCCTGCGCCCGGCTTCATTCTGCGGCGCGGTCGGTTTCAAACCGACGCTGCATGCCTTCAATACCGCCGGCATCCATCCGCTGTCATCGACCTGCGATCACCTTGGCGTAATTGGCGCCACGCTCGAAGACACCTGGATGATCGCCTCGCAACTCTCGCTCGGCATCGGCAGCCCCGGCTACGGTTTTCTCAACGGTGCGGCGGCCACACCACCGGTGGCGGTGCAACCGCACAAGCTGGTGGTCTTGCACACACGCGGCTGGCAGGAGATCGATGAGCCGACGCGTAACGCTTTCAACGCCACACTGCGCGCACTACAGGACGCCGGCATTGAAATCGTCAGTGAGGACGAAGACCCGCGCGTGCAGGCGTTTGAAGCCGCGCTCGAACGCGACATCGACGGCGCGCTCGATATCGTCGCCTATGAAATGCAATGGCCGTATCGCGATTACATCGCCCGCTTCGGCAGGCAAATCGGCAAGCGCATCCACGGCCTGATCAAGCGCGCCGATGTGATGGTGCCGGCCGATTACGCCGCCCTGCTGGAAACCCGCCAGAGCGCGCGCCGACATGCACGTGAGCTGCTCATCACGCTGGGCGCCGACGCCTTTGTTACCCTCGCCTCGTCGGGCCCCGCACCGCGCGGCCTCAAAGAAAGCGGCAGCCGCAGCTTTCTCACGCCTGCCTCGTGGTTGGGCTTTCCGGCCTTCGCCCTGCCCTTGATGGAAAGCGGCGGCCTGCCCTTCGGCCTGCAATTAATGGGCGCCGACCATCTCGACGGCAACCTGTTTGCCGCCGCACGCTGGATCATGCGCGAATTCACTTAAAGCCCCACGGAGCACCCATGACCAAACATTTACTCGTCGCCCTCGCCACCCTCACGCTGTGCCTCGCCGGTTGCGCCCCGCTGGCGCTTGACGCAGAGCGCAATGCTCAGCACAACGCCCCCGAGCTGATCGTCGTCAATGCGAAGGTCGTCACCGTGGATGATCAGGCGAGCATCGCGCAGGCATTTGCGGTGCGCGACGGCCGCTTCCTCGCCGTGGGTGACAACGCGCAGATCCGCGCCATGGCCGGTGCCGCCACCCGCATCATCGACGCGCAGGGTCGCACTGTTACACCAGGCCTGAATGACGGCCATATCCACATGGTGCGCGCCGGCTTCTGGTGGAAATACGAAGCGCGCCTCGATGAGACGCAAAGCCTCGCCGAGATCCTCGACATCATCAAAACGCGCGCGCAGCAAACGCCGCGCGGCACCTGGATACTCACCCTCGGCGGCTGGCATCACAGCCAGATCAAAGAACGCCGCATGCCGACGCGCGCTGAACTCGACGCTGTTGCCCCCGATCATCCGGTCTATGTGCAGGCGCTGCGCGAAGTCGGCCAGATGAATTCCATGGCCATGAAGTTAAGCGGCATCACCGCCAGCATGCCGCTGCCGCCGGGCGTCAGCATCGGCAAGGACGCCGCCGGCCAGTTCGACGGCGTGATCCGCGGCTTCGCCGGGCAAACGCTGGCGGAACGCTCGTTCCCGCAACAAAGTTTTGAAGACAAGGTTGAGGGCCTGCGTCTGGTCATGCGCGACTTTAACGCCGCGGGCCTCACCAGCACCGGCGAAACCTTCGGTATCGGTGTCGCCGAGAGCGACTACCAGGTGCTCTATGAATTGTGGCGGCGGCGCGGCATGAGTGTGCGCGTCGGGGCGCATTTTCCGACCATGAATTTCGAACACGCCCAGCGCTGGCTTGATTATCCGGCCGCCGGCTTTGGCGACGACATGCTGCTCCTCAACGGCCTCGGTGAAGGCGTGTTGAATGCGATGGGCGACGGCTATATCCCGAAACAATTTCCGATCGCGCCCGAAGCCAAAGCCGAATTGCAAAAAATCGTCGCCGCCGGCGCACGCAATCAAGTCAGCTTCCAGTTCCACGCCACCATCGAAACCACCATGAACGCGATGCTCGATGCGCTCGAAGCCGCGCACGCGCAAACGCCGATCGACAAGCTGCGCATCAACTTTCTGCACGCCGAACAAATCACGCCATCGATCATCGCGCGCATGAAAAAACTCGGCATGGGCGTGCAAATGCAAAACCGCCAATCGCTCGGCAGCGAACTGATGAAAGCCAACTGGGGCGAGCGCGCCAACGACATCCCGCCGGTGAAAACCGTCATCAACAGCGGCCTGCCCTTTGCCGGCGGCACCGACGGCACGACCTCATCGTCGTACCGCCCGTTCATTTCAATCGGCTGGCTGGTCAACGGCAAAAACTGGCGTGGCGATCTGGTGCGCCCGACCGAACGCCTGACGCGCGAACAAGCGCTGCGCGCCTACACCCGTGGCAGTGCGTGGTTCACGTGGGAAGAAAACCGCAAAGGTGCCATCACCCCGGGCATGCTTGCCGATTTCATCGTGCTCGATCGCGATTACCTGACCGTCAACGAAGACGATATCCGCTTCATCAAGCCCGTGCTGACGGCGGTTGGCGGGAAGGTGGTTTACGACGCGGCGCGGTGATCAGCCGCATACCGGCTTTCGACCGGGCCTGGCTTAGCGCGGGGCGCGTTGATAGGCCGGCAGCAGGAAGACGGGGCCATCCTGCAGTTTTCAGCAATTCGTGATCAGCCCACCCACTTTTCTCTTGGGAAGGAGACCAGTGGCCACATCGAAAAACAGTGCAAATCTGCGTCGGCATTAAAAGCATCGCCCAAATCGGCGACTGTCCCGAGAGCGAATGGCTGTAGGACATTGCCACATTCGCCACCAAACCCGCCGCCACCAGCTTACGCGACGCCCTCAAATCCAAAACAGTGCCGGATCAGCGCGTGGCGCACACGGTGAACCAGGTGAAGGGCTGCCTCGCCTCTGGTTAACCCTTCGTCTTTGGTTTCTCAGTGTATGAAAGTTTCGAAACCCCGCAGGTTGCCAAAACCGGAATCGCGCCCATGCCCGCGCCGAATGAAAAAACGGACGGGAAACTGCCACATTGCAAGGAGCGATGATGACCGAAGAGAAGAAAGTCGTAACGAAGGAATTATTGGACAGCCAGTTGGCCGATTACCGCAAGTCCGAAGACCTGATTTTAGACGTCGTCCGCCTGCTTTTCCCAAAATCCTTGCTCATCGTGCGCCGCGTTTTTCATGGCAAGCGCAAGCCCCAAGACGCAGAAAGTCGCATCCTGGAAACGTGACTGGCCGTCGGGCAACTCCAGATATTTATCCAATGCCTGATAGACGGGTGACGCGACATCATAAGGAAGGTCGATGTAGATCTGCCCGCGGTAGCCGGC
>CAIWNB010000329.1 GCA_903913965.1 uncultured beta proteobacterium
AGCAACGGATAGACCTCGCTCAAGTCGGCGGCATGCGCGTCCTCCAGCCAGCCGCCGGCGGCGCGATGCAGATCGCGGCGTTGCGCAAACGACAACAGGCCGTAGGTGACCTCCTGCGTGATGATGTGCTTGAACTGATAATCGTTGCCGTCACCGGTCTTGCGCGTATGCACCAGATCAAGCGCGACAAAGCGCTCAAGCTGACGATTAATTTCAGCCTCACTGGTACGCAAGGGATGTACCGCAGACAAGGTCCGGCGGGCAAAACCACGTCCGAGTACGCTGGCAATTTTGAGGGTGAATTGTTCGCCACTGCCCAGCCGGTCGACACGGCTGGCAATGATGCCCTCGACCGTCACCGGCATTTTCGCCGCATCAATACCCAGCGCATTGCCGGCCAGCACACATTGCCGGCCGCGCATCAACAGATAGCCCGAGTCACGCAGTGAGTAGGCAAGCTCCTCGCTGAACAACGGATGCCCGTCGGTGCGCTCGTAAATCAGCTTGATCAGCGCCGCAGGCACGCTGTCAGCACCCAGCCGGTCGCACACCAGCGCTTCGGTATCCTCGCGCGAAAACGCCGCCAGACTGATGCGCTGCGCGGCCGTCTGCGCCAGCAAAGCCCTGCCTTCATCGCTCTCCGGGGCATACCCGCTACGCATCGCCAGCACCATCAGCACATGCTGCGCATGTTGCAGCAAACGCGCCGCCAGCGTCCACGAAACCGAATCCATCCAATGCGCGTCTTCGAGCACCAGGACTGTCGGCCGGTCACCCAGCGCCGCGTGCAACAAGTGCAGCAACACCTGCAAGGTGCTCTCCGCCCGCGCCTGCTCGCTCATCGCACGGATCGCCGCCGACTCGACAAATCCCAGCGGCAGCACATCGTTGAGCAGTGGCAACCAGCCGGCCAGCACGCATTCACGCACAAACATCGTTTCGAGTAAGTGGCGCTGCTCTGTGCTGCCACTGGCACCGGCCTCGGCAAGAACCCGCCGCAGAATGGCGCGCCAGATGAAATAGGTTGTGCCGTGTTCAATCGCGTCGGCCTGACCAACAAGAAAGGTCACGCCGCTACCTGCCGTCTCGCGCTGAAATGCCGCCACCAGTTGCGACTTGCCAACCCCGGGCTCGCCGTCGATCAGAACCAGCCCGCCATGACCGGCACGCGCCGCCTGTAGACCACTGCGCAAACGATCCAGTTCGGCGATGCGGCCGAAGAATCGGCTGCGTGGCGCATTGTCGGCGTCTTCAGTTGTGCCCGCCGACACACCCGCGCGCGGCTGGCAAACCGCAACGCGGCCAGCGCGCCCCTTGACCGTCACCGCCTCGACGCTCGCGAACAAACAGGCGCCGGCGGCCGCTTCTGCGGTGGGCGCGTCGCACAGCACGCCTGTTCCAGCGGCCACCATCAAGCGTGCAGCAAGGTTCACTGCCTCGCCCACCACCGTATATTCGAAACGGCAGCCACCGCCCATCGGTCCGCACATCACGCGTCCGGTGGTGATGCCGATGCCAGCGTCAAATCCAGCCGCCTGCAAGCTGGCATGGATCGCCAGTGCGGTGTTCACGGCACGCGCCGGATCATCTTCGTGGGCACGCCCGGGAACACCCCACACACACAACACGTTGCTGCCCTTGTCATCCACAATCACGCGTTGAAAGCCACCCTCGCTACGCGCCACCGCCGCTTGCACAATTTGGGTGGCGCCGTGCAGACGTGCAATCGCATCAGTGCCTGCAAAATCGATGCCGCCGATACGGATAAAAACGGTGCTGACGCGACGAAACTCACTCAACCACTCGAATTGGCCGGCATCGAGCTGCGCCAGCACCGGCGCGGCAATATAAGCGCGCAGCGCAGCGGTCAGTTCGGTTCCAGCAGACAGCAACTCAACTTCAGGTAATACCGCGGGCAGGTGCAAACGCAACAAGGCAGCATACCCATCAGACAACAACGTTAAATCCGCCCCAACCGCCAACTGGTGTTGCGCTTCTGCATCCAGCACTACGCCCCCGGGCTGCGCGATATCCATGCCGCGTGCAAGACTGCCGACCGCCGTCCCCGTCGCCACACAAGCCCATTTGCCATCGGCGCCACCAACTGTGGCCACCGTGCAGTCACCGGCGGCGACCACGATGCGCATACGTAACTGTAGGCTCTCACCGAGGTCGCTGCGATCCAGCGTGCGCTGCGCCTCGAGTGCGCAACGTGCCGCGGCATCCGCCGCCGCCAAACCGCCGGCTTCAGGCCACACCGCCAGCACCGAGTCGCCGGCAAAGCTGATGATGTCGCCGCCCCAACCCGCAATCACCGAATTGAGACGCCCGAAAAAATCATTGAGTTGGGTTTGCAGCTGCTCGATGCCCTCGGGCCACTGCGAATAACGTTCCGTCAGCGCGGTATAACCGGTGATATCTGCCATCAATACGGCGCCGCGCAAGACCTCGGCGTGCAGGCCGCCCGGCACCCGCGGGTCGAGGCGATGACGCGCGATCACACGTTGCGGCAGAAAACGGCTATAGGCGGCCAGCGGCGTGTTCATCGGTGCGCTCTGCAGCCCTCAAGCGATGGCCGGCTCAAGCCCTCTGTGGTGGCCAAATCGTTCTGCCCGGCCCCTGCGTAAAGGCGAGGTCTATTTTTACCGCCATGGCAACATCAACCCGGCCGTCGACCATCTGCAGTCCGAGATCCGCCGCAATCGGGTGACTGTCGAGCGCTGGCAACTCAAGCGCGTAGCGCCCGGCCAGCAGACGCAGCGCTTTGAGTTCCAACGGATCCTGCGCCGATGCCACCACAGTCTGTCCGTCGCTGCCCGCCGCAGTCGCAGTGGCGCGAAACTCGCGCAGAAAAACCATGCCGAGGCGGCGCTTGAGCAACAAAGACAGAAAATCCTTCATCAAACCCAGACTGGTGCCGTCGATGCGCCCCTGCACCAGTGCGGGCAGCAGATCGGCACCGATGGTCTGCACCGCATGCGCCAGGCCTGCCAGCGTCGAATCATTGCTGCGCAACACGCGCAGTATCGTCGTCTCCGGAAGCGCCCGCGCACCCACCACATAGCGCGGCACCGCCAGCGCGCGCACCCGGTATTCGGCATCCGGCGTCGCCTCGCGCGGCATGCTGATGGTCGCTTGCTCCTTGGGATAACCATAGAGCTCGCGTCCGGTGGCCACCGCCGTGCCGTCTTCGGCAAAGATGTAAGGCGTCAGCACCGAGGGTTCGCCGATCACTTTGCCGTTGCGGTCACGCCGGCTCACCAGCACCCAAAATGAAACCTCACCGTAGCTATGGGCGCCATGCTTGCTGACGCCGTTGGCGGTTGAGTGCAGATCGTGCAAATACTGGAACGAGACGATGACAAAATTACTGTCGGGCTGGTAGTTGAGATAACCCTGCGAGGGTTCGTTAATGGTGCGAGCACACAGGCGCTGCAAGGCAGTGAGATCGGCCTGCAGATAAAAAACGTGCATCTCGGCGTGATCACAACGCCAGGGGGCGGGTTGGGTATCGAGCCCGCCACGCCGCACGTAGGGCTGCAGGTAAGGCTTTACCGCTGCGTCCTGCGCTACCGCCGGCAAGGGCGCGGGCGCAACCGGCGCGGCCGCGAACGGTGACGTCGATGGAATATCTGTTTCACCAAACAGACGCCCGGGGTAACCGCAAATCGCCCGCGAGGCCTGCAAGCCGCCCAGCACCGCCGACTCCACGCAGCCGTAATTCAAGCCGTTGTGTAACCAGTCACCGGCCAGCACCAAATTGGCAAAGCCGGACTCCCCCGCCTTCAGACGTTGCGAGATCGTGCCGGGGAGTGAGAGCACATAGCGCGAACTTAAATCGACGTTGGCGGAAAACCATTGCGCATCAAAACGCGCCTGCGCGTCGCCGCCGCCGTCGCGATGCAGCAGGTTGTAATCAAGATCGGTTGAACCCGCGCGCCGGCCGAGCGGCCACAACTCGCCGGTATATAACGACAGCCAGCGGCGCGCGTTTTGTTTGACGTCCTCATAAGCGGCGTGCAGATAACCCGGCCGCGGCCCCGGCGGCAACACCCCGTCGGCGTCATCACGCAGCGCACCGCAGAAATACGCCACACTCACCGGACAATCATCGCGCCGCCAATTCTCGCGTTCGATCAATCCGGACAAATCGGCCCAGGTATCAAACGGTTCACCATAGGAACAAATGATTGGCGACGGCAAACGCCAGCCGAGATCGTAAAGGCTGCGGTCGGCCCACAATTGCATGGCCTGGGTGCGCACGGTTTTCTGCGACTCCACGCCTTGTTGGAAATGCGGATTGCGCGCACTCAGGTCAGCGCAGATGAATTTCACCGCCTCAACCGAAACGCCCAGCAATACGCGATCAAAGTGTTCGCCTTTTTTGAAGGTCAGCGTCTCGCGGTCGGGCCAGTCGTTGTACATCGATTCGAGTTCGCAATGCCCATCGGCATATTTGGCCGCCAGCGCCGCGCCCTCCACCAACTGCGTGTAATCGGGTACCGAGGGCCAGGCCGGGAGATCCTTCACCGTCACCAGCGGGGCGTATTCATCCTGCCCGTGCTGCAAGGTGGCCTGACGGCCGATCACCACCTCGTCGACCTGGCTGCCATCGTGCGTTTTCAGCGCAAGCGCACGATGAAAAAACCGGAATTTCACGCCGCGCTGTTTGAGCACCTCGTAGAGCGGTGCGAAGATGGTGTCGCCCATGCCACCCTGCATTTCCCAGAACACCGCACCACGCGAACACAGCAGCAACCGCAACAGCATGCGGATCGCAACACCCGCCGCGAGGGCCGGCCGATCGGTATCGCCGTCGACAAAAGCAAACACATAGCAATAGGCGGCATCAGCGGTCGGATTGTGCAGGCTTTCTTCACGCGCGCCCTGGCGCCGCAGCCACTCGCGTAAATCGAGATGATCGATGACATCGAAGCCATGCTCGATCACACCGTCGCGCAACATGCCGATCATCATCGAGATGAATAAATCACCGAGCAGAAAAAAACTCAGCTTGTCGGAATTGCTGCCATCGAGTTTTTGCGCTTCGCGCTGAAACCACCACAACAAACACTGCAACCGTTTGGCCAGACGCACATAGGCCTGGTCGGTATGGTGATGCGGCGTTTTTTGCGCATTGGCGCGGGCAGTGGCGAGGGCATCGGCGTGATAACGGCGCGCCGCCTTGAAGGCAAGCCAGACCCGCCACAGAATCATGCCAACCAAGCCGATTTCAAACCAGCCTTTGATGCGCTGCCAGAGATTGCGCGGTGCCGCACGGTTGGACATGAAGGCATCCAGCAGCCACGCCGGCTCCACCGACGGCTCGGGTTCGCGCCCGCTGGTCGCGTTGGAGGTGGTCTCGAAGTAACGCAGGCACCACAACACGGTCTCGCACAGCAACGCCCACGGTTCGGGGATCTCGCTACGCGCGTGATATTCATCCGGATCAATGAAATCACCCGGCAAGCCGCCCGCATGCGGCAGATAACCTTTCCAGAACACCCAGTCGCCATTAGCGTAATCGCTCAGACCGGCGTAATGATGTGGGCGGAAGGCCGTGAAGGTACTCGACAGCGGATCGACCGCCGGACGCTTGAGGGCGTTATAAACCTTGCGCATGATCCAGAACGCGTTCTCGTAAAAACCGCTCCAGACGTGCAGCCCGTGCTCCTCGATGCGGTCCCCGGCGGCCGCATTACGCCCCGCCGCGCCCTTGCCACCCAGCCGCCAGCCGGGCTGATAGACGGTGATGTCGTATTGATCCTGCCAGCCGGCGCGATCGGTGATACCGAACACCGCGGCCATTGCCGCGCAGCCACCGCCGAGCACCATCAATTTTTCTTTGGCCATCGCAAAACCTTAAAACGTTATGAACAGATCAACGCGCGCTATTACGCGACCTCATCCGCGCACAACACACCCCGTTAGAGGGTCAAGCTCAAAATGCCTGTCGCAACTGCACCGACAGCGTGTTGATCCGCGCATTCACCACGTCATTCACATTGACAGTGCTCGCCAGCGCAGTGCCGGCGAAAAACGGGCGCTGTACCGCTACCGTCGCCGTGCGAAAGCTGACGTGATTGACGGCGAAATCAAAATAAGCACTGGTGCTCACGCGATAACTGGCGCCGGCGGCAATCACAAAGCGGTTTGAGTCCGGAAAAGTAGTATCGCGAAAACCATCCACCGTCGGTGTGAAATCCCATTGCACGCCGCTGCGCAGAGTCAAGCGTTCGGTCTGCCGGTATTCACCGCCGATCGCATAGGCAAAAGTATTGCGGTAATTCGTCACCCGCACGGAATCGGCGGCGCCGTTGTCATATTGAATCCGCAATTCCTTCAACGTCGCCCAGCCGTACCAGTCGACCTCGCCATACAGCGTCAGACGGTCGTCAACGCGATGCGCCACGCCCGTGCCGACCACCCGCGGCAATTTGAGGCGGCTGGTGGCGCCCACCGCCCCGTTACCCGCCGCCAGCAGACCGGTCAGTCCGCTGGTGGTGACGGTGCCGCTCATCTTGTGATCGATCTCCGAGCGGTAATGCATGCCGAAACGCGTCTTCTCATTGGCCTGCCACATGAAGCCGGCGTTAAAGCCCGGCGTCCACGCACTGCCCGTGCTTTCGGCGCGCGCATCGGTGGCTGCCGTCGGCCCGCCGAAGTTCAGCGGATCAGGCACCGCCGCCACCTGCTTGCTGCGCGCATATTGCAGGTCCAGCCCACCGCCAATCGAAAATGCCGGCGTCACTTGATACGCTCCCACCGCGGTGAGATTGACCGTACGCAGCGAGGTCTCGATCGAGTCGTAACGTGCAAACCAGTCGTTGTTGAATTTTGCCGACAAGCCAAAAGGCGAGGTCATGCCAAAACCGACAAAACCCTGACCACCCGACAAGCGATGTGCCAGAAACACATTGGGCACGGGCGTCGGAGCGGTCGGGTCAGAGCCATTCGGCCCGGCGTAGGCAACAGCCCCCCCGCTCAGGGGCGTGGTGGCAGTCGAACCAGTGTTCAGATGCTGGGCACGCGGCACGATTAACTGGGCGCCGATAGCGAAGCGCGTATCCGCTCCGCCAGCGGCATCGTCGCGCCACAAGTACGGCATGCCGGCCGGATTGTAATAAACCGTGCTGACATCACTGGCCGCCGCCGCATTACCGGCGTCGCTGCGACCGAGTCCCTGCACACTTTGCTGGTTCAGAAAAAAACCGGTTGCCATCGCTGAAGCCGACATCACCGTCAGACACAAGGTGCCTGCCCCCCAAAAACCATACCGACAAGCGCCGGCAGCCCCCCGCTGCTTCATGGCCATCCCCCCCACAAGGATCGCTGAACACAGCAGCATGATAAAACAACTTAAAGATCTCAGTACTACTTCGGGTCGAATTTATATTCAAGCTGCATAACAACCATCGGCAAGGCTCACCAACTGTCGGGTCGATTCACGCTTCTTCTGGCGTCGAACAGACCGCCGGCCGTAATCGCGCTACTCGGTAGTGCGGCTATGATCGCGCCGCCCCGCAGGCGGCAATTTCGGCGGCTTGGCCGGTTTGAGCGGGCCGTAAAGTTTGCTGTAGTAACTGTCGGCGAGATTCAGCGCGGCAATCGGGTTATGGCCGAGCACGCGATCCTTGGCCACCAGCACGGTTGTCAGGCCCTTGGCGTATTTAAAGAACAGGCTATCGTGCCCGATACACAAACCCATCACGACATTGAATTCGCAGCCGTGTGCATTGAGCATCTCCGCCTGCGCGACCGGATTACACAACGCCTCAAAGCCACCGGGCTTAACCTTTTGCTGCTCGGTAAGC
>CAIWNB010000330.1 GCA_903913965.1 uncultured beta proteobacterium
CGGCCTGCAAACCGGCCCCCTGCCGGCAGAATTTTTTGCGCAAATCAAAACGCTGGGCGGCGCACTGCACACCACCGACGGCTACACAGTGGCGACCGCCACCGCATCGTTGTTATTTTTGGTCTTGTGGCCGGCGGCGTGCAACAAAAAACTGCCCGCCCCGGTCGCTGTGCTGGTGCTGGGCGGACTGGCCGCCGCCTTTTTCGATCTGCCGGTCGAAACCATCGGTAGCCGTTTTGGCGGCATCCCGCAAACCTTGCCGGCCTTCGCCGCGCCCGACCTGAGTCTCGAACATCTGCGCCATTTGATTGTGCCGGCGGTCACCATCGCACTGCTCGGCGCGATTGAATCACTGCTCTGCGCGGTGGTCGCCGATGGCATGATCAAGGACAAGCATGACGCCAACCAGGAGTTAATCGCGCAGGGCATCGCCAATATCGTGGTGCCGTTTTTCGGTGGCATCCCGGCCACCGGCGCGATCGCCCGCACCAGTACCAACATCCGCAACGGCGGTCGCACGCCGGTTGCCGGCATGGTACATGCCGTCACACTGTTGATCGTGATACTCGTCGCCGCCCCGCTGGCCAAACATATTCCGCTGGCCTGCCTGTCGGCCATCCTGATGGTCGTCGCGCTACACATGGGTGACTGGAGCCAGTTCAAGACCATGACGCGTTACTCGCACGGCCGCATGGGCACGCTGCTATCGACGTTTGTGCTGACAGTGGTGTTTGACCTGACCATCGCGGTAGAAGTCGGCGTGCTGTCAGCAGCGCTGATCTTGATCCGCCGGCTTGCCCAGGTGACAGAGATCACACGTGTGCGCCCTGAAGACGAGCCGTCGATCCCCGCCGGCGTGACGCTCTATGAATCGCGCGGTGCGCTATTCTTTGGCGCCGCCGACACCCTGGAAATCCTCTCACGTGCCCAACTCGAAACACAGCGCGTCGTCATCCTCGACCTTGAGCACGTAATCTACATGGACTCCACCTCCGCTAACACGTTGGAGACCGTGCTCTACGATTTGTATGCGCGCGGCATCACACTGCTCGCCTGCAATGCGCAGGTGCAACCGGCCTCATTGATGCGGCGCTCCGGTCTGCTCGATGCGATGGGGCCACACAGCCTGCATGCCAACCGTGCCGGTGCGCTGGCACGGGCACGCGAAATCATGGACGCCACGCAAACGGCCGGCACCTAAGCCGCCGGCGCGCGCCGTTCAAGGCCGTATATAGGCCCAGCCTTCGCGCTGGCGCAGCATCAATGCAGTCACACCGGCTTTGACAAAACTGATGTTGGGCAGCAAGTCCGTATTGGTCAGTTTTGCCCCGCGCATAGTGTTCTCGCAGGCCAGTATGCCGGCGCCATTGCCGAGCGTTTCGGCCACCCGCGCCGCCACTGCCGAGTCCAGCTTCAGCATATTGAGACCGGGGCCGTAGGCGACCAGTTCAACCTCGACATTCTCACGTCCCAGATCCTGCTGGATATTGCGGATGTTGTTCAGCGCCAGGTTCCACTTGGCCGGGTCATTATCACTGACCTGAAACACCACCTTGTGACGGCTCGCGGCGGCATCCGCCGCCTGCGCGACGGGCAACGCCGCGCAGACCCAAAAAAAAGATACCGCAAAAACCTGCAGCCACTGCTTCATGTGCATCCCCCCGGACTAGCCGTATAAAACCTTGACGTTTATTTGTGCAGCCAGGCATCCGGCGGCTGCATCAGGTTGTCGTTGACACCGATACGCCCTGCTTTGCAGCGCAGCGCGCACATTGTAGAAACGCCTGCAGCCGCTACTCGTCGAGCACGAAGTCGAAATGCTCGCCGGCCGGCGCATAGATCTCGAAAATCTCGAAGACTTCGTCGCCGAGGTTGCTCAGTGAATGTCTCATGCCGGCTGGAATGAAGATCACGTCGTCCTCGTGCACGCTGCGCGTCTCACCTTCGACGGTGAGCGTGCCGACCCCGCGCTTGACGATGTAGACGTTGTCCGCCTTCGTGTGATGGTGCAACTTGCCGCGCGCACCGCCCGGCGCCAGCCGGTTCAAATGCACGTCGACATTGTGGGTGCCGAGCGCGGTGTTGATCAATTTGAGCTTTTCGCCGCGCCCGCCATCCATGCTGTCCACCGGGTGGCTGGCGAGCGACATCACTTTGAATACCGGTTTCATCGATTCAACTCCGTGTCAGATGGTTCATCAGCAGATACGCATAGACCCGTGCCGCGTCGAAGGTGCGCTCGACCGAGGCCATGTCGTTATCAGTGTGGGCATAGCGCTCTTCGCCGGGCCCGTAGTTCGCGGTCGGAATGCCGATGTGGTTGAGATAGCCCTGATCAAAGGCCGCCGACGCGTAATAGGTTTCCGCTGGCTGCCCCAGCATTGCAAGGCTCGCCGCTTGCAGCGCCTCTACCACCGGGGAATCAGTCCCCACCAGCGACGGATACATGAAAGGCCCGAGCCTGACCTCAAGGCCGAACGGCTGGTCGCTGACTGGATCCCTGAACGACTGCAACGGCGCGAGCGCACGTTTGATCTCTTCGAAGGCGGTGTCAGGATCATCGCCCGGCAGCAAACGGCGGTCGATGGTGAATTCACAACGCTCCTGTACGGTGTGCGTGGATTCCGGATAACTCTTGATGCGATTGACGGTCAGCGACTGGCCGCCGAGATCCGCATGGGTCTTTTGCAGCTTGAGGGCGGTGACCAGCCGGATCGCCTCCAATGCACCGGTGATGGCGTTGGAACCCTGCTGCGGACGACTGGAATGGCAGGGCGCGCCCTTGACGGTCACGAAAACATCGATGCGACCGCGATTACCGAGGGTGATCTTGAGGCTGTTACCGTAGAGCACCGCCATGTCGGCGCTGACCTTGCCGTGTTCGATCGCGCTGCGCATCGCGTCATGCTTGCCGGTTTCGCCGGAGAGCGCACAGATGAAGGTCAGGCGACCGGCAAAATCCGGAGCGGCCACAATCACTGTCTCCATCGCATGCAGCATGGCGGCAATATTTGATTTCTGTTCACTCGCGCCCTTGCCGAGCACGCATTCGCCGGGGAGTTCAAATCGCGCACCGTCGATGACGGTGCCGGCATAGGGCTCGGCCATGGTCGCCGGCGGCTGGTTCATGGCGTGGGCGACCAGCAGCAGTGAACGGCCGCTGGTATTGCGACCGTAATGCGCGATCAGGTTGCCCATCGGGTCGTAATCGATATCGGTCACGCCCATCGCGCGCAGACGCGGCTCGATCGCTTCGACAATAAATTTTTTCAGTAAAGGCTCTTCTTCGAGCAGCGCCGTCTGCGGACTGGGCACGCGGATCAGCTCGATGAACAGCGACTTGACGCGCTCACGCGACAGGCGCCCGTCAAGCAGCGCCTTGGTCCCGTCCGCGCTCATTGCGGCGGCAGATGCGCTGCCGGCAGCCACATGCCGCGACCGGTTTCGAGCGCCCGTTTGTAGAGGAAATGCGCCAGCGCGATATCCTGCGAGACCAGCCCCGTCGTATGAATCAGGATGCGCTCATCGTCACGCTCGCGCCCGGGCGCGCGGCCCGCGACCAGATCCTGAATCTCGCAATGCAGTTGTTCGCGCGAGAACAAACCGCTGTCGACGGTACGGCGGAATTCCTTTTGCAGCATGTTGAATTCCCAGCTGTCGACAACCACCTTGTCCATCTTCGACCAGCCGGCCGGATCGAGTTCGCGACGCGCCAGCGAGATAAAGGTCGCCCCCGGCTTGACCCAGGGTTCGCGGCTGACAATGTCACCCGAAGTCGTGCCGCCGACAATCACATCGGCACCCCTGACGACCTCTTCGATACTTTCCTTGGCAACAACTTTCACGCCGGTTTCAAGCGACCATTTTTCGGCGAAGGCCTCGCGCGTTTCAACGCGGCGCGAGGTGCAGCGTATCTCATCAAATTGATACATGCGGGTGAGGCAGCGCAGCGCGGCGGTACCCATCGAACCGATACCGACCAGACCGAGTACCTTGGGCGCTTTCGGCCCCAGCCATTTGCAGGCGACGACGGCCGACGCTGCGCTACGCAACACATAGCTCCAGTGCTCGTCGACGATCGCCAGCGGCTCGCCGGTGTGCGGGTCCGACAACATGATGTAACGCGCGCAGCTCAACATGCCAACGGTGTTGCGTACACCATCGTCATAATAGTTATAGAGGCGGATGCCGGTGGCCGGCAGATCCTTCAGGAAAGCGCCCTTGACATGCCAGTGGTTGTTGAAGCCCTCGGCGACATCGAGCTTGAAACTCGGCGGCACGGCCAGCACAACGCTGCCATCCGCATGCATCTGATACACCTGTTCGCAGACGCGGAACGCATCATCAACCGTCAGCAGATCCAGCGTTTGATGATAAGGAACAAACAGCACGCCTTTACCTGAACTCAATTCAAATCTCCATGGCTGGGGCGCCGAAAAAAACGCGCCAATGATGTGCCGTCATGCAAAGTACGCCTCATAGTGGTGCGCGTATATTTTTACCGGCTGATTTTGAGTATATTACAAATTCATCGCTTAACCGGATCACTCTGGAGAACAAACCCATGAACCAGCGGCATTCCATCAACACATCGTTGCGCCACCGTCAATTCGTCTCAGCCACCCCGGTGCGCGTCGCCGTATGTTGTGTGTTCAGCGTGCTTGCAGCAAGCGCTGCCGCGCAGAGCTTTCCGAGTAAACCGGTACGCATGATCGTTCCGCTCGCGGCCGGCGGATCGACCGATGTGCTCGCACGCCTGATCGGCACCAAACTCACCGAACTGTGGTCGCAGAATGTGATCATCGAGAACAAACCGGGGGGCGGCACTTCGATCGGTAATGATTTTGTCGCCAAATCGCCGGCTGACGGCTACACCATCCTGATGGCAACTTCCGCCTACGCCGTCAATTTCAGCCTGCTGGCCAAAGTGCCATACAAGCAAACTGATCTCACCGCGTTGTCGAATGCCGCGCAAACGCCGAACGTGCTGGTCGTGCATCCGAGCGTGCCGGTCAAGTCGCTGAAGGAACTGACCGCACTCTTGAAGGCGAAACCCGGTCAACTGACGTTCAGTTCGGGCGGCATTGGCGGCTCATCGCATCTGGCCGGCGAGCTGTTCAAGGTGATGGCGAACGTCGACATTACGCATGTGCCGTACAAGGGTGGCAGCCTGGCCGTCACCGATGTCGTTGCCGGCCACATTCCGATGACCTTCGGCAACCTCACCTCGGTGCTGCCATTCGCCCGCGCGGGACGCCTGCGCGTGCTTGCCGTCTCTTCTGCGAAGCGTACGCCGCACATGGCGGAAACTCCGACCATGGCGGAAGCGGGCCTGCCCGGCTTCGAAGCCGCCACCTGGAACGGCCTGATCGCACCGGCGGCCACACCGGTCGAGATCGTCAACAAAATGAACGCAGACATCGTACGGGTTCTGAACATGCCCGATGTGCGCGAGAAACTCGCCGCCAATGCACTCGAACCGATCGGCGACAGCGCGGCGGCTTTTCAGACTTTTATCAACACGGAAATCGCACGCTGGGCGCGGGTGGTAAAGAGTGCAAATCTGAAGGCTGAATAAACGCCGCCGGCGAACCCCTCGTCAGGCGTAGAAAACCTGCACGTTATCCTCGGAGAGCCAGGCCCCCAGCGACTGCATCAGGTTATCGTTGATACTGATGCGCCATTCGGTGCCGAGCTGGATCTCGCAGCTCGCTTTTTGATTGTGATAGACCAGCGTCACCGGACAACTGCCGTTGCGGTAGGGCTGCAGCAATTCACGCAGCTTCGTCGCTGACGACTGGCCGTTGCAGGTCAGGCGCACGCCCCGCGCAAATTTGTTGCGCGCCGCCTCCAGGTCATAAATTTTTTCCGCGGTGATGCGCACAAAGGTTTCGCCATCATCACCGCCGCGCGTGATGTTGCGCACCTTCACCTCCATCACCAGCACCGCATCGTCGACCACCATTTTGCGGTACTGGTCGAAGTTCTCACCATAGATGACAATTTCCTGCGTCGCATTGCCGTCGGAGAGCGCAATGATGACCAGACGCGAGGTCGCCGTCTTCATGAAACGCACCGACTCGACCACCCCGGCGATCAACTGCGCCGGCGCGCTATTGCCATACCCCTGCGAGGCCTGCAAGCGGTCAAGGGTGGTGCGCACAAACTGGCCGATCTCATCCTTGTAAGCCGAGAACGGATGGCCCGAGAGATAAAAGCCAAGTGCGGTTTTTTCTTCGCGCAAAAACACCCGGCGATCCCACGGTGCGGCCTCGACCATGGCGGGCCGCGCCTGCGCCGATTCACCCGCCCCGCCAAACAGGCTGACCTGCTGCGCGTTGCGTTCGTTTTGTTCGGCCGCCCCCAGCGCAACACCGACCGAGGCGAGCAAACGAGCGCGGTTGTCGTCGATGGCATCGAAAGCACCGGCGCGTATCAGCGCCTCGACGACGCGCCGGTTGACCAACCGTTTGTCGACACGCTCACAAAAATCAAAGAGATCGCGGAAGGGGCCGTCCTTGGCGCGCGCGGCAACCACCGAATTAATCGCCGATTCGCCAGTGCCTTTGACCGCACCAAGACCATAGCGCAGCGTCTGCACATCAATCGGCACAAACCGATATTCGCCGCTGTTGATATCGGGGGGCAAGATCTTCAGCTTGTTGGCAAGGGCGTCCTCATAGAGCATCTTCACCTTGTCGGTGTCATCCATGGTGGCCGACAAGTTGGCCGCCATGAAGGCGGCCGG
Source organism: uncultured beta proteobacterium (assembly GCA_903913965.1). Classification (GTDB taxonomy): domain Bacteria; phylum Pseudomonadota; class Gammaproteobacteria; order Burkholderiales; family SG8-41; genus PALSA-1004. The sequence goes on from CAIWNB010000330.1 coordinate 6,749, forward strand.
ATGATGCGCCTTGAAATAGGCCGTGTGATAGGCCACCAGCGCATAGGCTGCGGCGTGCGACTTGTTAAAGCCATAGCCGGCGAACTTCTCCATCAAGTCGAAGAGTTCGTCGGCCTTCGCCTCCTTCAATCCGTTTTTGCCAGCCCCCTCGCGGAAGATGCTGCGATGCTCGGCCATCTCCTCGGCCTTTTTCTTGCCCATCGCACGCCGCAGCAAATCGGCGCCACCGAGCGAGTAACCGCCGATGATCTGCGCCATCTGCATGACCTGTTCCTGGTAGACCATGATGCCGTAGGTCTCGGCCAGAATCGACTCGACACGCGGCTCCGGATAATCAAAGCGCTTGCCGTGTTTGCGCGCGATGTAATCCGGGATCAGGTCCATCGGTCCCGGTCGATACAGCGCGACCAAGGCGATAATGTCTTCAAAACGGTCGGGCCGCGCCTGCTTCAACATGTCGCGCATGCCGCGTGATTCAAACTGGAACACCGCCGAGGTATTGGCGACGGCAAAAATTCGGTATGCCGCGACGTCATCGAGCGGCAGCAATTCGAGCGGCGTGTTGTAGGCGGGATCGAGGCGCTTGATGTAACGCAGCGTCCAATCGAGGATGGTCAGGGTGGTCAGACCAAGAAAGTCGAACTTGACGAGGCCCGCAGCCTCGACGTCGTCCTTGTCGAACTGGCTGACCGCCGACGATGAGCCTTCGGCCATGTAGAGCGGACAAAATTCGGTGAGTTTGCCCGGCGCGATCAACACGCCGCCGGCATGCATACCGACGTTACGCGTCATGCCTTCGAGCTGGCCGCCGAGTTCCAAAAGGCGCGCCACCTCCTCTTCGTTCTTTTCACGCTCGCGCAGCACCGGCTCCATGTCTCGCGCCATTTCCAGCGTGATCAGCTTACCCGGCTGGAACGGAATCAGCTTGGCGATCTGGTCGCAAAAGTTGTACCCCAAATCGAGCACGCGGCCGACATCGCGCACCACCGCCTTGGCCGCCATGGTACCGAAGGTGGCGATCTGCGAAACACTGTCGGCGCCATATTTCTGGCGCACGTAATCGATCACGCGATCGCGCCCGTCCTGACAGAAGTCGATGTCGAAGTCGGGCATCGAAATCCGCTCGGGGTTGAGGAAGCGCTCGAACAGCAGCTTGTAGCGCAGGGGATCAAGATCGGTGATGCCCATTGAATAGGCCACCAACGAACCCGCACCCGAACCGCGCCCCGGCCCCACCGGCACGCCGTTGTTTTTGGCCCAGTTGATGAAGTCGGCAACGATCAGGAAGTAGCCAGGGAACCCCATCTGTATGATGGTTTTAATCTCGAACTCAAGCCGCGCCTCATATTCGGCGACGCGTTTGCTGCGCTCTTCAGCATCGGGATACAGCTGGGCCAGACGCTGAACCAACCCTTCATGAGCGCGCTCGCGCAGAAAATCGTCGAGCGTCTTGCCCTCGGGCGTGGGAAACAACGGCAAGCGGCTTTTGCCGAGTTCGATCGACAGGTTGCAGCGCCGCGCGATTTCATAGGTGTTGGCCAGCGCCTGCGGGATGTCGGCAAACAACTCGACCATCTCAGCCTGCGTCTTGAAATACTGGTCGGTGCTGAAGTGGCGCGGCCGGCGCTGGTCGGCCAGCATCTGTCCTTCGGCAATACAGACCCGCGCCTCGTGGGCGGTGAATTCCTCGGTCTTTAAGAACTGCACCGGATGCGTTGCCGCCACCGGCAGTTTGAGTTCGGAGGCGAGTTGCAACGTCTGCTGCACGCAATCCTCGATCGTGGCTGCGCCGGCAAATGCCGGCAGGCGCTGCACTTCAAGGTAATAGCGTCGCGGTAACAGCTTCGCCCACGCCCGCGCATAGCTTTGCGCCTGTTTCAGGTTGCCGGCCAACAGCGCCATGCCGACGTCGCCGAGATGCGCCCCCGACAGCGCGATCAGTCCGTCACCGGCCGGTGCGGCCAGCCATTCGCGCTTGATCTCCGGGCGACCGCGATACTGGTTGACGCGGTAGGCCTGGGTGACGAGTTCACACAGGTTGCGATAGCCGTCACGCGACTGGCACAGCAAGAGCAGGCGATGCGGCTTGTCGCGGTCGGTTTCATTCTCAATCCACACATCGCAGCCGATGATGGGTTTGATGCCCTTGCTGCGTGCCGCGCGGTAAAACTTGACCATGCCGAACACATTCGACAGATCGGTGAGTGCGAGCGCCGGCATGCCGTCGGCTTTGGCCGCCGCCACGGTGTCATCGATCCGCGCAATACCGTCGGTAATCGAGTATTCGCTGTGCAGGCGAAGGTGAACAAAAGGGGGCGTCGGCATGCCATCATTTTAGCGTGTCCGTCGCCTCTTGAGTACCGGCCTGACCTATTACGCAAGTATCTGTTTGCACAACAACTGTTCGCAAAGGCGAGGCGGCACCACGGTGATACCGGCCATTCCCGCAAGAACCGCTGCGGCAACCTTGACAGTCCAGCGTTTCACCGTCAGATTCCAGCCTCTGCCGGCGACACTACCCAGCTGCCGGGCCCCTCTGCGGAGTCACCCATGCGCCTCACCCTTTGCCTTTTCATCGCACTGTTTAGCGTGGTCGCAGCCGCCCAGACGCCAGCCCAGGCACCGGCGATTTACCGCTCGGTGATGCCGGACGGACATATCGTCTTTGGCGACAAACCGGCCCCCGGCGCGAAAGAATCAAAACCGCTGGTCGTGCGTCCGTCGAATATCTCGACGCCGGGGCCATCATCAGCGCCGAACCCGGCGGCCACCGGCGGTGCGGCGACCGGCGGGACAGCCGGACGTCAACAAAACATCGATACCGCCAACAGCGATCTCAGCGAAGCCAAACAAAATCTGGAACGCGTCAAGGCGGTGCTGGAGAGCAACCGCGAACCCAAACCCGAGGAACGCATAGGCACCAAAACCGGGGTTCGCACCACCGATAGCTACGATCAACGCATCAAAGCGCTCGAGCAGGATGTGGTCACCGCGCAACGACAACTTGACGAAGCGCAAGCTCGCCGCAACGAATTACGCTGACAATGCGGCCGGGCGCACGGCACACAGGCATCCGTTTGGCTCGCTGAACGGATTGCCGATGTGACGACAGGGCACTATGCCCGGCGCCGTTCTGTCACTCAGAAACGGCAACTCTGCACACCATGGCCACCACACCCCAGACACGCCGCGCGATCCCTTTTGTCTGTGCGCTTTGGTTTATCTGGTCTTATAACTGGATCGTCGTCAAAGAAGGCCTGGCCTTCAGCGGCCCGTTTGATTTTTCCGCGCTGCGCTGCATCTTTGGCTCGCTGGTGATGTTCGGCGTGCTGAAAATTTTAAAAAAACCACTCGCACCACCGCCGCTGACGCGCACCTTTCTGCTGGGTCTGTTTCAAACCACCGGTTTTCTCTGCCTGTCGAGCTGGGCGCTGGTCGAAGGCGCGGTGGGCAAATCTGCCGTGCTGATCTACACCTTTCCGTTCTGGACGCTCCTCTTCGCATGGCTCGCCCTCGGTGAGCGTATCCGCGGCCTGCAATGGGCGGGCGTCGCGCTGGCCGGTTGCGGACTGACGCTGGTGCTCGAACCCTGGGATTTTTCTGGCAGCCTGTTCAGCCGTGTACTCGCCGTACTCTCCGGCGTCAGTTGGGCGATCAGCACCGTGATCGCCAAAGATTGGCGCAGCCGCAGCGATTTCGACTTGCTCACCGTCACCACCTGGCAGCTCTTCCTCGGCGGCCTGGTCTGTTGCGCGATCGCCCTCGTAGTGCCATCAAAACCGGTGGTGTGGAACAGCTATTTCATCCTCCTGATATTTGCCAGCGGAGTGGTTGCCACCGCCTTAGGCTGGCTGTTGTGGCTGTTCATACTCAAACAGTTGTCGGCCGGCGTCGCCGGTCTGGGCATGATGGCGGTACCGGCACTCGGCATCCTGTTTTCCCACCTGCATTACGGCGAGAACTTCAATCGCGTTGAAATCGCCGGCATGTTGCTGCTGGCCGCCAGCTTGGCGCTGCTGTCGTGGCTCAATTTGCGCGGGCAAGGCGCCACGCCACCGCGCGCCTGACATCCCGCTTATGAACAGGCGGCTGTTTCAGGCCGCGCTTTAACGCGCAGGTGCTGAGGCAAGCGCAGACGCAGAACCCACTAGCCGCAAGCGCCGGTATGCGCGCAGAATCCGCGTTTCTCAGCACACTCGCCATATGAAACCCTGCAGCTCGCAGTTCCACACCATCCGCACCCTGCGCTATCACGTGCGCACCTGGGGCGACCCGACCGCACCAAAACTATTTCTGCTGCACGGCTGGATGGATGTCTCGGCCTCTTTCCAGTTTCTGGTCGATTGTTTCGGCGGGGAGTGGCATGTCATCGCCCCCGACTGGCGCGGCTTCGGCCAGAGCGCATGGGCGCGCGAGGGCTACTGGTTCCCCGACTATTACGCCGACCTCGACGCGCTGCTGAACCTCTATCAACCGGAGGCGCCGGTCAACCTCATCGGCCACAGCATGGGCGGCAACGTCGCCTGCACCTATGCCGGGATCCGGCCGCAGCGCGTGGCAAAGCTGGTCTCGCTCGAAGGTTTTGGTGCCGCCCGCACTGAAGCCGGCGCAGCGGCGCCACGTTATACGCGCTGGCTCGACCAGCTTAACGCGCCGCCGGTCTTCAAAACCTATGCCTCGTTCGAGGCGGTGGCCGCCCGCATGCAAAAAAACAATCCGCGCTTGACGGCGGCACAGGCCGCGTTCCTCGCGCCTCATTGGGCGCACGAAACCGCCGCCGGACTCATCGAACTGCGCAGCGATCCCAAACACAAGATCGTCAATCCGGTGCTGAGCCGTCTTGAAGAACTGCTCGCCTGCTGGCGGCAAATTACGGCACCGGTGTTATGGGTGCGCGGCGATGCCTCAAGCGCCCCGGGCTGGCGCGGCGACGACGCCCGGCAATTTGCCGAACGTAAAGCGGCTTTTGCCCAGCTTGCCGAGGTCACGCTGGCCGGCTGCGGCCATATGCTGCATCACGACCAGCCGCAAGCGCTGGCGGCGGAAATCGAGGATTTTTTGCGCTAGATCAATGCACCACGACCGGCGGCAGGACGGTGCGCGCATTTCCGAGTAGCCTGTCCTTCAACCCCTAGAGCATAAAAATGTTATCTTTAAGCATTGTGTGATAACCGTTTAAAACAATAACCGAGGAGATTTTCATGCTTTCAAACTTAACGCGTGTCGCGGTGGCCTGCCTTGTGGCAGCGACATTCACCGCCAGCGCCCAGGACTATCCGAACAAATCCATCACGGTCGTCGTGCCATTTGCCGCAGGCGGCCCCACCGATACGCTGGCGCGCAATCTCGGCGTCACCCTCACCAACACGCTCAAACAGCAGGTGGTGGTGGAAAACACCGGTGGCGCCGGCGGCACCATCGGCATCAACAAGGTCGCCAAAGCGAAAAACGACGGCTACACGCTGCTATTGATGCACATCGGCATGGCCACCGCGCCGGCGCTGTATCGCACGCTGCCCTACGACACGATGAATGATTTTGAATTCATCGGCCAGGTCGCCGACGTGCCAATGACGATGCTCGGCAAGAAATCCCTGCCGCCGAATAATCTTAAAGAGCTGCTGCCTTACCTCAAGGCGAACAAGGACAAACTCAATTACGCCAACGCCGGCATCGGTGCCGCCTCACACCTCTGCGGTCTGCTGTTCATGAGCCGGATCGAGACCGACCTGACCTCGATCTCCTACAAAGGCACGGCCCCGGCGATGACCGATCTGCTCGGCGGTCAAGTCGACCTGATGTGCGACCAGACCACCAATACGACGCAGCAGATCAAGGCCAACACGGTCAAGGTCTACGGTGTCACCTCGGCGCAGCGCGTCGCCGCGCTCAAAGAAGTGCCGACCCTCGCCGAACAGGGCATGAAAGGTTTTGAAGTCGTCGTCTGGCATGGTTTCTACGCGCCCAAAGGCACGCCGAAGCCGATCATGGACAAGCTGATCGCCGCCTTGCAGGCCGCCGTGCAGGATGCC
>CAIWNB010000331.1 GCA_903913965.1 uncultured beta proteobacterium
GCGGTGATGCACTGGGTGCCGTTTCCGGAATTGAGCGAAAGCGAACGGGTTGCAGGGTTGCCCAGCCTTCCAGCTGAGCCGCTACCGCTAACACTGCCACCCGCACAGGCGTTGGCGACGTTCGGCCGCGACGATATTGCCCGCCTGCGTCTGGTCACCGCTGGCGGACGAGCCGTCTACATCGCGCTCACCTCTGACAACACGCTACTCGCGCATGAAGCGACAAGCGGCGCACCATTGATCGTCGACGCCGCCTTCGCACTGGCCAGCGCAAGCAGCCATGCTGCCACCCGCGGCCTCGACACCACTCAGGTCAAATTAATCGACACCGTCGTTCACGACCAATGGACCGTCGCCAACAATCTGGACAGCCACCGCCCGCTCTTTCACCTCGCGCTCAACGACGCGGCCGGCCTTGAGCTCTATGTTTCGAGCGTGACTGGGGAAGTCGTGCGCGACACGACACGCAGCGAGCGCCTCTTCAATTACGCCGGCAGCGTACTGCACTGGATCTATCCGACCGTGCTACGCAAACACTGGGCGGCCTGGGACACCACGGTCTGGTGGCTGGCGTTGGCGTGCCTGCTCGGCGCCATCAGCGGCGCGCTGCTGGGGGTTTTAAGGTTGCACAAACTCGCCTCACCGTTTCGCGGCTGGATGTACTGGCATCACGTCACGGGTCTCGCCTGCGCGGTCTTCGTGCTGACCTGGATTGCGAGCGGCTGGCTATCGATGGATCACGGCCTGCTATTTTTCGACGGCCGGCCACAGGCAGATGAAATCGCCACGCTCAGTGGCCCGCCGCTAACAGCCGGCGAACTTGCGGATCATGCAGCATCGCCCGCGGGACGGCACGAAATCGAGTGGTCACGCTTCGCCGGCCGTATCATCACCGACCCGCTGACCGTCGACGATGTCCAGCGCGCGGCCACACGCCTCGGCCCGCGCTGTATAAACGCCGCTGATGACGATGCCTATGCGGCCCGCTCACGCACTGCAGATGGCACGGTATTCCGCATTATCTGTGGCCAGACGTGGTGGCAGATTGACGGTGCCGACGGCCGCATCATTGAAAAGCTCGACGCCTCGCGCCGCGCCTACCGCTGGGCCTTCCGCGCGCTGCACACGCTCGACTTCCCCGCTTTGGCAGACAGGCCTGCCCTGCGTAGCGGGTTGATCATGCTGTTATGCGGCGGTGGATTTTTTTTCAGTCTGACCGGCGTGGTGATCGGTTGGCGTCGGCTAAAAAGGCGAAGTGGTGTAATATGACGCCTGCAACCCGCCGCATCCAAAAAAATAATAATAGCAACACCCGATCGATCGTCCCAACCGAAGCGAGGAACCCATGCGAGCGAACCTGCGCCTGCTGCTATTGCTGCCTGTATTCGGCCTCATTGCCTGCAAGGAAGCACCGCCGCCCGCCCCGCCGGCGCCGCCCTTCCGTACCATCCTCGACCTCAAGCAGTTTATGTTGCTGGTCATCGACCCGGCCGCCGATGGTGTATGGGATTCGGTGAAAACAGTGATCACTAAAAAAGGCACCGAGGAGATCCAGCCAAAAACCGAAGAGCAGTGGATGGCCGTGCGCAGCAGTGCGGCGACCATTGCCGAAGCGGCTAATCTGCTGATGCTAGAAGGCCGCGCACGTGACAACAAGGAATGGATGACAGCGGTGCGGCGCCTCACCGACACTGCGGAAAAAGCCATGAAAGCGGCCGAAGCCAAAAACCCCGCGGCAGTGTTTGACGCCGGTGGTGAAATCTACGAGGCCTGCCGTGGCTGCCATCAACGCTATGCACCGCAGCTGGATACTGCAACCGAAGCCGTCAAGAAATAGTCGCCGGCAGGCGATTGACGGCACCCACTCCACATCATTCATAACGACGCGCGGTTTACGCCGCGCCTGAAAACATGAAAACCAAAGCACTGCTGGATTTCTGCGACACCATCGACGCCACGGCATTAAGCCAGGCCATCCAAGCCACTAAATGGGTGGTGCCGCTGGTGCAGACCGTGCACATACTGGCGATTGCCGCACTACTTTCGTCAGTGCTGATGATCAACCTGCGACTGCTCGGCGTCGCCGGCACCGACCAGACATTGGCTCGTGTTTCTGAGCGTTTCCGACCGGTCGTTTGGTGGTCGTTGCCGGTGCTGCTGGCCTCCGGCCTGATACTCATCATCGGCGAACCGGCACGCGCGCTGACGAACCCGTTTTTCCAGCTGAAGATGTGTTTGCTCGCGGTTGTATTGATCGTCACGCTACTGTCGCAACGGGCGCTTAACGGCGATAGCGGATTCTGGGACAAGCGCGTGGCAACGGGGCGTGCGATTGCCATGCTGTCGTTACTACTGTGGGCGGGGATCGTTTTCGCCGGCCGCTGGATCGCCTATCTGTAATTAACGCAGCGCCGGTGCGGGATGCGTCCCGCTGCGGTTGGCGCTTCTCGAACGAAGGATGCAAGCCATGGATCTGGATACCGTACTGCGCGCCATTGAGGCCACCGCGATTGCCACTGAAATACGTGAGGGCGAATCGTCCTTCCCGTGGATTGAATCGATCCACGTGCTGGCCATCGTCCTGGTTGTCGGCTCGATCTCGATTGTCGACCTGCGCCTGCTGGGTTGGGCCTCCATCGAGCGCGCGGTCAGACGGGTGACCGGCTCGGTATTGCCTGTGACCTGGATTGCGTTTGCGGTCGCCGCCGTCTCCGGCGCACTGCTTTTTTCCTCCAATGCGCTGACCTACGGGCACAACACCTGGTTCCTGCTCAAATTCGGCTTCCTCGCCGCCGCCGGTGTCAACATGCTGGTGTTTCAGTTCGGCATCAATGGCAGCGTCGCCACCTGGGACACCATGACCACACCGCCGCCAAGCGCGCGCCTTGCCGGCGCACTTTCACTGCTGTTCTGGGTTGCGGTGATCACCTGCGGCCGCTGGGTCGGCTTTACGCTGCAGCCGGGCATGGGCGGCTAAGCATGACTGGGTGAGCGAAAAATTTGTCATGCATCAAGAATGCGAACACCGATAGACAATGGAAACGAACCTGTAGTATTTTTTGAAGCTGGCAGCAACGAACGTCCTCGCACCGCTGATCGTGCTGGACGATAACAACAATACCGGCGGTATCACGTGTCACGCCGATCAATACATCAAAACGGGGGAAATACGCATGACGTTAACGATACGAGCATTAGTGCTGGCTGCACTGGCTTTAACGCTGGGCACCGCCAACGCCGCGGCACCGGCACAAAAGCCTTTGATCAATCCGGCGCCGACTGCAAAAGACTGGGCGGATATCGCCACGCTACCCGACTGGACAGGCGTGTGGACACCCAACATTTCGGATCAGGATCGCAAGGCCAAGACCGACATGCCACCGTGGAATACAAAGGCGATGGAACAAGTCACCTGGATGCTCGCCGAAGAAAAAGCCGGCCGCCCGCCACCCATTTTCGTCAACTGCCTGCCGGAAGCGATGCCGGGCTGGATGCTGGTGTCGCACAATTCGATGGAGGTCCTGATGACCCCTGGCCGCGTCACCATGCTCGGTGAATCGGACGGTGGTCGCCTGCGCCGGATTTATACCGACGGCCGCAAACACCCGGACGATCCGGATCCGACCTTCCATGGCCATTCAATCGGCCACTGGGAAGGCGACACGCTGGTTGTTGATACCATCGGCGTGCATCCGCAGGCCTATATCACAATCAGCGAAGCGGCCGGCGTACCAAACAACGGCGATATGCACATCAAAGAGCGTATCCGCATCGACCCGAAAAACAAGGACACGCTGCTCTTCGAAATGGAAATCACCGCGCCCAAGGTGCTGACAAAAACATGGAAGACCACCCGCATCTGGTACCGCCAGCGTGCGCAAAAATATGACATCGTCGAAGGCGTCTGCTCGGAGGGCTACTTCCGTCCCGGCAAAGACAAATGGGGCAACGACGTATTCCTGCCGATCCAGCACGATGTCGGCGGCAACCGCATCCCCCCGAAATAACGAACCTAATTCATTGCGATCGTAAAGGAGCAGATATGAAAACTTCCATTGGCAAAACCGCCATCTACACAGCGCTCATCGGCCTTGCCGCAGCGGCTTATCCGGTCTCGGCACACCACTCGACCACGATGTTCGATCGTGACAAAACCATTCCGTTGTCGGGCGTGGTGAAGGAACTGCACTGGACCAACCCGCACGTGGCGATCTACATCGAAAACAGCGTCAAGCAGGGGGATGCCGATACGGGCCTGTGGCTGATCGAACTGACCAGCCCCGGCAATCTGGTTCGTTCCGGCTGGTCGCGTAACACCATCAAGCCGGGCGATAAAGTGACCGCCAACGTCCATCCGCTGCGTGACGGCACCAAGGGTGCGGCGCTGCAAAAAATCACGCTCACCGAAACCGGACAGTCGTTTACTTACAGCATCCGCGACGCGGATCGCCCGAACATCGATCAGGATTATAAGAAATAAGCCCTGATCGTAATTCATCCCCGGCGTAATAAAAAAGCCCCGCAAGGGGCTTTTTTATTGCGTGGCGCCGCCGCACCGGTATCATGCCGGCATTGCCTGAGAGGAAAACCCCGTGCTCGACAAACGCGTCAAACCCAGCTTTATCGTCAAATGCCTCGATCAATATGTAATCGGTCAGGACGATGCAAAAAAAATCCTCGCCGTCGCCGTCTATTCACACTACCGCAAGATTGCACGCATGCAGCAGGACGGCGTCGAGATCGCCAAGAGCAACGTGCTGCTGATCGGGCCCTCTGGTTCAGGCAAAACCTTGATGTGCGAAACGCTCTCGCGCGTGCTTGGCGTGCCCTTCGTCACCGCCAACGCCACCTCGCTGGCGCAGACGCGTTATGTCAACGATGAAATCGAGGCCATCCTGCAGCGCCTGCTCGACAAGGCCGGCGACAACATCAAACGCGCGCAGCAAGGCATTATCTTCATCGATGAAATCGACAAACTGAAAGCCACCCCCGACCAGCCGCGCGCCACCTCCGGCGAAAGCGTGCAACATGCCTTGCTGAAAATCATGGAAGGCGCACCGGTCAAGATCGGCGACGGCCGTTTTGTCGACACCACCAACATGCTGTTCATTTGCGGCGGCGCCTTCATCGGCATCGAAGACATCATGGCCAAAACCCACGGCTACGGCTTTCTGTCGACCTCGGCTGCCGACGACGCCGGCGTGCTCGACCGCCTGAACACACGCGTCAAACCCACCGACCTCTTTCAGTTTGGATTGATCCCTGAATTCACCGGCCGCCTGCCGATCGTCACGCGCTTCCAGGAACTGACCAAAGCCATGCTGGTGCGCATCCTCACCGAGCCGAAAAACTCGATCTATAACCAGTTCCGCGAGATCTTTAAAAACGAAGGCGTCGAGTTGCATGTCGAGGACAAGGTCTTCGGCCAGATTGCCGACATCGCGCTCGAATACAAAACCGGCGCGCGCAGCCTGCGTGGCATCTTCGAAGAGCTCGTCACACCACTGCTCTACGCAGTACCCGATGACAACACGATCCTCCGTATTGATATCCCTTCGATGTTTAGCGCAGCGGAATATACACGCGGCGCGCGCCCGGCCTGAGCCGGGCTCTGCGGTTACGACAACGGCCGCCCGCAGGCGGCCGTTTTTTTCCCCACGCCGGGCGCTGCGTAGCGCCCCGCTGGACCGCCCTTAGTGAATCGCCGCGGCGGCATGCGCGCCGGCGATTCTGCCAAAGGTCGAACCAGCCATCATGCCGGAACCCGAGGCGTAATTGCCAACCCACAGGCCGCCGGCCATTTCACCCGCCGCATAGAGGCCAGGAATCGGCCGCCCCGCCACGTGCTGCACCTGTGCGGTCTTCGGATCAATCTTCAGGCCACCGAAAGTAAACGTCATGCCGCAACGGACCGGGAAGGCCTCAAAGGGTGCCTCGTCTATCCTCACGGTGTAGTTGCTCTTCGGAATCGCCAGACCGCGCGTGCTGCGCCCGTCGAGCACCACGACGTTGGTGGAAAACGGCGGCAGATCAGCCGGCACCGCAGCATTGAACTCGCTGATGGTGCGCACGAAATTGGCCACATTGATATCGAGTTCCTGCGCGAGCTTCTCCAGCGTGTTGGCTTTGGCCGTCGTCGCCTTCGCATAGTTCGGCGGATACAGATTCATCGTACGGGCTTTTTTATCGAGGATCTGAAACGCCACGCCGCCAGGCTGGGTGAGAATCGCCCGCCCCATTTTTGCGTAGGTCTTGCCACGCAGGTCATCGGCCTCGTCGATAAAGCGCTCGCCGTTGGTATTGACCATCAGCGAATACGGATGCATGTAGCGGTTCTTCTCGGCATGAATTACGCCCGAGGGCACGGTGAATGGCGGCAGATCGATATCCTGCGGCGAGGCGTGACAGCTCGACCAGCTGCCGTGCGCCATGGCACCGATATTAAGCGCCATGCGCAAACCGTCGCCGGTGTTGAACGGCACGCCACGCACACGCACCATGTCCCAGCCCGGGCCGAGATATTGCGCGCGCATCTGCGGGTTCGCCTCGAAGCTGCCACAGGCGAGCACAACAGACTTCGCATTGAATTGAACATGCCCCTGTGGAGAGAGCGCCTGCACACCTGTCACCCGCCCGTGGGCATCCCGGATGAGATCAACGGCAGCGGTTTCATAATGAAATTGCGCGCCGAGTTTTTCGAGGATGGTGCAATGCCGTTGTTGCAGACCCCAGCCGCCACCGTTTGGATTCAAAATATTTTCATTCCACTGCGAACCGGGTACCCAGTCGTGGCCTTTCGACGCCAGCCAATGCACGGTCTTCAGCGATTCGGTGACGTGCACCTGCAGCATGTCCTGATCTGACTGATTATTGGTCACCCGCATCACCTCATCCCACATATCGGCCTCGGTGCGGCGCGGCAGACGTTCGAGTAGCCGGCGCAACTCTTCCTCGGTCGTGCTCTTCACCAGCGGACGCAGATCTTCAAGTCCGTTGAAGACAAAACGGATGTGGCCGGTCAGGGCACTGTTGCCGCCGCGGTCGCGCTTGGCAGCCTTCTCCAGAATACCAACGCGTGCGCCGGTCTCCACCGCAGCAAGCGCTGCACAACAAGCCGCGTTACCAGTCCCCACCACCACCACGTCGTAATTGATACTTTCGTCCGACATTCCAACTCTCCTTGTTAATTTTTTGCTTATTCCTGCTTAATCCTGATTATCCCTGCTTGGCCACCATCCCTCTGCACAGAAGGCAAGGGCACAGATGACGGGCGGGAAAGCGGCTAATTACGCGCCGCACGCCGCCTCTCACCACGCCCCTCGTCCTGCTCGCGCGGGGCGAGGGCATTCATGTTGTTACTCGATCTGTATGCCGGTGTCCTTGATGATCTTGCGCCAGCGTTCGATATCAGCGCGCACCCGCACACCGAAATCCTCGGGCGTGCTGCCGAGTGCGGCGGTGCCGGACTCGAACAGCGGCTCAGCGACATCGGGTCGCTTGAGAATGGCGGAAATTTCACGACTCAATAACTCAACAATCGGCGCCGGTGTTTTTGCCGGCACAAACACACCGACCACCGAAGTAAATTCATAACCCGGCAGTCCGGACTCCGCTACCGTCGGCAAGCCCGGTACCAACGGACTGCGTTCGGCCGTCGTCACCGCAATGGCGCGCAGGCGTCCCGTCTTCACCATCGGCATCACCGAGCCGGCGCCGGTGAACATCACCTGCACTTCACCCGCCACCAACGCATTTACCGCTGGTTGCGTGCCGCGGTAATTGACGCGCACAAAATTGAGTTTGCTTTGATACTTGAACAACTCCATCGCCAGATGCGGTGTGGCAGCGGTAGTGCCCGCCGAATAATTCAACTGCCCGGGGCGCGCCTTGGCCAGCGCGATCAACTCCTTCACCGACTTCACCGGTAGCGACGGGTGCACCAGCAGAATAATCGCCTGCGAATACGCCGAGGTCACCGGTGTCAGATCGCGCACCGGGTCATAACTCATGCGGCGAAAATACGGCAGCACCCAGACCGATGAACCGTAGAGCAACAGCGTATAGCCGTCACCCGGCGCCCTCGCTGCCACATCAGCCGCCGGCCCGCCGCGGTTTTCCACCACCACCGTCTGCCCCAACTTGTCATGCAAATGACGCGCCAGTACGCGCGAGACGATATCGTTAGTGCTACCCGCCTCCGAGGTCAGGATGCGGAGATAGCGGTTCGGATAATTCTGTTCCTGCGCGTGCGCTCCGCACGTCAGCAGCGCCGTCAACGCAGCACACGCCACGCCCACCGCCTTGTTTGCCAGCAGCATGATTCTCCTCGCCAGATTTTTATACGCGCTGGCCGGGCGACGGCCGCGCTTGTATACGAACTATACTTCAGAATACGGAGCTTGCGCGCAGACCATGTTGAGCAGACTTGCAGCAATGATATGCGCGGTGCTAAGGTCGATGAAAATACCAGGCGCAACCGAATCGCCACTGATATTCCGGAGGAATTTTTGAAAACACGCACACTCGGCAACTCATCATTACAGGTCTCTGAAGTTGGTATCGGCTGCAACGCTTTCAACGGACGTATCGACATGGAGGGCTCGAAAAAAGTCGTGCATGCCGCCCTCGACGCCGGCATCACATTCTTCGATACCTCCGACATGTATGGTGACGACTACGGCGTAGCCTCGGGCTCTGAAATCTGTCTCGGCCAGACGCTGGGCGCTGAGCGCAAAAAAATCATCCTCGCCACCAAGTTCGGCAACGAGCGCAAGGTCTACGACGCTAACACCAAGGGCGGTTCGTCGCGGCGCGTCATCATGATTGCAGTTGAAGCGAGCCTGAAGCGCCTGCACACCGATTACATCGACCTCTATCAGGCGCACAAGCCCGATCCGAACACGCCGATCGAGGAAACCATGCGCGCACTCGACGACCTCGTCAAACAAGGCAAGGTGCGCCACATTGGCTGCTCGAACTATCCGGCGTGGCGCGTGGTGGATGCGCAATGGACGGCGAAGCACAACAACCTGACGCCGTTCATCAGCTGCCAGGAAGAATACAGCGCACTCGCACGACGGGTTGAACGAGACATGATCCCGGCCATGCAGAAACACGGCATCGGCATGCTGCCCTATCTGCCGCTGGCCGCCGGCCTGCTCACCGGCAAATACAAACGTCATGCACCACTCTCGCCGGACGCACGATTGGCGCCAGGCAAACGCTGGACCAACAAATTTGTCACCGAACAAAACTGGGACTTGCTCGAAGCCCTCGACGCCTTCTGCAACGCGCGCAGCATCACGCTGTTGCAACTCGCCTTCGGCTGGCTCCTGGCCAAGCCAACGGTAGCCAGCGTGATCGCCGGCGCGACACGCCCAGAACAGATTGCGAGCAATGTGCATGCGGGCACGACCTGGACGCCCTCAGCCGACGACGTAGCGGAAATCGACCGCATTACCGCAGCGGCCTGAGCATGCGGTATTGCACCGCCC
>CAIWNB010000332.1 GCA_903913965.1 uncultured beta proteobacterium
CGAAGCCGTCACCGCCGCCGGCGCCCAACCGGATGTCGTCTTCCTCACCGGCGGCATGGCCATTTCGCCCATCGTCAGCGACGCCGTCGCTGACGTGGTTGGCAAGAACGTGCGCCTGCAATCGAGCGACATGCTTGGCACCGTCGGCAAGGGGCTGGGGTTGTGCGCGCAGCGGGTGTTTGGAAGGTAGTGGCGGGTAAGGCACAGAGTCGCTGTGTATAGGGGTATGCTCGTAGAACCGAGTGGTGGTGGGTGTTGTATCCACTAGGACCTCCAAAGAATATGCGATATAACGTGGGAATGGATCAGTTGTAGAGAGAAAAAATATCCCCCAATAAATCACTGATGTTCTGCCAACCTATTTACGCTAGGTCTTATCACCGCCCTCCACTTTCGGAGCAATGATGCGAAATATAGCCATTATCTTCTTGAGCATCGCGGCCTTAGCTAGCTGCGCCAATCCAGGAATTGTGAAACTCTCACCCGATACCTACATACTCTCAAGAGAAGCACACGGCGGCATATTTTCAAGCGCAAGTGCGTTAAAAGCTGGGGTCATCAATGATGCTAATTCCTTTGCGGAGAGTCAGGGAAAAGTAGCAATCCCAATAAGCGCAAAAGAAAAACCCATGGGAAATGGTCCCGCACAGTGGGCATCATTTGAATATCAATTCAGAGTCGTAGACAAAAACGACCCAGAAGTTCGTAGAACTTCATTAGTACCAAGACCCGATATTGTTATAGACAAAACAGAAAAAATCTCTGTCGATGTTAAAGCGAAAGATCAATCTGAGGCCCGGAAAGACGTCTATGCACAACTCAGTAAACTCGATGATCTTCGCAAGCGAGGCATACTTACCGATGCTGAATTTGAGGTCGAAAAAAAGAAAATATTGGAAGGTAAGTGATTAGCTCATAGCTTGGGCCAACGAAGGTGGCCTAACACTAATAGCCGCCAACCACATTATTGGACTCCCTTCGTCAATCCAACTCAATGGATCGGATTATTTTGTAGGCAATTGCAAACCATTTGGTTTGCGCTTTCCCCTGAGAGCCGCCGAGCAGCACAGATACATCGGGGGATGTCGGCGAGCACGGTCTGAGTCCTTGTCGTGCAGCGACAAGGACGAGTTGCGCAGCCGCCCGATGTGGCGAGCAGCGCAGGGGAGTCCGCAAGACCGGCGAACCGGGGTCGCCTTCTTTTGGTTACTTTTCTTGGCGAAACAAGAAAAGTAACCGGCCGCCGGGCTACCCCCGGCGAAGTTGATTTTGAAGCGCTGCGAAAAAATACAGGCAGTAATCCCCCCATCCCTGCCTTCCCCCTCAAGGGGGGAAGGAGTAAACCCCAGGCAACATCAACGTCAGCATCGGCGTCGGCGTTCGCGCGTTTGATTTCGCAACCCGCAAAAGCGAACATTCCCCCACCACGTTAAACTCACGCCCTCGCCTTACCAAACAACCAAAAACAAAGCCCCACCATCCACTGGAGACCGTTATGAGCACGCCCGCCGCCGACCGCCGCTTTCCCCTGATCCCCGTTGACAAGCTCACGCCCGAGCAACAGGCCATCGCCGACGACATCCGTGCCGGCCCGCGCAGCAAGCTCGCCACGTCTTCGGCCTCCAAGCCGGGCCCGATTGGCGGGCCGTTCAACGTCATGCTGCGCAGCCCGACGATCGGCATGCTGATACAGAAGCTCGGCGGTGAGATCCGCTTTAACAGCGTCATTTCAGGCAAGCTCAACGAGCTGGCGATCATCACCACCGCGCGTCATTACATGGCCAATTACGAATGGAATGCGCACTGCAAACTCGCGCTGCAGGGCGGTCTTAACCCGGCCATCGCACAAGCGATCGCGGAAGGGCGTGAACCGGAAGGCATGGACGCTGACGAAAGCCTCGTCTATGAATTTTCACGTTCGCTGCACAACAACCACGGTGTGAGCGACGAGTTGTTCAAGCGCGCCTCTGATCGCTTTGGCGAACGCGGTGTGGTCGACATCATTGCCGTCAACGGTTACTACTCGATGGTGTCGTTTCTGCTCAACGTCGACAAGACGCCACTGCCGGCGGGTGTGGAACCGGCGCTGAAACCGCTGAAGAAGTAGGCGAAGTAGACCAGACATTGCGCCGGATCGTTCGCATTCGGCGCAATGCGCTTCGCTTAGTGCGCCCTACGAAGCGGCAGCAATTTCTCGCAACTGTTTAATCCATCACTCCGCTTCGCTTGAGAGCCGCCGAGCAGCTTAGACATATCGGGGAAAGTCGGCGAGCACTGTCTGAGCGCTCGCTGGCGAGGGCGAGTTGCGCAGCCGCCCGATATGTCGAGCAGCACAGGGCAGTCCGCAGGACCGGCGAACCAGGGGCGGCTTTCTTTGCTTACTTTCTTTGGCCGTCAAAGAAAGTAAGCAGCAGCCGGGCTACCCCCGGCGAAATTGAAACTCAGCGCCTATTGAAAATGCGGCATATCGCCGATTTCCTTTTCCCACGCCTGGGTGGTGGTGTGCTTGATCAGCGGCGTGACTTCGATGTCCATATACGGGTGCAAGGGCATCGCAGTCAGCGTGGCATGCAGCTCTTCGGGCGAGGCGCAATCCCAGATGCTGAAGTTGGCGCGGCGGCCGGCGATGCGGAAGATGCGCTTCAACTTGCCTTCGCGCACCATCTGCATGCTGCGCGCGGTTTCGTTTTTGTTGGTTTCAGCCAGTTTCTCCGGCGACCAGTCATCCGGCAGACGCACGACGATTTTTAGCATGTACAGCATGGCTCTTTCTCCCTCGTTAAACGTGTTGTGGTAATCTCAAAATGAGAAATCTATTTTAGCTGATTTGCCCCCGTCTTCTGACGAGGCGCACGGGCCGGCGCGCAGCGCGGCCACCTGACCGGAGGAAGAATGATCATGTCGAAATGTTTGTTTCGCATTGCAGCTGCATGCAGTGCAGCGCTGGTATGTGCCACTGCGGGTGCGCAGGATTATCCATCCAAGGCTGTGAGGGTCATCGTGCCCTTTGCCACCGGCGGCGGCAGCGATATCACCGCGCGCAATATGTCGATGAAGCTCACTGGCGAGCTTAACCAGCAGTTTATCGTTGAGAACAAACCCGGCGCCGGCGGCGTGGTCGGACTCGAAACACTGATCAAGTCGCCGCCCGACGGTTACACCATCATGATTTCCACCAGCAGCTGGAGCACCGCTGCCGCGTTGTCGAAGCCGTCGTTCGATCCGGTCAGCGACATTGCACCGGTGATCGAGATCGGCTTCAACCCGCTGGTGCTGTCGCTACATCCGTCGGTGCCGGCGAAGACACCGAAAGAACTGATCGCGCTGGCCAAGGCACGCCCCGGGCAACTCGCGTACGCCACGCCGGGTATTGGCGCGATCACGCATCTGGCGATGGAGCTGATGGTGCACATGGCGAAGATCGATTTATTGAGCGTACCCTACAAGAGCACGGGGGCGACCACCACCGATCTGCTGGCCGGACGGACGCAACTCATCCTCGGCGGTCTGGTGCCGCTGCAACCGTATATACAAGCCGGCCGTCTGCGCCCGATCGCGGTGACCACCGCCAAACGCTGGCATTCGCTGCCGGATGTTGCGGCCATGGCCGAGGCGCTGCCCGGCTATGAAGTCGAGTCGTGGTTCGGCATCGTCATGCCCAAAGGCGTACCGCCTGCGGTGCTCGAACGCATGAACGCCGCCGCCAATAAAATCCTGCGTGACCCGGATGTGAAGAAAAATCTTGAAGGCGAAGGCATGGCCATCGTTGGTGGCAGCACCGAACAGTTCAGCAAACGTATCCGCAATGATCATACGCGTTGGGTCAAGCTGGTGCGTGAGGCGAAGCTCAAGGGCGAGTAATCGGGTTTAAGTCGCGCATCCCGGACGCAGAATGGTGCGCGGTGCGCACCGTACAGCTCGTGCGTGAAGCAAGGCGAAGGGCAAGGGTCGGGGCGCCGGCTCAACGCAAAGCGTACGTGTGCAGGATCAGCTATTGGTAGGGTGCGCAACGCGCACGCGGGACGGTGGTGGAATGGTGCGCGGTGCGCGCCCTACACAACCTGGGGCTTGATTTGCAGATCAATGAACAGAGGAAACATCATGGCACAGCAACCATCCATCGATAGCGGCGAACCGCACGTCAAACGCTGGGAAGAACAACGCTGGCTTGTCGATAACATCATCCGCGCCAACGGCGCCGACTGGGATCAGCCGCGCACCATCAGCTATAACGTGCCCTGCGGCATCGAGGCTAACGCCGACTTCGCCGGCATTCGTCAGCGCGTGCAAAAGTTTGCCGACCTCTCGCCCGCTTTTGAAACAGCGGCCCGCCGTCGCGAAGCCAAGGCCAAAGAAGCCGAACAAAATGGGCAGCGCGTCACCGCACGCACCAACTATTTCATTGCTGCCGTTCAATACGCCGCGGCGCAATGGCCGTTCGATGATTGCGGCGAGAAGAACCGCGCACTCAATCAAGCCAAGCGCGATTGCTATCTCGCTTACGCGAAGCATGCCGACCACCCCGTCGAGCCGGTGCTGATTCCATTTAAAGGTGGCACGCTGGCCGGCTGGTGGCACCTGCCGCCTGGTTATAGCGGCGGTAAATTGCCGACGATCTGGTGGATCCCCGGCATGGACGGTTTTAAGGAAGCCAACGTCGCAGTGCACGGCGACCGCTGGCTGACACGCGGCTTTGCCGTGCTCTCGCTCGAAGGCCCGGGCCAGTATGAATCACGGATCATGGGCACCACGGTCTCGGTGCCGAACTGGGTTGACGCTTCGCACGTCGTTGCCGACTGGTTGCTGGCGCGCCCTGAAGTCGATTCCAACCGGCTCGGCATCGGCGGCAGCAGCTTTGGTTCGTTCTTCGGCACCATCGCCGCCTGCAGCGAACCGCGCTTCAAGGCCTGCGCGGTGACCTCGACCTGTCTCGAACCGACCTGCCACACGATTTTTCAGGAAGCCTCACCGACCTTCAAAAAACGGTTCATGTGGATGTCAGGCTATAGCGATGAAGCCTCCTTCGACGCGTTCTGCAAAACGCTGACCTGGGAAGGCCACGCTGAAAAACTGCGCGCGCCTTATCTCTGTGTAGCCGGTGAATCCGATGAACTTTCACCGCTAGTGCACACCGATCGTCTGCTGAAGACGTTGCAATGCCCGAAGCAGCTCGTCGTCTATCAGGATTCGCGCCACTCGGTGGGGAATGTGCCCTCGGCCAACATGGGCCCGGCGCCGACCGGCTTGCTCGCCGACTGGATGGAGGCGCGTCTTTCCGGCAAACCGTTCGCGAGCGAACGCTGGCTTGTCGAAGCCAGCGGACGCGTTGTGAAAACAGCCTACGAATACACCAAATAATTTCATACCTGAATTCAACACGCTGCCCATTGGCGATGGGCAGATTCAATCATGCTTCTAGGTTTGAAATCTCATATCGGAATTTGTATTGCATCCCCCGCTAAGGGATCGCGAGTTTGAGGGGGCTAAACACTCCGTATTTCTTGAAGGATAAAACAGTTACTAAGTAGTCATGCTTAGACTCCATCACTAATACGCTTGGCTGGCGAATTTTTCTAATATCACACCAGTTGTCCCTGTCGGACTCAAAATGAGACAAATACCTGGTGAATTTTCTGCGCATTTTACTGTTCGTACTCACATTGAATGCGCTTCCACACATTATCAATGAAGCGCCGTGTTACGCCGCAGGGCCTGTTGATGAATTAATAAACAGGGCAATACGGGAGCAGGATGATATTTATCGAAGCCGCGGTGAACTCGTTCCCGAGGGTTATGTAATCGATCGGTCCCTGCTTTCTTATACGCATACACTTTCCCAGACTTTCGATCGCGCGCTTGAGGCACTCGACAAAGATCATCGATGGCTGGACATCGGGGCCGGAGAGGGTCAGGCCATTCTGGATTATTTCGGACCGCGATTCGATGCCATGCATCCATTGCCGAACAAACGGTCGCGTCACAAAGCGCGTGCGGTAGCGCTGTCCATAGAAGACCGCAGAACTGCTCGATGGCCGGCTACCGCCTCACTGTTAAAGACTGGGCAGATTCAGTATCTGAGCGGAAAACGCCTGCGTGAGTACCAGAACGGAACGCTCGGACGCTACAACCTGATCACAGACGTTGTCGGCGCATTTTCTTATACGCGCGATCTGACTCTGTATATGCAGATTGCGCTTAACGCCCTCGAAGCAGACGGCAACTTGTTTACGCTACTCACTGATGCACGCCCATCTGTTGCCAAAAGGCGCCCCTTCTTCGAGACTGACACCTACCTAACAGAAATCATCAGACCGGACGGTCGCTCGGAGAATGTCTGCAACTGGCTGCGCCAAATCAGCTGCATCGAAGTCATTTGTAATGAAAAATCAGGATGGCAACCGCCAGTCGAAACATTTCATCTGCATAAAACCTGCGAAATCACCACTGTCCCGCCCTTAACCTTAACTTCATTCGTGGCAGGCACCCCGCCATCACGCCGCTTTCACAGTGAACAATAAAGTCCTGCGCTACAATCTGCCACTCTCCAATTGACGGTGTCTGCTTGCTGCATTTAGTTCGGATTGCCGCAGACACACATGGCAAGAAACTGTGAATCGAATCATTCAGGAATCTACCGAACCCATCATCGATGCCCACCACCACATCTGGCGGGTGGCGGCGGTGCCCTGGCTCGCCGGCCCCATCCTGCCGCGCATCTTCGGTGACTACAGCGCGCTGCGACAGGATTACACGGCTGAGGAGTTGATCAGCGAGATCGCGCCGCACGGCGTGATCAAGTCGGTTTACATCCAGATCAACGTCGCGCCCGGCGATGAAGTCGCAGAAGCCGAATGGGTGCAATCGGTGGCCGACCAACACGGCTTCCCGCACGGTATCGTCGGCTATGCTGATCTCGCCTCGCCCACTGTCGAACAGACACTCGACCGCATGCGGGCCTGCGCCAACCTGCGCGGCATTCGCCAGCAGTTGCACTGGCATGAGAAACCGCTCTACCGCTTTGCTGCACGTCCCGATTTGATGAACGATAGCGCGTGGCGCTCAGGGCTGCGCGCCCTCGAGGCACGCGGCCTGCTGTTTGAACTACAAGTCTTCGCCTCGCAAATGGACGACGCGGCAAAACTCGCACGCGATTTTCCCGGCTTGCAATTTGTGCTCCTGCACGCCGGCATGCTCGAAGACCGCAGCGCCGGCGGCTGGGCGCTATGGCGGCAGGGCATGCAAAAACTCGCCGCCTGTCCGAATGTGTCGACCAAACTCTCGGGTCTGGGCACTTTCGAACACGCCTGCTCGGTAGCGCTCTGGCAACCGGTGATACGCGAAACACTCGCACTCTTCGGCGCTGAACGCTGCCTCTACGGCAGCAATTATCCGATCGAAAAATTGTGGACGACCTACGACCGCATCATGGCGGTGATGCAGGAATGCACCGCGCATTTGGGCGCCAGCGAACGTCGTGCCGTCTACCACGACAACGCGCTACGCCTCTACCGGCTGTGAAGCCGGTGCCGCCCTCCACCGAAAGCTGATTATCGCCGCCCATCCACCCCGTGCGACCGACGCCGCCGCCATCGGCATGATGGTGGCGGCCAACATCCTGTTCGCGTTCAACGATGTGTGGCTGCGCCGGATTGCGGACGACATCGGCATCATACAAACGGTGTGGGGCCGCTCGGTGCTGTTTCTTGCCATCATGCTGGTCACCATGCGACGCGGCGACTGGGCGGCCGCGCTGGGCACGCCAAAACCCCATCTGCAAATCATCCGCGGCACCTTTCCCGTGATCGGCGCGGTGTTGATGATCGCGGCGATGGGCCTCATTCCGGTGGCCGACGCCACGGCGATGTTTTTTCTCTCGCCGCTGTTGGCGTCGCTACTGGCAATGCCGCTCTTGCGTGAAAAGATGAGCAACGACCGCTGGCTCGCCCTCGCACTCGGCATGGCGGGCATGCTGATCATCGTCCAACCGGGCCAGAGTGTTTTTCAACTGGGGCATGTATGGGCGCTGACCTGCGCGGGCGTGATCGCCTTCTACCAGATCTTCACCGCCTTTGTGACGCGCCACGCCAATGCCAGAACCACGCTGTTGTTCATGGCCGCCACCGCCAGCCTCGTCACCAGCTGCATGGTGCCCTTTGTCTGGCACAGCCCGGACGCCATGAGCTGGCTGCAATTGCTCGGTACCAGTCTGATCTACGCGGTCGGCCATGGCATGTACATCGTTGCCCATGGCCGCACCGAGACGACACGACTGGCACCGTTTATTTACACCCAGCTATTTGGCACGCTGGCCGCAGGCTGGCTGTTCTACAGCCAGGTGCCGCAACTCTATACGGCGCTGGGCGCGGCCTGCATTGCTCTGGGCGGCTGCATCATGCTGCTCAAGCGTCAGCGTCACAGCTGACTGCCGGGCACCGCGCCGGCAAGACTATTTCGCCGGCAGCCTGATCTGCGTTTGCGTGACGATCGCCACGCGCTTGCCGTCCGAGGAATTACGAATCGTCGTCTGCCACACCATGGTGGTGCGGCCGGCGTGTAGTAAATCAACCGTCGCCTTCATCACCGGCCCGATGCCGGCGGCAAAAAAATTGGTTTTCGATTCCAGCGTCGAGGTGCGCTCACCCGGATTCAAATTGGCGACGGTCGCAGCAGCCCCAACCACATCGGCGTAGGCCATCAATACGCCGCCGTTGACGCGGGCCGCGTTGTTCAAATGCTCTGGAGTAACCGGCATCTCGGCGCGCAGCTGTTTGCGCCCGACCGACAACACCTTCACGCCGAGGTGGCGTGAGATCGCGTTACCAATAACGCGCGCCGCACCTTGCTGGCGAGTAGCGGGCGTGTTTGTGGATTGTTTTTTCAGTGTTGCCATAATTTCCTTGAATGGAGAGCCGTTATTCGGGTTTGATGCCGGCAGCGCGCACGACCTTTTCCCACTTCGCCATGTCGTCGCGAATCACACCGGCGAATTGCTCCGGCGTGCCGCCGAGCGGTTCGGCGCCGTCGTCTTGGAAACGCTTGCGCGCCGCCGGGTCGCGCGTTGCACGCGCTGCTGCATCGTGTATTTTTGTAATCACTTCGCGCGGCGTGTTACCGGGGGCCAGCAGGCCATACCATTGCACCGATTCATAACCGGGCACGCCCGATTCGGCGATCGTCGGCACATCGGGCGCCACACTCGAGCGGGCAAGACTCGTCAGCCCGAGGGCCCGCATGCGGCCGTTACGGATATACGGAATCACCGTCAGCATGGTGCCGGTCATGGCCACCGTCTGGCCGGCGATCATGTCCAGCACCGCCGGTGCCGAGCCTTTGTAAGGCACATGCGACAACTGGATGCCGGTCATGCTTTCAAACAATACCATCGACAAATGCAGGCTGCTGCCGACACCCGCCGAACCATAGGCCAGACTGCCGGGGCGCGCTTTCGCCATCACTACAAACTCACGCACTGTTCGGGCCGGCAAGGACGGATGCACCACCAGCACGTTGGGCAGCGAGACAATTTGTGAGATCGGCGCGAAATCACGCACCGTGTCATAGGGCAGTTTTTTGTGCACGAACGGATTGATGGTCATCGTACTGATACCCATCAACAGGGTATGGCCGTCGGCGGCGGCGCGCGCCACCGCCTCGCTGCCGATGATCATCGCCGCGCCAGCGCGATTTTCCACCACCACCTGCTGGCCGAGGAACTCGCTCATCTTCGGCGCGATCATGCGGGCAGTGATATCAGTGCCGCCACCGGCCACCGACGGCACAATGACGCGGATCGGTTTCGATGGAAAGGTCTGCGCCTGCGCCGTCGCACAGAACAACGCCACTACCAGTACCTGCAACGCGCTTACCGCGCGACCTGCCGTAACTTGATTACGCCTCATACCTGTCTCCCCAAAAAAACGTCCTGCAACCGCCTCAATCCGCCTTGATATTCGCCGCGCGCGCCAGCTTGATCGAGCTGGCAATGTCATCGCGCACCCACTGATCGAAGGCCTGCGGCGTCATCGGTGCAGGCTCGACACCGAGCGCAATCCAGCGGTTACGCACCTCTTCCGAGCGCATGATCTCGACAATCTCACGATTGAGTTGATCGACCACCGCGCGCGGGGTTTTTGCCGGCGCCAGCAAGCCGTACCAATAATCGAAACGATAGCCGGGCAGGCCCGATTCGGCGATGGTCGGCAGATCCGGCAGCTGCGATGCGCGTTTGACGCCCGATACCCCCACCGCCTGTGCGCGTCCATCCTTGACCAGATTGAGCGCACTCGCCAGCGGCGAGAGAAAAAACTGCACGCGACCGGTCATGGTTTCGGTGATCGCCTCCGGAATGCCCTTGAACGGCACATGTACGACGTCGATGCCGGCCATGTTCTTGAACAACTCAGCGGCAAAATGCGCGCCACTACCGATGCCTGCCGAGGAATAGTTGAACTGGCCGGGCTTCGCTTTCGCCAGCGCGATCAGATCTTTTGCCGACTTGGCGCCCAGCGCCGGTGATACCAGCAGCAAGGCGGGGCCGCTGGCGGTCATCGTGATGCCGGCGAAATCCTTGACGGTATCGTAGGGCAGCTTCGCATAAATCGCCGCTGCCACTGCGTGCGCATTCGACACCGATAAGAGGGTATGACCATCGGCGTTGGCATTGGCGACGATATTCGCCGCAATGGTACCGCCGGCACCGGGACGGTTATCGGTGACCACCTGCTGGCGCCAGCGTTCAGCGAGTTTCTGACCGATAAAACGCGCCGTAATATCGGGGCCGCCACCGGGCGTAAAACCGATCACAATGCGCACCGGCCGCTGGGGAAACGCGGCCGCGCCGTCCTGCCCCGCCTGTGCGGCCAACAATCCTGCCGGCCAGGCCATCGCGCACACCAACAGAATAATTTTTTTCACCATGACTCCTTGCGTAGAAGATGTATTCGGAGCGTAGTCTAGCGTCACCGCGCAGCGGCGTCGATGCGAACAGCCTGGATACGCGGAGCGGACAACTACGGGACAGGCCGGGCGCCATCAAGCAAGGAGACCACGACCATGCGCAACACCGCCCGCTTATTGAATTTGAGTCTGATGAGCGCAGCGGCAGGCTGGCTTAATTTACCCGCCTGATTGACACCGGAATCGTACAATGGGCATCGGTCATCAAAATTCCGGAGCCAAAGCTCAATGAAGAATGCAGTTCGTAGTGCCATTAGTGTTATCGCAACGATGCTCGCCGGCATCGTGCCGTCTTCCGCCAGCGCGCAGGAGTATCCGAACAAACCCGTACGCATCGTCGTGCCCTTCGCCCCGGGCGGCGGCACCGATCTGTCGGCGCGCATCGTCGCGCAAAAACTGACCGAGAGTCTGGGCGCCAATTTTGTCGTCGACAACCGGCCCGGTGCGGCTGGGATTGTCGGCACCGAAGCGGTAGCGAAATCGAAACCCGACGGCTATGCCTTGCTGGTGGTGAGCAGCAGCCACGCCATGAATCCGGCGATGTATTCGAAACTGCCCTACGACACCGCACGCGACTTTATGCCAATCTCGCTACTCCTCTCCGGGCCGGCACTGCTGGTCGCCCACCCTTCGCTACCGGCGAAAAATGCGCGCGAGCTCATTGCCCTGGCCAAGGCAAAACCAGGCGTGCTGACCTTTGCCTCGGCGGGCCACGGCACTCCACCGCACATGGCCGGCGAGTTGTTTAAGGCGCTGGCGAAGATCGACGTCCTGCATATTCCTTATAAAGGCAACGGCCCCGCCTACACCGACCTGATGGCGGGACAGGTGTCGCTGATGTTTCCGAATATCGCCACCTCGCTGCCCTATGTAAAAACCGGACGCATGCGCGCCATCGGCGTCGGTAGCAAACAGCGTTCACAGATCGCGCCTGACGTACCAACCATTCATGAATCGGGGTTACCCGGATACGAAATGAGCTCGTGGTTTGGATTGCTCGCACCCGCGGGAACGCCAGCGACGGTGATCACCCGTCTGCAGCAGGAGATCACGAAAATCTTCAAGCAGCCCGACGTGCGCGAAAAGCTGTTTGCACAAGGCGTCGAACCGGTCGGCAACACGCCGCAGGAATTTGCGGCGTTTCTGAACAATGAAACGACGGTGTGGACGAAAGTCATCAAGACTTCCGGGCTGAAGCCGGAATAAGGTCAACTCAAGAACAGTTGCCACAGAGGGCGCAGGGAACAGCGAGAAAAGGAATCGAGACATGCGACGGGTCGGAACAAAGGCAGCCTTGGACGCAATAATCAATGGGCATTACGCCGAATGAGTTGTGGCCGGTGCAATGCGCCACGCTTATTGCCCCTTGCGAAATACCCTAGGCGACCTCTCCGTGAATCCCGTGACTGAATGAACGTTGGAAGTTTTACTTCCAACCGATCCACTCGCAAATGCCGCGCCCCATGATCCACTCCATGTCTTCTGCGGAGAAGAACGGCATGTGCTCGGTGAACATGGTGACGCAATCCTTAAGCGGGCACGGCAGACGCGAAAGATCCGAACCCCAGAACATGCGTTTCGGTCCGAAGGCCGCGTGCACCCGCCGAAGGTAGGGGTGCCAGAATTTGAACGGATACACATCGCTGGTAAATTGCGGCAGACAGCTCGTTTTGACCGCGACATTCGGACGTTTACCGAGGGCCAGCAGCTTGTCGAATTCCGTGAGTCCGGACTCGTCCTTGACGTTATTCAAGCCAAGATGATCGATGATCAGCCGCAGACCGGGATGACGCTCGGCGACCGCGTCGATGTAATGCAGGTCGGGGTGTTTGGCCAGCAGCATGATGGGCACACCGGCCTTTTCCGCCGCCGCCCATACAGGATTCATCTTGCCCTCGACCAACAGCGGCCGCATCGACGGACGATGAAAGGTAAAACGCATACCCAGCAGACCCGGCGTCTGTTTCAGATGTGCAATCTGCTCGATGACATCCGGTGCCTCAGGGTCAAAGCGGCCCATGGCGACGAATTTATCAGGATACTTTTGCGCCGCGGCAATCACCACATCATTGCGGTCCCCCTCAAACGACGGCGGCACCAACACCGAACGCGAGATACCCGACTTCGTCATCTCGCCGAGCAATTCCTCGGCGGTGATCGGGGTGGCG
This sequence comes from uncultured beta proteobacterium, assembly GCA_903913965.1. GTDB lineage: Bacteria > Pseudomonadota > Gammaproteobacteria > Burkholderiales > SG8-41 > PALSA-1004. The sequence continues at coordinate 13,125 of CAIWNB010000332.1, forward strand.
CGATGCGGTTCATGGCGCGCCGGCCACGGCCGCTCGGGCGTGCTGGCAGCCCAGATGTGTACTTGTGCGTCGACGATCATCATGCGTGCAACTCCCTTGCGCAAACGGAAAAGCGGCGAGTATAACCGGCGCACCACGCCATCCTGCGACGTGGCGCGGCGCCGTCAAGCAGCGGCCAGAAAATCCAGCACAATGCGGTTGAACTCCGCGGGATTGGCCTTGGAGAACGAATGGCCGCCGCCTTTGGGGATGACGAGCTGGGCGCCGGGGATGGTGCGCGCGATGTATTCGGCGTGATAACTCGGCGTGATGTAATCGTTATCACAAGTCAGCACCAAGGTCGGCGCCTTGATCGTCGGCAAACCCGCGCGACGATCAAAGGCCAGCAGACCGTTAATGCGGCCGACAGAAATATCCACCGAACTGCTTTTGGTCGGCGCGTTTTTTTGTTCCTCGGTGATTTCATCATCGTGGCTGTTGACGTATTCCGGCGGATACAGAAAAAGCGGATGAAACATCGCGTGCAGCTCCGGCCCGCATTGCTGATACATCGCGCGCCGCGCCTCGAAGAGGCGGCGGAACCACGGATCGCAATGCGTCCAGGTGCTCGACAACACCAGCCGTGCGACGCGCTGCGGCTGCGTGATCGCCAGCGTCTGACCGATGGCGCCACCGGTCGACAGGCCGACGATGTGTGCGCGTTCGATCTTGAGGCCGTCCATCAACGCCACCAGCTCGGCGGTCATCTGGTCGACCGAGAAGGTTTTCTGCAGACGATCGCTGCCACCGGTGCCGCGTTGATCGTAGGTAACGACCTTGTAGTGTTTGGCAAACACCGGCACCTGCGACTGCCAGTAGCGGGCCACGCCGTTAAGACCACTGACAAAAATCAGCGGATGTCCTTCTCCAGTGACTTCATAATTAATTTCACCACCGTCATAGGCCAGTTTCGGCATGCTCTGTTCCCCCTTTGAATGTTTAAGTCGTGTTTAGTTTGTGTTCAAGCCTTCGCCGACAAACTGCAAGCGCGCCAGATGCGCGTACAACCCGTCGCCGTGGATTAATTCATCATGCGTTCCAACCGCATGGATGCGGCCGTGCTCCATGACGATGATGCGATCTGCGGTGCGCACGGTAGCCAAACGATGCGCAATCACCAGCGTGGTGCGGCCGCGTTCCAGACGTTCGAGCGCGGCAGCCACCTGACGCTCGGATTCGGCGTCGAGCGAACTGGTGGCCTCGTCAAGCAGCAGCACCGGCCGGTCGGCGAGCAGCGCACGCGCAATCGACAAGCGCTGACGTTGCCCCCCTGACAAGCGCACACCGCGCTCACCGAGTTCGGTATCAAAGCCTTGCGGCAGGCGTTCGATAAATTCGAGTGCGTGTGCGGCGACACAGGCGGCGTGCACCTCATCGGCGCTGGCATCGGGACGACCAAAGCGCACGTTCTCGGTGACGCTGGCGGCAAAGATCACCGGGTCCTGCGGCACCAGTGCAATCGCGCGGCGCACATCCTGCGCGGCGCACTGCTTGATGTCGATGCCGTCGAGCAAGACGCGGCCCGCCTGCGGATCGTAAAAACGCAGCAGCAAGGCAAACAAGGTGGATTTGCCGGCCCCGGAAGGACCGACCAGCGCCACACGTTCGCCCGGCTCAACGGCAAATGACAGCGGCCCGGCAGCCACCGTCGCCGGGCGCGCCGGATAGCAGAAGCTCACCTCCTCAAAGCGCAGCGCGCCGCGGATGCGGGTCGGCATCGGTAGCGCCGGCTCTACCGTCACCAGAGCCGGCTGTTCATCGAGTAATTCAAGCAAACGCTCGGTGGCACCGGCCGCACGCTGTATCTCGCCCCACACTTCCGACACCACACCGGCGCTGGCGGCGACGATGCCGGCATAAAACACAAAAGCGGATAACTCACCGGCGGTCAAACGCCCTTCAAACACATCGTGACCGCCGATCCATAAAATCACGCCGACCGCGCAAAAGCCGATCAGCATCACCAGCGAAATCAACCAGGCTTTGACACGCACGCGATCAATGCCCGACGCACAGGCGGCCTCGGCCGAGCGCACGAAATGATCGCGCGTGCGTTCTTCATGGCGATAGGCCTGCACGGTGCGGATCTCATGCAGCGATTCGTCGATATGCGCAGTGACATCGGCCACACGGTCCTGATTGGCGCGCGACAGCCGGCGCACGCGGCGTCCCATCAACAGAATAGGTATCAGGGTGGCCGGCACCCCAAGCACAATCAGCGCGGCCAGCTTGACGCTGGTCGCAAACAGCATTGCCAGCGCGCCCAGCATCATCAACCCATTGCGCAGAAACATCGAAAAACCAAAACCGATGACCTGGCGGATCTGTTCGCTATCGTTGGTGATGCGCGAAGAAATCTCGCCAGTACGCGAGAGATCGAAGAAGGCCGGCGAGAGGGTCAGCACATGCGAAAACGCCGCGCAACGCAGGTCGGCAATGATGCGTTCGCCGACGCTCATCATCAGATAGAAACGCGTCCAGGTTGCCACCGCGAGCAATATCGCAATCGCCACCACGCCGGCGAGCGCGGCGTTCAACAACTGCGGATCGCGGCTGCCAAAACCGGCATCGATGACGTGACGCAGACCCTGACCGAGAGCCAGCACGCAGCCAGCCGCCGTCATTAACGCGAACAGGGCGACAACCACGCGCCCGCGATACGGCGCAACAAAACGCCACAGGCGTTTGAGGTGTGCAAGCGACGACCGTTGCAGAGCCCGCTTGCTTTCCTCGTCGCCCCTCACGCCTTACACCTCACTGTTTGTATGACGGCTGCGTGCGGTCGAGCATACGCAACAGCGCACGCCACTCGCCTTTCTTTTCCTGATAACCGGGACGCTCGAACTGGCGCGCCACTTTTTCGGCGACCTCGGGCGGCGGCATGCGCAGCTTGGAACCACCGGCCAGCGCACTGATCTGCGCCTGACAGGCGCGCTCGAGATAATACAGATAATCAAACGCCTGACGTACCGTGGTGCCGCAAGAGAGCAAGCCGTGGTTGCAGAGGATCATCGTCATGCGCGCGCCGAGATCTTCGATCAGACGCGCCTGCTCGTCGAGATCCAGCGCCACACCTTCGTAATCGTGATAGCCCACGTTACCGGTCAAACGCATGGCGTGCTGCGAGATCGGCAAGAGACCATGTTCCTGCGCGGAGACACCGACGCCGGCGGCGGTATGCGTATGGATCACGCAGTTGATCTCCGGGCGGCCGCGATGCACTGCGCTATGGATGACGTAGCCGGCCTGATTGATGCCCAGCCCCGTCGGGTCATCAACGATTTCACCCTCGGCGGTGACCTTGACCAGATTCGAGGCGGTGATTTCGTCCCACAGCAGGCCAAAGGCGTTGATCAGAAAATGATGTTCTTCACCAGGCACGCGCGCCGAAATATGCGTGTAGATGAGATCGGTCATACGAAAGTGCGCAGCCAGCCGGTAACAGGCGGCAAGATTGACGCGCATCTCCCACTCCTCCGTGCTGACGCGACCATGCAGCGACGGCACGCCCAGCGGATCAATCATCGTGCTCATGTAAAACTCCTTTGTTTTATTAGTGCCAGCGCTACGACTTGAAAGGTGAACGCCTATTATCAACCGTCGGGGCGCGCGGCGTAAACCGTTCGGCGGGAATCGACGTAGAATCGGCGCTCTTTGCAGGGCTCGCAGCAGCACCAACGCTCGACCGGCAAGACACTTTCATACGGAGGACGGATGACATGGCTGACACGCAATCGTTTGCAGGCAAGGTGATCGTCATCACCGGTGGTGCGCGCAATATCGGCCGTGCACTGGCCCTCGAAATGGCCGCAGCCGGTGCGGCGGTATGCGTCACCTCACGCGCAGCGCGTGCCGAGCTCGACGAGATCGTCGCCACCATTACTGCGCAGGGTGGACGCGCCATTCGGCATGTCGGTGATGCCACCGACCCCGCCAACGTGCGGCAGATGGTCGATACGACAGTAGAGGCGTTCGGCCGCATCGATATGCTGGTCAACGGCGCAGTGGTCCACGTGGTCAAACCGTTTCTGGAAATCACCCCTGAAGAATGGCGCAAGACCATCGCCACGGTCATCGACAGCGCCTTTTACTGCACGCAAGCCTGCCTGCCGGAAATCATCAAAGCCGGCGGTGGCAGCGTCATCAATATGGGCGGGGCTGCCGGTCATCTGCCGCTCTGGCATCGCGCGCCGACCGCTGCAGCCAAGGCCGGACTGGCCGGTCTGACGCGTGCGCTGGCCGACGAATTCGCCGCACACAACATCAACGTCAATTGCGTCGCCCCCGGCCCCGTCAACACGGTACGCACAACACCGCTGACCTTCGACATGAAACAAATCCCGCTCGGCCGCTTCGCCGAAATCAGCGATGTCACCGCCATGATCAAACTGCTGTGCAGTGCCAACGGTCGCTACATCACGGGTCAGACCATCCACGTGAACGGCGGTTTTTACATGAATAATTAACGCCAACAGCCGCTGCGCCCGACGCAGCGGCTTTATGTCATGATAGCCGCCGGTGACCGCCCTCAAAAAAAGCGGCGCCGCCAACCCGGAGGATCATCATGCACACACCCTACGCCCGGCGCCTCGCCACGCGGCTTGCAGTCCTGACCGTCACGTTTCTGCCCGCACTTTTCACGGCCGTTCCTGCAGTCGCCGCGGAAGACGCATTCCCGAACCGCACCATCCGCTGGATCGTGCCCTATCCACCCGGTGGCACTACCGACATTCTGGCGCGCATCATGGCGCAGCGTCTCTCCGAACGCACCGGCCAGCAGGTCGTCATCGACAACCGCGCCGGTGCCGGCAACAACATCGGCACCGAAATGGCGCTGAAAGCGCCGCCTGACGGTTACACGCTGCTGCTGGTGAATCCGGCCAATGCCATCAACACCACGCTCTACCGCACGCTGCCGTTTGATTTCCTGCGTGATTACGCACCAGTGGCCGGCATTATCCGTGTGCCCAATGTCATGGAAGTTACGGTCTCGCTGCCAGCCAAAACCGTCGCTGAATTCATCACCCATGCGAAAGCCAATCCGGGCCGCGTGATCCTCGCCTCTTCGGGCAGCGGCACCTCGGTGCATCTGTCTGGCGAGCTCTTCAAATCGATGGCCGGCGTTGATCTCACCCACGTGCCGTACAAAGGCGCGGGACCGGCGCTGGTTGATCTGATCGGCGGACAGGTGCATGTGATTTTCGACAACCTGCCGTCATCGATTGAATACATCCGTGGCGGCAAACTGCGCGCGCTGGGCGTCACCACAGCCCGGCGCTCGGCGGCCTTGCCCGACACACCGACGGTGGCCGAGACCGTCGCCGGCTATGAAGCCAGCGCGTGGTTTGGTGCGGGCGCGCCAAAGGGCACGCCGCCGGCGGTGATCGAAAAACTCAATCGTGAATTCAATGCCATTCTCGCTGAGCCAAAAATACGCACACGCCTGGCTGAACTCGGTGGCGAACAGATGATGGGTAGCGCGGCGGAATTCGGCGCCATCCACGCCGCAGAAACCGAGAAGTGGGCGAAGGTGGTGAAGAGTTCCGGCGCCAAGGTTGAATAAACGGGTGCATGCTCCGTTGGAGCAACAAAGGGTAACGAATCGCAATACGCATTCGTTACCCTTCGTTGACTCAAACCACAGGTGTATGCCGAAGTAACAACCGGCAACCCAGGGGTTTACTGCGGCTGGAAATTGATATCGCGGATCAGCTTGCCGTACTTGGCGTAATCACTCTTCAACACCGAAGCAAAATAATCGGGCGACTCGTTGACGATAAAGAGCCCGGCCGAGGTCAGTTTTTCCTTGACGTCGGGCAGCGACATCGCACG
>CAIWNB010000333.1 GCA_903913965.1 uncultured beta proteobacterium
GCCAGCAGGCAGACGAAGCCGAGCGACATATATGAACCCATATACGGATAGTCTGCAAACAGGTCGTGCGTGCGCTTGGCCATTTCAGGCCCGGTGATGCCGCCGACGATACCGCCGGCCAGCGTCAGCGAAATAGCCTTGGCGCGGAAATCGACCTTGGCGGCATCCGCCGCGGCAAAGCGGTAGTACTTGCCGAAGGCGGTGTAAACGCCCATCACCATCATGCCGGCGCAGAGCATCCAGAAATGCGCCATGTAAATTGCAAAGCTGCAGGCGATCGAACCCAACATGCCGACCGCGGTGCCGAGCTGAAAGCCGATGCGGCGGCCGACCCGTTTCATCAGAAAGGAGGCGGGGATGGTGGTCATCGCCGAGCCGAGTACGTAAAAGGTTAAGGGCAGCGTCGCCAGTGCCTTGTTGTCGTTGAGGGCAAAGCCCGCGAGGCCAGTCACCGCCACCATGGTGACGCCAGTGGTTTGTAGCGTGGCCTGGGTGCAGGACAGCACCAGCGTATTGAGATATTGCTTTTGCATGGGAGGCTTTATTTATGGGGCAGGCCCGAATATACCCCCTCACTTGTGAAATGCGAACCGCAAAACGTCCGCGGTGTCTGCTGCTATGCTTCGTGCATCCCACCTGTTAAGACATGGAGAATCACAATGGATGTGAAACCGACACTGCGCGTGATCGACGCCGCACACATCAACGCCGAGCCTGGCGTGACCGCCGGCCAGACCATGCAACGTATCGTCGGGCATGCCGCCGAGCCCAGCGATCGCATCCGCGCCGGGCTGGCGACGTATACCGCCGGCTCCTATGAGCAATTGCACTGGCATCCGATCGAGGCGTATTACTTCGTCGTTGCCGGTCACGCTACAGTGCGTGACCTTGATGGCAATGAGTATCCGGTCGGGCCCGGCTGTTCGATTTATGCGCCAGCCGGTATTGCGGGCGCGCATGAATGGGAGGTCAAGGAAAGCCTGCAATTGCTGGCAGTACGCGCGACCACCGAATCCGATCGAAAAATGCAGTTCACCGTTGATAAAAAAACCAAACGTTCCTTCATCGAGCTTGAAGAACTGGCCAAGCGCGGTGGCTTGAGTTTCAAGTCGCACTACTAAGATGAAAACATTCCGCTTCATTGCAGTCATGGCTTTGCTGGGTGTGGGTACTACGGCTTACGCGCAGCCCTACCCGGCACGCGCGGTGCGTATCGTGGTCGGCTTTGAAACCGGTGGCGGCCCCGATACCACGGCGCGCATCCTCGCACCCCAACTCTCGCAGCAGACCGGCCAGCAATTCATTGTTGATAACCGGCCCGGTGCCAACGGCATCATCGGCGCGGATCTGGTGGCGAAGGCGCAAGCCGACGGCCACACCGTGCTGATCTCTTCGGCGGCTTATGCGGTGAATCCGAATATCCGCAAAAAAATGCCCTTCGATCCGATCAAGGATCTGTTTCCGGTCTCATTGTTATCGGCTTCTGATGGCCTGATTCTGGTGGTGCTGCCGTCGTCGCCGGCGCGTAGTCTGCAGGAACTGGTTGCACTGGCGCGCAAGCCCGGCACGAGCATGGCTTATGGTTCGGCGGGGATCGGCAACACCATTCATCTGGCTAGCGCGATGCTCAATGCGCGCGCCGGGACCGACATGGTGCATGTGCCTTACAAGGGCGGTGGCGCGGTGTTGAGCGCCTTGATGGCGGGCGAAATCCAGTGGATGTTCGGCAACCCCTCGACGGTGCTTAATCAGGTCAAGGCTGGTCGTTTGCGTGCGCTGGCCTATAACAATGTTACGCGCGCGTCGTTTTTGCCCGAGGTGCCGACCACCGCCGAAGCCGGTGTGCCCGGGACCTTCATCGATACCAGTTGGAACGGCTTGTTTGTGCCGGCCAACACGCCGCCAGCCATCATCGCCCGGCTCGAGGGCGAGGTGCGCAAGGCGCTGGCAGTGGCCGAAGTGCGCGAGCGTTTCGACAAGGTGGGATTGAACGTGATCGGCGGCAGCAGCGCCGATTTTCGTCCGCATATCGCTGCTTCGATCAAGCGTTTTGGCGAGGCGGTGAAGCTCGCAGGTATTGAGCCGGAGTAGCGGCGCGATGGATGGCGGTGCGGGGGTGGTGCATCGTCATCCATCGCCCGGCGCTTCTGGCGGTGTCTCGCACAGAGCAGAAAACGCGGTCTCACACCGGCCCTAACAAAAGCCGGTATGCTCCAGTCAAGCGGCCAACTTCAACGTGCCGCAGTCATTCATCAGGGGGAACACATGCTTAAGCGCGCCGCACCACGTCTTGTTTCGTTTGCCGGATTCATCTTCGCAATCGCCACCCTTGCCGGCGGTGCCCTGGCGCAGCAGGTCGCCCCCGTGCCCAAACTCAAACCGACTCCGGTTGAAGCGGTGCAACAGGTTGCCAAGGACGCCGCTGAATTCGAGTTTCTCGGCGCGCTCGCGCGCACCTGTTTCCTGCCGCCCAGCCGCAGCGAGGACTTCCGTGATATTCCCGCCCCCTATGTGTCCGACCCGTCCAAGGCGCCGCCGCGTTCGTCGTGGTACGCGGAGCCGGCAAAAGTGTTCGATAACCTGTATTTCGTCGGCGGCAAGATCCATTCGGCTTGGGCGCTGACCACCCGCGAAGGCATCATTCTGTTCGATACGATTTATCCGTACAACTCGGAAGAACTGATTATCGGCGGCATGCGCAAGGTCGGGCTTGATCCGAAAGACATCAAGTATTTGATCGTCTCGCATGCGCACCAGGATCATATCGGTGGTGCCGAGATGATTCAGAAACGCTACAACCCGCGTGTCGTCATGTCTGGCCCGGATTGGGATCTGGTCGAGAAAGTGCCCAATCGTTTTAAAACCATGGCGCCCAAGCGTGACATCGTGGCAACTGACGGCATGAAGATCACGCTTGGCGATTCGACGGTGAACCTTTGGTTTACCCCCGGCCATACCGATGGCACCTTGTCCTTTACCTTCCAGGTGCTCGATCGCGGCCGCCCGGTGAATCTTGTTTACTCGGGCGGCACCGCGCTCGTTTACGAATATACCCAGCCGGAATGGGGCATCAAGAATATGCAGACGTATATCAACTCGCAGCGCCATGTCGCCACCAAGGCGAAGGAGTTTGGCGCCACGGTGCTGATCTCGAACCATTCCGAGTTTGATAATGCCTACAACAAGAATCGCATGCTCGCCGGGCGCGGCAATGGTCCGCACCCGTATGAAATCGGCCCTGACTGGATTCAGCGTTATTTCACGGTGACCGAGAATTGCGCACGCGCCACCCAGATCAAGCTTGAACAGCAACCGGCGGCACGCTAGATCTGACGCGTATCTGACCCGTAGCACGAGGGGAGATTCCGAGCGGATACCCGGTAGTAACTGACCGGGGTTTCCGCTTGGGAAGCTGGCTGACCTTAAGCCTGGTCGTGGTGAGCCTCACGGCAGCGGCGATATTCACCTTGTATGGCGCGCGGAACCCGATCTGGTTTGAGGGTGGTCCTCGAGTAGCGTAAAATCCACGCTGCAATCGCGGGTGTAGTTCAATGGCAGAACGGCAGCTTCCCAAGCTGCATACGAGGGTTCGATTCCCTTCACCCGCTCCACCCCCTGTGCTGTCGACATCCGACGCACAGCCGCGTTCATAAACCGATTGAGCCAGTGATGCCTGCGCGCAGCGCCAAAGCCCAAGCCGCCAAGCGCCCTTCTGCAAAAAACACCGGTAAGGCAGGGGATTTTGCCGCGCGGGTAGTCGCCTGGCAGCGCGTGCACGGCCGTCACGGTCTGCCGTGGCAGGGCACGCGCGACCCTTACCGCATCTGGCTCTCGGAAATCATGTTGCAGCAGACGCAGGTGGCGGCGGTGATTCCGTATTACGCACGCTTTCTGCGGCGTTTTGCTGATCTCGCCGCGCTGGCGGCGGCGCACGAAGACGAGGTGCTCGCTTTGTGGAGCGGGCTGGGTTATTACTCGCGGGCGCGCAACCTGCATCGCGCGGCGCGCCAGATTGCCGAACGTCACGCCGGTGTTTTTCCAAACCAGTTTGATGCGGTACTCGAACTGCCGGGCATCGGGCGTTCAACGGCGGCGGCGATCTGTGTCTTCGCCTATGGTGCGCAGCACGCAATACTCGACGGCAATGTGAAGCGCGTGTTCGCGCGCTGTTTCGGCGTCGCGGGTTATCCGGGTGACGCGGCGGTCGCGGACGTTTTGTGGGAACACGCCGATCGTCTGGTACCGGCGAAAAACGTTGAAGCCTATACGCAGGGGCTGATGGATCTCGGTGCGGGAATTTGCACGCGGACCAAACCGCGCTGTGATCTGTGTCCGTTATCAATGCAGTGCGTGGCCAGGCGCGACGATGCCATCGCGCAATATCCGGCGCCGCGGCCGCGCAAGGTGCTGCCGCAGCGGCATACGCGCATGCTGGTGATGCTGCACGCAGGACAGGTCTTGCTGGAGAAGCGGCCGGATAGCGGCATTTGGGGCGGCTTGTGGAGTCTGCCTGAACTGGCTGCCGATGAAAGTAGTGATGCGGTTTGTCTCACGCGCTTTGGTGTGGAGGCGGGTCGCATCAGCGCATTGCCGATGGTGGCCCATGGCTTCACGCATTTTTTGCTGGATATCGAGCCCTTGCAGATCAGGGTCAAAAAAATTGATCCGCGTCTCACTGCGCCCGGTGTGGTGTGGCTGCCGCTGACTGAACTGCAGGGGGCTGCGTTGCCAGCGCCAGTGCGGCGCATCTTGGCGGCGTTGGAAACCTGAAGCGGTTGCGGCTCGAGTTGTTCGTGCGTGCGCTGCGCCCCCATTCTGTCCTTCCCCCGCTGCGCAGGGGAAGGGACCGCCTTATTGGCGGTAGTGCGCCGGGCGATCGCTACCGCCCCGAATTGCTGTGTGAATACCTGATCGAGATCGCCTTGGCCCGCTGCGCCAGGGACGGGATTTGTTCATTGCGCGAGTGCTGATCGATATCTCGCCTCGCCCGCATCGTGAGCGGGGAAGGACTGCGAGGGCGTTCTAAGGCGTGACGCGGCTGCTGCGTTCTTCAGCGTTTACACCGCGCGCTTTGAGATAAGCCTGAAAGTCCGGCTGGTTGCGGTAGTCGCGGTTGCTGACGTAATCAAGGGCGATTAAAAAGCGATCAGGCTCGTAGTAGCCGTTCAAGCGCAGCACTACTGTGCCGCGCTCATCGAGAAACAGCAGGGTTGGCGTGTAACGCACCTTTAAACGGGCGGCCAGTGTTTTTTCGCTGGCGCGCGTGCCGTCCGTCCACACAGTTTCACTGCTGCCGACAATATTCATTTCGACCGCATCAAAATGCTTTTGCATCTTGTCGACAATTGCCGGATCGCGAAAGTTGACCTCGACCAGGCGTTTGCACCATGGGCAGCCGTGTTGTCCGATGTAAATCATCAGATGTTTTTTCGCCACACCGGCCTCGCGTGCATCGTCGCGGAAATCAAGAAAGGTTGGCTTGAACCACGCGGGCGCGAGAATTTCCTGCGGGGCGCCGGCAGCATACAGCGGCGCCGACACAGCCAGCAGCATTGAGGCGCACAGCAGCAGCCATGCGGAGTAGAGTGGGGAGCGGATCTTCATGCGGGCGCCAGTATAAGTCCGCACCTGCAGGCAGGCCAGCGTTGGCGTATACACGGCAGTGCGACCGATATTGAGAGGCATACCATGGAGAACGCCTGGAACGAGATTCGCGCGTGGCGCCGGCAGCGTCGCGCCGAGTTGATCGCCGCGCGTATGGCGCTGACGGCCGACGAGCATCGCGCCCGCAGTGCTGAACTCCAGGCGCAGATCCGTGCTGGCTTCGTCTTTCCTGTCGGCACCGTCATCGCTTTCTGCTGGCCGTTTAAAAAAGAATTTGATGCGCGTTTTGCGCTACGTGATTTTCGCGCCGCCGGTGCGCTGGCTGTATTGCCGGTGGTGGTTGCGGCGGCAAGCCCGCTGCAGTTTCGCCAGTGGTGGCCCGGCGCGCCCATGCGCAAAGGCGTCTATGAGATTCCGTACCCGCACGAGACCCGGTTGCTTGCGCCCGATGTGGCTTTCGTACCGATGAATGGTTTTGATGCGCAGGGTTATCGCCTGGGGTATGGCGGCGGATATTTTGACCGTACGCTGGCTGCACAGTCGCCGCGCATGGTTGCCATCGGCCTGGCCTTTGAAAACGCGCGCCTGCCGACGATACAGCCACAGGCACACGACATTGCGATGGATTTTGTTGTTACCGAGGCGGGTATTTACCGCGCCCAAGATGGTGAGTTGGCGAGCATCAGCGCCGCCGCGGCCACGCAAGAATTACGTGATTTGTTCGCGCGTCGCAGTTTGCCGCGGACGACTGCGGTAGCGACGGCCTATAGTTCGCCTGTTTGTTATGCCGCGGAGTTTCCGGGTTACTTTGGAGAGCAGATACCCGCGGCGGATTGATCTTGGTGTTATCAGCCGCCGACGGACCGTGATGGCATCAGCGCCGGGCCTGCGGCGCACCCTGCTCGTTGAGTAGTTGTTCAAGCTGCGACAGACGTTCTGCGGGGTCGGATAGCAGCAACATGCGCTGGCGTGTGTCGCGATCGATCGGCAGGATTTCCGCCAGGCGGTAACCGATCCAGCTGGCATCATCAAAGTGGTGCGGCGCCGGGAAATGGACGCTGCCGATCTTGTCGATGATCGCCTTGAGAACCTCGGCGCACAGCGCAGAAGATGGCACCGACGGTTCTTCCTGCGGCAGGGTTTCGATGGTCGCGGTGATTAAACCGTTGCGCGCAACCTCGGAGTGCATGATACGAAAGCGCTGTGTGCCTTCGGTTTTTAATTCAAACACCCCCAGTTGCGGCATGTCCCATTCGATGATGCTGGCAAGACAACCCACCGCTTCGGGCACCGCTGGCGTGCCGGTTTCCCGGCCCTCCTTGATCTGGCAGACGCCAAATGGCCGGTTGTTGGCGATGCACTGCTTGGTCATCTCGATATAGCGCTGCTCGAATATGCGCAGTGGCAGGCGTCCGCCGGGGAAGAGCACGGTATTCAAAGGAAAAATTGCGACCTGGTTGTCGGTGGCAGTGTTCATGAGCCGCTCAATTCACGATGTCGCGCCAGCACGCGCCGGTCGCGTTGAAAATGTCGTAAGAGTTGTTCGACGAAATAAACTGAACGATGTTCGCCGCCAGTGCAGCCGATGGCGACCGTGACATAGCTGCGATTGTCGGCGACAAAGCTGGGCAGCCACTTATCGAGGAAGCCGCGGATGTCGGCCAGCATGCTTTGCACTTTTTCATCGGCGGCGAGGAAGGCGATCACCGCCGGATCCTTGCCAGTGAGCGGCCGCAGGTTTGGATCGTAAAACGGGTTGGGCAGGCTGCGTACGTCGAACACCAGATCGGCATCCAGCGGCACACCGTGTTTGAAGCCGAATGACTCGAACAGCAGGGTCATGCCGGACTGGTCGAATTCAACCACATCCTTGACCCAGGCCCGCAGCGCGTTCGGGTTGAGGTCGCTGGTATCGATGCGGTGCGCAATGTCGCCGAGTTCGGCGAGCAGGTTGCGCTCTTTGGCGATGCATTCGACCACCGTCAGATCGTTATGCGAGAGTGGATGCCGGCGGCGGGTTTCAGAAAAGCGTTTGAGTAATGTTTCGGTTTTGGCGTCGAGGAACAGCACGCGCACGTCGATGCCGCGCGCCTTGAGTTCGCGCACCAGTCGCGGCAGTTCGCAGAGCGTGTCGCCGCTGCGGGCGTCGACGCTGACGGCGACGCGTTGATAGCCGGCGCCTTCGAGAAAATCGACCAGCGCCGGCAATAATGGCGCAGGCAGGTTGTCGCAGGTGTAGTAAGCGCTGTCTTCCAGTGCTTTTAAGGCGACGCTTTTGCCCGAGCCCGAGAGTCCGGTGAGGATGATGAGTTGCATGTCAGCGGGCATTCCCGCGCCGGGTGTTCAATCGCCACCATCGCGCATGTGCTGCGCCTGACGTTCGATGAAATCGCCGGTGCTGTCGATGCCGCGCAATTGCAGTACGCGGTTGCGCACAGCTGCTTCGACCAGCACGGCAAGATTGCGGCCCGCCGCCACCGGTATGGTGACCTTGGTGATGTTGACGCCGATGATGTCCTGAACGCCCGGCTTCAACGGCAGACGTTCGATCGGCGGTACATCGCTGCCGACAGGCTTTTCAAGATGCACGATCAGTTTCAGGCTCTTGCGCGGCCGCAGAACCGATTCGCCGAAGATGGCGCGGATATTGAGCACGCCGAGGCCGCGCACTTCCAGAAAATCGCGCAGCAGGGACGGACAGCGCCCTTCGATCATTTCCGGTGCGATGCGGTAGAGCTCGATCACATCGTCGGCGATCAGGCCGCTGCCGCGGCTGATCAGTTCCAGTGCCAGTTCACTCTTGCCGACACCGCTGTCGCCGGTGAGCATCACACCCATCCCCAGAACGTCGAGGAACACGCCGTGCATGGTGGTGGAGACGGCAAGGGCGCGTGCGAGATAGGGCCGCAGCATCCACATCAGTTCCATGCTCTCGAACGGCGTGGTGAACAACGGGGTGTTCATCGTGTTGGCGAGTACCGTCAGATACTCCGGTGGTTGCACACCGTCGGCGATGATCAGGCAGGCCAGCTCGGACGCCTTGATTTGTTCGAGTGTGCGCAGTCGCGCCGCCGGTTCCATTCCACCGAGGTAGGCGAGTTCAGTGCGCCCCACCACTTGTATCCAGTTGGCGTGGATGAAATTCAGGTGGCCGATCAGGCCTTCGCGGGAATCGCGCACATGTTCGTTGTCGAGTTCGCGGGTGCCGCCTTCGCGGCCGGCGACCCAGTCAAGACGCAGTTTTTCGCGGTTGTCCTCAAACAACTGTAGCGCACTGATCTTAGGCATCGGCCCGCCATTCGGTAATCAGACGGTGCATATCCGCCTCGGTGGCCGCGGCAAACAATTGCTCGCGGAAAGGCTGGTCGCTGAACATTTGTGCCAGTTCGCTCAGTATCTGCAGGTGCAGGTCGGTCGCGCGCTCGGGTACCAGCAGAACGAAAATCAGACCAACCGGCTGGGCGTCGGGCGCATCAAAGGGAATCGGCTCGCGCATACGGACCAGCGCGCCGAGTGCTTCCTTGATCCCTTTAATGCGCCCGTGAGGGATGGCTACGCCCTGGCCGAGGCCGGTCGAGCCGAGTTTCTCCCGCGCAAACAGGCTGTCGAA
>CAIWNB010000334.1 GCA_903913965.1 uncultured beta proteobacterium
GTATTCAACCTCAACAGCGTGAATAACGCGATCACAACACTGTCGGGCAACACTGGCGCAGTGAAATTCCGTGATAACACCGGCTTTGATATTGGCAGCGTGAACACGGTGGGTCTGACGACCAGCGGGAACACGACGCTGGATACAACGGCTACGGTAACGCAGTCGCAGCCGATTACTGCTTCTGGTCTGGAGTTGGTAGGTGTCGGCGGCAGTTTTAATCTGGCCTCGGTGAACAATGCGATCACGACGCTGGCGGCGGACACCGGTATCGTGAAGTTTAAGGACAACACGGGTTTTGCGATTGGCACGGTGAACGCGTTGCCCGGGGTCACCGTCAGCGGCAGTGTGGCGTTTGATTCAACTGGCGTGGTGACACAGAGTCAGAAGATCGTCGCGCCTGGCCTTGAACTGCTGGGGGCGGGTGGTACCTACACATTGACCAACGCTGCCAATCATGTGGGCACGCTGGCGACCAACACTGGTTCGGTGAGCTATGTCGATCTCAATGCGTTGCTCTCGGGTACCGTTGGAGGCACGACGGGTATTGCCGGCTCGGCAGCGGTTAATCTGACTGCAGACAGTTTGACCGGAACTGGTTCGATTACGGCGCCGATTGTCAACTTGACTACCGCCAACGGCATGTCTGTGTCGGTGGCAGGCAGTGGTGCTGGTTTGAGTGCGAGCAACACCACGTCTGGCGATATCGTATTGACCGGCGGTGGATCGACTTCTGCAGTTACCAGTCCGGTTAATTTCTCCGTTGGTGGGGCTGGAGCAAGCTTCACGAACGCTGCGGTGGGCGGCGGATACTATATTTCCGCCGTGAACAATATGCAGTTAAACGCCGGCACCGCGAATGATCGTTATGCGCGTTTTGCTGCCGGTGGCACGCTCACTTCAAGCGGTTATAGCAATACCAGCAGCGCAGGCGTGTTGATGATGGCCAATGGCGTGAGCTTTAACGGTTCGAACGCCAATATTGCCGGTGCATTGGGGATTGTCTCCGGTGGTGCCGTCAACGTTAATTCCAATGTCAGTGCCAGCAGCATAGACGTGGTCGGCGCTTCGTTGAATGTGGTGGGGGCAACTTTCGACTCGACAGCCGCTAATTTTGTCGGTTACACCACCGGGAATGTCGTGGTGAATACTGGCGGTCACATCAAAGGCAACCCCGATGTCGTGCTGGCCGTCGGTGGCAATATACTGCTGGATTCCGGCGGCAAGATCGAAGCGGTCTCGCCCAACTCGGTGCGCGTGACATTTCCTTCTGCTTCGGGCGGTGGTTATATCGTGAACGGCGTGCCGGGTCTGGTCGCTGATCCGGCGACCGGAACCGGCTTTTATGCGGCGGGTCTGCCGGCCTCTGTCGGTAGCGGTTTTGTAGCGTCGTATGGCATAGCACCTCCGGTTGTTACTGTTACAACACCGGCAACAGCTGCCGCAACAACGTCTGTCGCTGCGGCAATCAGTACGGTTGTTAATGCGACCAACACAACGACAACAACGAATACCACGTCGACTGCTGTCATCTCTGATTTCGGTGGCGGCAACCTTGGTTCTAACGTGACGCCCACGAATACAACGGTTGCCGTTAACTCGGCACCTGCGGATGTCGGGCCGCCTTCTTCGTCTGGTCCAGTCGCTTCATCCAATACCTCAAGCACGGCTGGCGGGGCGTCTTCGTCGTCTGGATCATCAGCTTCAGGCTCGACGTCCAATACATCAAGCACGGCTGAAAGCGGCACAGCGGATTCTGCCGGTAGCGGTAATACTGGAGCTGGCGCAAATGCCGGAGCCAGCGGCACTGCCGGCAGCAAGACGGCTGCCAGCAGTGACAAGGATAAAGACAAGGATAAGGACGGCGAGAAGGACAAGAAAAAGACGACTGAAAAGAGCAGCACGTCTACGAGTTCGAGCCGTACCAAGGTTGCGTTGCAATGCAATTGATACGCGATGCAAAGGGTGGCGTGGAGATGAAAAACATGTTTGCATTTAAAAAATGGTTTCGGGTCGCGATGCTGATGTCGTCCCTGTTGGCTTGCGGTTCTGCATTGGCTCAAGCCGCGGGCGAGGTGGTGCATCTCAGTGGAACGCTCTCGGTGCAACGTGCCGACGGTACGATGCTGGTGCTTGGACAAAAATCCGCAGTGCGCACCGGCGACGTGCTGACCACGCAAAAAGACAGCTACGCACAGATCAATTTCGCCGACGGCAGTTCGGTGACCATGCGTCCTTTCACGCAATTGAAGATTGATGCGTTCAATTACGTGCAGGAAAAGCCCGAGGCGGACAACGCGTTTTTCCGTCTCCTTAAAGGCGGTATGCGCACGGTGACCGGTTTGGTCGGCAAACGTGGCAATCAGGATGCGTATCGGATTGGCACCGCGACCGCGACCATTGGTATCCGCGGTTCTGTGGGGGACACTGTGTCTTGTGAGCCGAGTTGCGCCGGTGTTATGCCAGGCGGCGATAAACTCACCCCAGGCACTCACCACCAGACATTGAGCGGCAGTTACGTCATGAACACTGGTACCCAGTCGGTCATCATCAAGGAAGGTTCATCGGGCTTCTCGAACGGCGCCGACATCAAGATTAGCGTCGGGGCGATCGGTGGGGGCGCTGTCAATCTCAACATTCCGATTGGCGGCGCGGGGTTGAAAGGCGCCGGCTGCAAGTAGTCAACCTGCGGCAGGCGCGCTTGGCGCTGGCGTAAATCAGTCAAAGGGCATCGTGAAAAGCGCGATGCCCTTTTTTTATCGGGGCGATGCGGTTCGCGTCGTGCAAAGCCGCTACGCGACGGCTGGGCGCCCCCGCTGCGGGCGTACGCATGAGCCGGCGCCAGGGCGGCTGGTTTGCCTTTAGTGTTTGTTAAATCATCGTTTTTCAGCCTGGCGTGGGCGCCGTCGCGCACCGCCTGTGCGGGGCATTAGCGCTATAATCTGGCCACTTTTATGGCCATCCGAACTCCATGAGCAGCGCTGACAAGGCAAACGCAAACCGTTCCGCCGCAGCCCCGCTGCCGCCCAAAATCGCCGGCTTGCTGCGTGAGACAGGCTGGATCGCCATGTTGTTGGTGGCACTGTATTTGGCGCTGATTCTGTTCACTTTCCACAAGGGCGATCCGGGCTGGTCGCAC
>CAIWNB010000335.1 GCA_903913965.1 uncultured beta proteobacterium
CCATCCATTATTCAAAAATTTTTCTGGCATTGATGGTAATTAGGTACTAATATACGACAATTGCAGAAATTCTAATCCGCCCATCTTTCAGCAGGAGACAAAACATGAGCATCCCGGCCTACCGTTGGCAAATGAACAAGCCCGGCGAACCGTTCGAGCGGGTCGCTTTCAGCGCTGCAGCCGCCGCCGGAGAAGTGGTGGTGGCGATTGCCGGCTGCGGCGTCTGCCACACCGATCTGGGCTACTACTACGATGGCGTGCGGACCAACATCGCACTGCCCCTGACTCTGGGGCACGAGATCAGCGGCCACGTGGTGGCAGCCGGCGCCGGCGCCGAGGCCTGGCTCGGCAAAGCGGTGATCATTCCGGCCGTGCTGCCCTGCGGCGAATGTGATTTGTGCAAGCGCGGACTCGAGACAATCTGCCGCGCGCAAAAAATGCCCGGCAACGACATTCAAGGCGGTTTTGCTTCGCACATCGTGGTGCCCGGTCGTGGCCTGTGCGAAGTCGACGAGAAGCGCCTGGCCGCCATCGGTTTGAATCTGGCGCAAGTCTCCATCATCGCCGACGCACTCACCACGCCCTACCAGGCCGTGCGTCGCGCCGGCGTCACCCCCGGCAGTCTGGCGGTGGTGATTGGTGCCGGCGGCGTTGGCGGCTACTGCGTTCAGGTGGCGCGCGCCTTTGGTGCCACGGTGGTGGCGATCGACGTCGATGACGAAAAGCTCGCCTCCATCGCAGCGCATGGCGGCGCATCCCTCACACTGAACGCCCGCAACCACGACGCCAAGGCGCTGAAGGCCGCGATCCAGGCTTTTGCCAAGCAGAACGGCTTGCGCAGCACCGAGTGGCAGATTTTTGAATGTTCCGGCACCGCTGCCGGGCAGTTGTCGGCCTTTGCCCTGCTGGTGCATGGCGCAACCCTGTCGGTGGTTGGTTTCACGATGGACCGCGTGGAAGTCCGACTCTCCAACCTGATGGCCTTCGACGCGCGCGCTTTGGGCAACTGGGGCTGCCCGCCCGAGTACTACCCGGCCGCACTCGATCTGGTGCTCGATGGCAAGGTGCAACTGGCGCCTTTTGTTGAGGAGCACCCGCTGGACAACATCAACCAGATCTTTCCCGCCGTGCACCACCGCGAGATCAAGCGGCGCGCGGTGCTGATACCAGCCGCCTGAAGACCACGTCTTTCATGACCCCTGCTTTCCGTCATTGCGAGCGAAGCGCGGCAATCCAGATGCATGGATTGCCGCGCTTCGCTCGCAATGACGCATCCATTTAACTTTGTCTATTACAGGAGATCGTTCCATGACAGCCTCCCCCGCCACACGCGACTTCAAAAACCACGATCTGGTCGATGATGTTTCCAAGCCCGGCGTCAAGTATGAAAAGCGCCCGGCGCGCATGCCCGACGGCAGCGTTGTGCCAGGCCTCTTCAACGCCTGGATCACACTGGACAACCCGAGCCAGTACAACTCCTACACCACCGACATGGTCAAGGGCGTGATCCTGGCCATGCGCGCTGCCGCCAACGCACGCGACGTCGTTTGCGTCGTTTTCACCGGCGCGGGCGACAAGGCTTTTTGCACCGGCGGCAACACCAAGGAATACGCCGAGTA
>CAIWNB010000336.1 GCA_903913965.1 uncultured beta proteobacterium
CGCTGGAGCCGAGTAACAGCGTATAGCCGTCGGCCGGCGCACGGGCGGCGATTTCAGTGCCGATGGTGCCGCCGGCGCCGCCGCGGTTTTCAACGACGATGGTTTGCCCGAGGGCTTCGCTGAGGCCGGGGGCGAGCGTGCGTGCGGTGATGTCGATATTGCCGCCGGGCACATAGGGCACGATGATGCGGATCGGTTTGTCGGGGTAGGCGGCTAAGGCGCAAACGGTGTTGAGAAAAAGCAAAACTGCGCAGGCGGTTTTCAGCACGTTGTCTCCTCCGGGGTTTTCTGCATGGTAGATCAGCCGGTGAGGGCGTAGCAAATTCAGTAAAATCACTGCTCCTCAACACGACCGGTGAAGACGCCATGATCCCAACACAACGCCTTGAGTATTCGGCAAGCATAGACCGTGAACCGCTCAAACTGCCGCGCGGCATCCGCATGATCGTGTGGCCCATCGTTAACGTCGAAGTCTGGGATATCGCGCGCCCGATGCCACGGCAGGCTTTGCCGCCACCGACCGGCATCACGCAACTGCCCGATGTGCCGCACTGGGCCTGGCATGAATACGGCAACCGTGTCGGTTTCTGGCGCATGAAGGCGGTGCTCGATCGCCTGAAGATCACGCCGTCGCTGTCGGTCAATGCACGCGTCTGCGAGGACTATCCGCGCATCGCCCAGGCCTGCCTCGACGCCGGTTGGGAGTTCATGGGGCATTCCTATGACCAGCGGCCCATCCATTTGGAGCCCAATCAGCGCGCGACCATCCGCAAAGCCGTCAAGGTGATACGCGATTTCACCGGTAAACAACCACTGGGCTGGCTGGGGCCGGGTTTTACGCAGACCCTGGACACTCCCGAGCATCTGGCCGAGGCGGGCATCCGCTACATCTGCGACTGGCCGATCGATGACGAGCCGGTTGAGATCAAGACCAAAAAAGGGCCGTTGTTGTCGCTGCCCTATAGCATTGAACTCAACGATATATCGATCATGATCGTGCGCAGCCAGCCGGCCAAAGAGTTTTACACGCGCTGCATGGATCATTTCGACCGTCTCTACGCTGAATCGAAGCATTCGGCGAAGATCATGTCGATTGCCGTGCATCCGTATATTTCGGGCGTGCCGTATCGCATCAAATATTTCGAGCAGGTGTTTGAGACCTTGCGCAAGAAACCCGGCGTGGCGTTCTGGACGGGTGAACAAATCATGGATTGGTACCTGTCGACGCAGAAGAAGACGGGCAAAAAGAAATAGACCGGCGCGGCGCGGCGCGGAGGGCTGATTCGCCGCGTCTGCCGGTTTGGGGTAAAATCCCGCCACCCCGCGCAACAGGCATTTTTCAGGAACCCGGTGCAGAACGTCGCGCCTGGCTTTCAAAAGACGCACGCAGTCTGCAAACGGCGCCGGCAGGACCTCTGGTTCGCTCAGTTTCGTTATTTTTTATCAAGGAGTTTTTCCCATGGCAAATACACCCTGGAAGACCAAAGACTGGTTCGTCAGCGAATGGAACTATGCTGATGAAGTCACCAAAGATTTCAAGTTCGCGAAAAACGTGAAAGTGCACGACATCACGCTGCGCGACGGTGAGCAGCAGACCGGCATCATCATGACGCTGGATGACAAAATCCGTATCGCTGAAGGTCTGGCCGAAGCCGGCGTGCACCGCATCGAAGCGGGTATGCCGATCGTCTCGCCCTCGGATGCCGAGGCGATCAAAGCGATCGTCAAGCGCAACCTCGGACCGCAAATTTTTGCCTTCTCGCGCTGCATGAAAGAAGACGTGCAACGCGCCATCGATACCGGTGTTAACGGCATCGTCATGGAAATCCCGTCGAGCCTGCACATGGTGGACATCGCCTACCGCTGGCCGATGGAGAGAGCGATCGAAACCTCGATCGAAGCGACCCGCTTCGCGCGCGACAACGGTCTTGAAGTGGTGTTCTTCCCGATCGACTTCTCACGTGCCGAAATGCACTGGGTGCTGGACCTGATCGACCGCGTGGCCACTGAAGGTCACATGGACGCGTTGGCCCTGGTTGATACCTTCGGTGTGGTGTCGCCGCACGCCATGCAATACTTTGTGCGCGCCGTGAAAAAGCGTATCAACAAGCGCCTTGAAGCGCACTTCCACCAGGACTTTGGCATGGGTGTTGCCAACACCATCATGGCGATGGCCGAGGGCGTTGAAGTCATGCACACCACGGTGTTGGGTGTCGGCGAGCGCGCCGGCAACACGCCGATGGAAGAGACACTGATGGCCTTGCGCACGATGTATAACGTCGATACCGGTATTGATCTGACCAAACTCACCTCGCTGGCGCGTCTGGTCGAACAAATCACCGGCGTGCTGGTGCCGACCAACAAACCGGTTGTTGGCAGCTCGCTGTATCAAATCGAGTCCGGCATCATCGCCAGCTGGTTTAAGAACTGCGGCGACGAGTTTGCCACGGAGCTGTTCCCGGTTCGTTGGAGCGCCGTCGGTCAGCCGGCCGCCACTGTCGTCATGGGCAAGGGCAGCGGCATAGACTCGGTCAAAATGTGGCTTGAAGAGGCGGGTATTGAGGCGAGCGACGAAGAAGCGCTGGCCATCACCCACGAGGTTAAGAAGTATTCGATTGGCACGAAGAAGCTGCTCACCGAAGGCGAATTCCGCACCATCGCCAAGAAAGTGGTCGGTCAGCGTACCAACCTTTAATCGCTAAACGTCTTAGCGTTTAAACGTTTTAAAGTTCTGAGAAAAAGCCCGCGGGGAACCGCGGGCTTTTTTTCGTCCGCGGCTCAGGTGTGCGAGTAGAGCCGTTTGCCGGCGACCGGCATCTTTGCCGTTAGAACTGAACCGCTATAAGAGTCGACGATGAAGAGTGTTTTGCCGTCGGCACCGCCGTAGGCCATGTTGGTCATGCGGCTGTTTTTGTTGGCGCTGTGGATTTGCAGCAGCGGCACACCGATCGGGTTGAACAGCCAGATGATGCCAACGCGCGGATGGGCAACGGCGAGATTGCCCGCTTCATCCATCGCCAGTCCATCGGGCCCGTGGATGCCCGGCAGCAGCGCATACACCCCAACCTTGGCTACACCGCCGCCGGGTTTCAACGGCGCGTGCCACATGCAATTGGCGCGCGTCATGGCGATAAACAGCACCTTGTCCTGCGGATCGAGAACGATGCCGTTGGGGCTGTTGCCGTTGTTGATCAGGCAATCAATGCGCCCATCGGTGGCGGCGCGATAGACGCGCCCGCTGGGATCATGCGCACCGGTTTGTCCCTGGTCAGTGAAATACAGGTCGCCGTTCAAGGCGAAAGTCAGATCGTTGACGCCTTTGAAGCTCTCGGAGAAACAGTGTGTGAGCCAGGGCTCGACGCGGCCGCTCTTCGGGTCGAGCACCATGATGCCGTGCTTGTAATCGGCGATGAAGATGCGGCCGTCCTGATGCACGGCGAGGCCGTTGGGCCAGCCGTCGTATTCCGCGGCGACATCGAACTCGCCGGCGGGTGACATGCGCAGGATACGGCCAAAGGGAATATCGACCATATAAAGGTTGCCAGCGCGGTCGAAGGCCGGGCCTTCGAGGAAACAGTCGATGCCGGAACCCGGATGGTTGGCGTCGATCCAGCTCGCCGGCTGGCCTTTTTTGCGCAGGCGGTCGGGCACACTGGCGAACACTTCGGTCTGGACTATGGGTGGGGCCTGAAAAAACATGCTGAAGTTGCTCCTGCGGGTAATGGGCTGAAATTAATCGGCGCGTTGTAGATCCGTGATCATCGCCGCCATAAAGCGGCCGACCTCGCCGCCGGTGACGGCGCGGTGATCGAAGGTGACCGACAGCGGCACGACGCGATGTACCGCCGGCGCGCCGTGGAAGGCCACCACCTCGTCGCGTATACGCCCGGCGCCGACGATGGCGACGGTGGGCGGCAAGACGATGGGCGAGGCGTAACGTCCGGCGATCGGACCGAAGTTGGAGAGCGTGATGGTATTGGCGCGCAAATCTTCAGGCGGCACCTTGCGCTCGCGAGTCGCTTTGATCAAACGCGGCAAGGCCTCTTTAAGATCGTCGGCGCTGCGCTGTTCGACGTTGCGTAGCACCGGCACCAGCAGCCCGTCGGCGGTGTCAACCGCGATGCCGATGTCGACATTCGGCAGCAAGCGGCGGCCGGCGGCCTGACTGTCATACCAGGCGTTGAGCGAGGGTTCGGCGCGGCAGGCGGCAACGATGGCGCGGATCAGCCGCAGCATGACGTTTTCACCAGATTGCCAGGCGTGGATGTCGGCGTCATCCATCAGCGTGGCAGAGGCGACCTCGGCATGCGCCAGCGTCATGCTTTGCGCCATCACGCGGCGCACGCCACGCAGCAACTCCTGCGGGCCGAGCCCGGCGAGGATACGCGCGGCGCGTTGCACATCGTTGCTGGTGACCAAGCCCTCGGCGCCGGTCGGGGTAACCATGGTCAGATCGACATTTAGCCGGCGCGCCAACGCGCGCACCGCCGGGGTCGCCTTAATGCCGTGGGCGAGCGCGGTGGCGGCGGCGGGTGCCTCGGCGACGACGGTCTGACCGACCTCGACCTTGCCTACCACGCTGCCGCTGTCATCGTCACCGCCTTCAAAGCCAACCAGCGGCGCGCCGACGTGTGCGACATCATGTTCGGCGCTAAACAGACGCAATATGCGGCCGGCATACGGTGAGGGAATATCGACGATGGCTTTGGCGGTTTCCACCGACAGCAGTGGCGCGTCTTGTTCGACCGTGTCGCCGGTTTTGACATGCCAGTGTACGATCTCCGCTTCCTGCAGGCCTTCGCCGAGATCGGGAAGTTTAAAAATTTTCATAAAGGCTCAAGCGAATTCAAGGGTTTTGCGGATGGCGTCGAGGATCTGTGCGCGGCCGGGCAGGTAATGCTGTTCGAGTCGCGGCAGCGGCACGATGATGTCGGGAGCGGTGACGCGGGCTACCGGGGCAAGCAGTGTCAGCAGGCCTTCGTCGGCCAGCGCAGCGGCGATCTCTGAGGCGACGCTGCAATGCCGCGGCGCCTCGGTGATGATGACGCAGCGTCCGGTGCGCGCGACCGAGGCGAGGATGCTGTCGATGTCCATGATCTTCAGCGTGGCCACATCAATGACTTCGCAGGACACGCCCTGGGCTGCGAGTTCATCGGCGACCTGCAGCGTTTCGTAGACCATCGCCCCCCAACTGACCAGCGTGATGTCGGTGCCCTCGCGCAGGGTAAAGCAGGTGTCGAGCGGCAGCGCTACACCATCGTCGGCGACTTCTTCCTTGAACAGGCGGTAGAGGCGCGTCGGTTCGAGAAATACCACCGGATCGGGATCGCGTATCGCTGCCAGCAACAGGCCATAAGCGCGGCGCGGCGAGGATGGATAGACCACGCGAATGCCGGGAATGTGGGCAAACATCGCCTCCGGGCTTTCCGAGTGGTGCTCGGGTGGGTGGATGCCGGCACCGCAGGGCGTGCGCAGCACCATCGGGCAGGCCAGGCGGCCGCGCGTGCGATGGCGCATACGACCGGCGTGATTGATGATCTGGTCAATGGTGGCATAGGCAAACCCGGAGAACTGGATTTCACAGACCGGCTTCAAACCTTCAGCGGCCATGCCGATGCTCATGCCGGCGATCAGGTTTTCTGCGAGCGGGGTATCGACCACACGGCCGCTGCCGAAGCGATCGAGCAGGCCCAGCGTGGCGCGAAACACGCCGCCGTCGCGGCCGACATCTTCGCCCAGCACGACAACGTCGGGGTCGTCGGCCATGGCGCGTGCCAGTGCCAGATTAACGGCCTCAACCAGTGTGATCTGTGCCATGGTCTTCCGCCCGTTTGAGCAAGGCCGCGGTCTGCGCCGCATAGGCGGCAGGTAGCGTGGCGTAGAGTTGGTCGAACATTTGCGTGGCCGGCGGCGCGGCGGTGTCGAGATAGGCCTGGGCCGCCGCCTGCACCTCGCTGTTACAGCGCTTGAGCAGGTTGTCTTCGCGCGCCTTGTCCCAGACGCCTGCGGCTGACAGATGATTGCGCAGGCGCAGAATGGGTTCACGCTGCCAGGCTGCGGCGACTTCTTCCGGTGCACGGTAACGCGAGGCGTCGTCCGCGGTGGTGTGATCGGCCAGCCGGTATGTGACGGCCTCGATGACGGTCGCGCCGTCGCCACGCCGCGCGCGTTCGAGCGCTTCGACGACGGCATGATGAACCGCAATCACATCGTTGCCGTCAACCTGCACGCCGGGCATTCCGGCGGCGATGCCTTTTTGGGCCAGTGTCTGTGCGGCACTTTGCATTTGCCGCGGCACCGAGATCGCCCACTGATTGTTGGTGATGAAGAACACCAGCGGCAGACGCCATGTGCCCGCGGCGTTGAGGCTCTCGTAGAAATCGCCCTTGGAGGTGGCGCCGTCGCCAATCGTGCATAACGCCACCCGTGGCTGTCGCCGCAGTTGCATCGCATAGGCGACGCCGGCCGCGTGCAGACATTGCGAGGCAATGGTGATGCTGACCGGGAAGTCCTGCCGCGGTACGGCAAAATCGCTGCCGCGTTCGTCGCCCCCCCAGTAGAGTAACAATTCGCGCAGGCTCACGCCGCGTAACATCTGCACCCCGTTGTCGCGATAGGTGCCGAGAAAAACGTCCTCCGGGCGCATGGCCAGACCGATGCCGGCATCGACCGCTTCCTTGCCGAGGAGCGAGGCATAGGTGCCCAGCAGGCCGGTGCGTTGCAGCGCGACCGCTTTGGCATCGTAGGTACGCATTAGCACCATCGCTTCGTAAAAGCGTACCAGGGCGGTGGTGTCGCGGGCAAAGTCGGGCAGCGCGCCGACCACGCGGCCGGTGGCGTCGAGAAACTGCCTGAACTCAATCTCAAAGGTGGCGGCGATGGTCACGGGAGGATTTTCTTTCGGCCATTTTAACCGCATCGCCGCGCCAGCTGCGCAGCCGATGACGCGCCGGTGCCGCGTCCGTGGTGGGCTGGACGCGCGCAACTTACGGCGCGAAAGGCGGTTGTGGGTTGCTATAATGCACGCCACTGTTGCCGCCCGCCGCCATCCGGCCGGCGGTTTTTTGTTTGGCTTGATGTTTTGATGCAGAAAACCTGATGCGATGAGCACACCGAATTTATCGACCGAGCGTTTGCGGGATGTGGCGCAGCGGCGCACCTTTGCGATTATTTCCCACCCCGATGCGGGCAAGACCACACTGACAGAAAAGCTGCTGCTGTTCGGCGGCGCGATTCAGTTGGCCGGAACGGTGAAGGCGCGCAAGAGCTCGCGTCACGCCACCTCGGACTGGATGGAAATTGAAAAGCAACGCGGCATTTCGGTCACCAGTTCGGTCATGCAATTTGAGTACTCAGGGCATACCGTTAATTTGCTCGACACTCCGGGCCACGAGGATTTCTCCGAGGATACCTATCGCGTGCTGACCGCGGTGGACGCCGCGGTCATGGTGATTGATGCGGCCAAGGGTGTGGAGACGCAGACCATCAAGCTGCTTGAAGTTTGCCGCCTGCGCAACACGCCCATCATCACCTTCGTCAACAAGATGGATCGCGAAGTGCGCGAGCCGGTCGAGTTGCTCGAAGAAATCGAATCGGTGCTGAAGATCGATTGCGCGCCAGTGAGCTGGCCAATCGGTATGGGCAAGACCTTCCGCGGCGTGTTTGATTTGCAGCAGGATCGTCTGGTCCGTTTCACGCCCGGTGAAGAGCGTCGCAACGACGAGAGCGAAAACATCGTCGGCCTCGACAATCCGCGGCTCGATGAATTATTCCCCGATGAGATGTCTGCGCTGCGCCGCGATGTGGATTTGATCCGCGGCGCCAGTTCACCGTTTGATCTCGATGAGTTTCTGGCCGGCCGGCAGTCACCGGTATTCTTCGGTTCCGGCATCAACAATTTCGGCGTCCAGGAAATCCTGCAGGCGCTGATTGATTGGGCGCCACCACCGCAGTCACGTGATGGCGGGCCACGCATGGTTGAGCCGGCCGAGGCGCCGTTCAGCGGCTTTGTCTTCAAGATCCAGGCCAATATGGACCCCAAGCATCGCGATCGCATTGCGTTCTTCCGCGTCTGCTCAGGGCGCTATACGCCGGGGATGAAGGTCATGCACGTGCGCGCCGGACGTGAAATGAAGCTCGCCAACGCGCTGACCTTTATGGCGAACGAGCGCGTGCGCAGCGAGGATGCGGTGGCCGGTGACATCATCGGCATCCACAATCATGGTCAGTTGCAGATCGGTGACACCTTGACCGAAGGTGAACAACTGGGCTTCAAGGGCATTCCGTACTTTGCCCCGGAGATGTTCCGCATCGGCCGTCCGCGCGATCCGTTTAAGGCCAAGCAATTGCAAAAGGGCCTGAAGGAACTCGGCGAAGAGGGTGCGATTCAGGTGTTTGATCCGGGCTCGGGCAACACCCTGCTGCTGGGGGCGGTAGGCCAGTTGCAATTCGAAGTGGTGGCGCAACGCCTGCAAAGCGAATATAACGTGGACGCGGTGTATGACAACGCCAATATCCATACCGCGCGCTGGCTGACCTTTCCGGACGACACGGTGCGCAAGAATTTCGAAAAAGAGCTCGCCATCAACATGGCGCGCGATGTCGATGACAATCCGGTGTATCTGGCGCCGAACAAGTACAACCTGCAACTGGCGATGGAACGCTGGCCGCAGGTCGGCTTTCACGACACCCGCGAGCACGGCCAGCAGCTCGCGCACTCATAGCCTGCGCCCGGCGGGGGGATCATGCGACTCGGATTTTTCACCATGCCGATGCATCCGCCCGGGCGCAATGTCACCGAGACGCTGAAAGAAGACCGCGCGGCCATCTTGCTGGCCGATCGCTTGGGTTATCGCGAAGCCTTCATCGGCGAACACACGACTGACCGCTGCGAGACGATCGCGTCGTGCCTTGCCTTCATCGCCAGCCTGGCCAGTGAAACGACGCAGATCAAGTTGGGCAGCGGCACGGTCAATCTGCCGAATAATCATCCGGCCCAGGTGGCAGCGACGGTGGCGATGGTTGATCATCTGCTCGAAGGCCGTTTTCTGTTTGGCATCGGGCCCGGCGGATTGCGCTCGGACATGGAAATGCTGGGCAATCTCGACGCCGATCGCAATGCCATGTTTGTCGAGGCGATTGATCACATTATTGCGTTGTGGACCGTAGATGCGCCCTACCAGCGCAAGGGCAAATACTGGAACCTGACCACCGAACGCACGCTGCTGCCGGAAGCCGGGCAGGGTGTGATGTTAAAGCCCTATCAGCAGCCGCATCCGCCGATCGTGGTGACCGCTGTGGTGCCGCATTCAAAGGGCCTGGCAGCGGCCAGCGCGCGCGGCTGGCAGGCGATCACCGCGAACTTTCTGCAACCCGTCTGGGCGGCCACGCATTGGCCGCAGGTTGAACAGGGTTGCGCCGCGGTCGGCCGTCGTGCCGACCGCGATCACTGGCGTATTTGTAAAAGCGTGTTCGTTGCCGATGATGATGCAAGCGCGCGCCGTTATGCGCGTGACCCTGACGGCCCGTACGGGTTTTATTATTGGAATCTGCTAACCAAACGCAAAAGTAGCGGCGGCAGTGTCGATATATTCAAACGCGATCTCTCGATGCCCGACGCCGCTGTCACGGTTGAATATTTGCTTGATACGCTGGTCATCTGCGGCAGTGTTGAGCATGTGGTCGAGCAGATTCTGGCATTCCGCGAATCGGTCGGTGACTTTGGAACGCTCTTATATGCCGGCCACGATTGGGCTGACGTTGCGCTGGCGCAGCGTTCAATGACCTTGATGGCAGAGCAGGTGATGCCGCGGGTGAATGCAGCGATTGGGTAAAGTGGTCGATTCTTGGTGGCGGATAAGGGAGAGTCGAGTAACTTTTTCACGTGAATTCACGTTGCCCTTATGGCAATCTAGCGTAAGCGGCTCCAGTAATAATCGTAGGGCGTCAATAAGCGCAGCGCATTGCGCCGAATACGCCGTATGTAGCTGGCTCCGCGCTGCAATTTCAAGCCTGTTGTCATGGTTTCAGCTATCGGCAGGCGTGCTGAAAATGGTCATAATAGACGCTTAAGAAAACTCGCCAATCATCTGAGTCAGAATGGATGTGTGTCATGCAGTGGATCGCCCCCTCCGAAAAAGACGCTGCCTCCACTTCCCTCGAAAAGCGCCTGTGGGATGCCGCCGACCAGTTCCGTGCAAACTCTGGCCTCAAGGCACAGGAATATTCCGGCCCGATTCTTGGTCTGATTTTTTTGCGCTTTGCTGAAGTCCGCTTTGCCATCTAACGCACCAAGCTCGAAGGCGCCAGCGCGTCATCGCGGCGCGGCAGCCGGGTTGATGACCCCGCCGCCTACCACGCTGAAGGCATCCTCTACCTCGCCCCCGAGGCCCGCTTCGATTACCTGCTGATGCTGCCCGAAGTCGCCGACATCGGCGCCAAGGTCAATGCCGCCATGCGCGACATCGAGAAGCACAACCCGCAGCTCGCCGGTGTCCTGCCCAAGACCTACAACCTCTTCACCAGCACTTTGCTGAAAGAGTTGCTGAAGAAGGTCTCCGAGATACCCGCTACGCTGGACTATGACGCCTTTGGACGCATCTACGAATACTTCCTCGGCGAGTTCGCCATGAGCGAGGGGCAGGGCGGCGGCGAGTTCTACACGCCGAGCAGCATCGTCAAACTGCTGGCCGAAATCATCGAACCGTATCACGGACGCATCCTCGACCCTGCGTGCGGGTCGGGCGGCATGTTCGTGCAGTCGGCCCGGTTTGTTGCTGAACATCAGAAGAACCCTGCAGCCGAACTCGCCATCTGCGGTGTGGAAAAGACGGATGAAACCGGACGCCTGTGTCGCCTCAACCTGGCAGTGCATGGGCTGGAAGGCGACATCAAACACGGCGGCAACATCAACAGCTATTACGACGACCCACACAACGCCACGGGTCAGTTTGACTTTGTGCTGGCAAACCCGCCATTCAACGTGAATGCCGTCGACAAGGAACGCATCAAGGACATGGTGGGCGAGGGCAGGCGCTTTCCGTTCGGCCTGCCGCGCACCGACAACGCGAACTATTTGTGGATACAGCTTTTCTATTCGGCACTGAACAACAAAGGTCGCGCTGGCTTTGTTATGGCCAACTCAGCCTCCGATGCGCGCTCATCCGAGCAGGATCTACGGCGCAAGCTTATCGAAAACCACGCGGTGGACGTTATGGTCGCCGTCGGCCCGAACATGTTCTATACCGTCACGTTGCCTTGCACCCTTTGGTTCTTTGATAAGGGGAAAGCAAAAACCGCGCGCAAAGAAACGGTGCTATTCATTGATGCCCGCCACATTTACCGGCAGGTGGATCGCGCGCACCGCGAATGGACTGCGGCGCAGACCGCGTTTATCGCAAACCTTGTTCGCTTATACAGAGGTGAGGCGCTTGACTTTACCCTTGGTGGTGAAGCGGCCCAGGCGAAGATCGAAGAAATTTTCGGCAAGAAACCGAAATTCGCTGACGTGCCGGGCTTGTGCCGCGCCGCCACGATCAAGGAAATCGAAGCCCAAGGCTGGTCGCTCAACCCCGGCCGCTACGTGGGCGTGGCCGCCGGCGAAGCCGTTAGCGACGAGGACTTCAAGGCACAACTCGAAACGATGAACGAGGAACTCGAAGTTCTCAACGCTCAGGCGCGCGACCTCGAAAAAACAATTGCCCGAAACGTCGCCGAGATTCTGGAAACATGAGTGATCGCGCCAAAACCAGCCCGCCAGCCACGGGCCAGTTCCTCGTCTATCAAACCGAGGACGGACAGCTCAAAATTGATGTGCGGCTGGAGGGAGAGACAGCGTGGTTGACCCAAGCCCACATGGCGGAGCTGTTTCAAACAACCGTTCCGAACGTGAGCATGCACCTGCGTAAAGTCTAGGCCGAAGGCGAATTGCAGGCTTCGGCAACTGTTAAGGAATTCTTAACAGTTCGAAATGAAGGAAGCCGGCAGGTGTCCCGGGCGGTGGAACATTACAACCTCGACGCCATCATCTCGGTCGGCTACCGCGTCAAAAGCGCCGTCGCCACCCGCTTTCGCATTTGGGCAACGCAGAAACTCCGCGAATTCATCGTCAAGGGTTTCGTCCTCGACGACGAGCGCCTGAAAAATCCCGACCAGCCTTTCGATTATTTCGATGAGTTGCTGCGGCGGATTCAGGACATCCGCACCTCCGAGCGGCGCTTTTACCAGAAAATCACCGACATCTACGCCACCAGCATCGACTACGACCCCACCCAGGCGGTCAGCATCGAATTCTTCCAGACCGTGCAGAACAAAATGCACTGGGCTATCACCGGTCACACGGCGGCGGAGATCATCCACGCCCGCGCCGATGCGGCGAAGCCCGGCATGGGCCTGACCAACTGGCGTGGCGCGAAAATCCGCAAGCACGATGTCACCATCGCCAAGAATTACCTTAACGAGCAGGAACTCGCTGCGCTGAACAACCTCGTCGAGCAGTACCTCGTCTTTGCGGAAGGCCAGGCCATGCGCCGCGCCCCGATGCATATGCGCGACTGGGTAACCAAGCTCCATGGATTCCTGACCTTGAACGAACGCGCCATTCTGAATCATGCGGGAAAAATCTCGCACGAGATGGCGAAGGAACTCGCCGAGGCGGAATACGAGAAATTCCAACATGGACAGATTGAGCAAGCCGACCAGGCCGGCGGCGATTTTGACAAGGCCATCCAACAATTGCCGTCTCAGCCCAAACGGAAGAAGGCGAGTAGAAAATGACTGGCGAGGTAAACTCGAATGCGGACGTGCGACCTCGAACAAATCATCACCGGCCGCTTCCTCTCCCACTGGGAGAGGACCGAGGTGAGGGTTCGGCCTTCGCCGAATGTGGCGGAGATTCTGGAGGCGTGACGAATGAGAAGCCCCAACATCTTTCATGACCCGTTGCATCGGCTGGATAGCGAGAAACAAACTTTTGGGTGTCGCCATACAAACGCTGACATCTGCTCGAAAAATGGCCTGCCGAAAGTTTGTGCTTTGGTGCGCGCTGACGAATTGTGCTCCGCCCCGCCCATTTCATGGCCGAAGCAGTTCAAGAAATTGCAGCTATCAAACACGAAAGCGAAATGACCAAGCCAACCCGATTTGAGGGCTGAGAATGCAGTTAGTTGACGTTTGCGAACTCATCATTGACTGCGAGCACAAGACCGCTCCGACACAGGAGACGGGCTTTCCGTGTATTCGCACGCCCAACATCGGACGCGGTCGCTTCATTCTCGACGGCGTGAACCGAGTTTCCGAAGAGACATACAGCTTATGGACGAAGCGCGCCGTTCCAATGCCGGGCGATCTAATCATGGCGCGTGAAGCGCCTGTAGGAAATGTGGCGATGATTCCCGAGGGACTGCGCCCTTGTCTTGGACAGCGCACTCTGTTGATTCGTCCCGACCGCGCCAAGGTTGAGCCATCCTTCCTGAATTACTTTCTGAATGGCCCACACGTTCAAGGGTTAATTCACGCCAAGACAAACGGCGCGACGGTGGCGCATCTGAACATGAAGGATGTTCGGACGATGGACTTGCCGACGCTTCCCCCGCTGCCGGTGCAACGGCGGATCGCGGGCATCCTGTCGGCCTACGACGAGCTGATGGAGAACAGTCAGCGGCGCATCCGGCTCTTGGAGGCGATGGCCCGCGCCCTCTACCGCGAGTGGTTCGTCCACTTCC
>CAIWNB010000337.1 GCA_903913965.1 uncultured beta proteobacterium
AACACCCATACCGACTGGTGGGACCTCGATCGCATTGCGCTGCTCGGCGTGGTCAACGAGACCCGCTTGCGCCTGCCTGCCGGTCATCCGCTGATGCAGGCCCTCGATCGCAAGCGCGAGAGTATCAGTCTGGTGCGCGCCGCCTATAACGAGGAGTTCACCGCGGCGCTGGCCGAACGCGTATCGAGCACGCCGCGCCGGATTGGCTGGGACGCGTATCTGTCGTTTCTGCGCGAACGTTATCCGCTGCCGCGCTTGCTCGATGAACTGAAGACTGTGCTGCCGGAAGAGGCCGCTGCAACGCCGGCACCACGCCCCGCTGCGGTGACCCAGGCGGTGCGCGACGAATGGACCGACGGCGGGCTGCCGCCGAAAACCGTGCTACTGACCTTTGATGACGGACCGCATCCGAAATTCACCGCGGAGATTCTGCAAATCCTCGCCCGCTACAACATCAAGGCGGTGTTCTTTCAGGTCGGTCAAAACCTGGGTGCGCTGCGTGAGGGGCGTGCCGAGTTGTCGGCCAATGCCGCGGTTGTCGCCGCGATACTGCGCGCCGGGCACACCATCGGTAATCACAGTTACAGTCATCCGCTGTTGTCGAAACTGGCCGCCGCCGCGGTGTATGAAGAAATCGATGCCACGCAAACCCTGCTGGCTGCCGCCGCGCCCGCGCATGCACCGTTGTTCCGCCCGCCCTATGGTGCGCGCAATGATCTGGTGCTGGCGGAAGTGGCCGACCGCGGTTTGCGCTCGGTGTTGTGGAACATCGACTCGCGCGACTGGGCTGATCCGATTCCGCAGTCGATTGCGCAAAGAGTCATTGACGAGGCCGAGCGCGAGGGGCGCGGTATCATTCTGTTCCACGACATCCACGGCCGTTCGGTGCAGGCGCTGCCGCTGGCGATCGAGGGATTGTTGAAACGTGGTTTCCGTTTTGCCCGCTGGGAGGCGGGCGTGTTGACGACCGAGGGGGCGCCGCTGGCGGCGAAATAAAATGGCTCTATCCATCAAGAAAAAATCGAAGGCGAAGGCGGCAAAGCCGGCGGCCAAACGCAAGTCCGTGCAGAAGGCAGCGCGCACATCGGTGCGCGCGCAGGTGAGTGCTGCAGAATGGGAGGCGCGCGTCAATCTCGCCGCTGCCTACCGCTTGATGGATCTCTACGAGATGACCGATCACATCTCCAATCACATCTCGGTGCGCGTGCCCGCTGCGCATAATGAATTTTTGATTAACCCCTACGGCCTGCTCTACAAACAGATGACGGCCTCGTGCATGATCCGCATTGATCTCGACGGCAACGAGCTGTTCAACCCGAATGACGGTTACGAGCACAACCAGTCGGGTTATGTCATCCACAGTGCGATACACGCCGCACGGCCCGACGTCGATTGCGTGATACACGCGCATACGCTCTCCGGCATGGCGGTGTCGGCGATGCAGTGCGGTCTGCTGCCACAGGTACAGATGTCGATGCGCTGGGCGCACGGCGTGTCGTATCACGACTACGAGAGTATCGTCGACGTCGATGAACGCGCGCAGCTAGTACGCGAGCTGGGTAACAACGACGTCATGATTTTGCGCAACCACGGTCTGTTGACCTGCGGGCGCACCATCGCTGAATGTTTTTACAACATGTTCTGGTTGAAGCGCTCCTGTGATCTGCAGGTGATGCTGATGTCGTGCAACACGGCGCTGATCAAGCCCTCGGAGGCGGTGATTGAAAAAACCTGGAAGGCTTACGAGCCCGGAGGACGGCGTCATGCCCAGCAAAAGCGCGGTCTGCTGGAGTGGCCGTCGCTGCTGGCTGAACTCGACCGTATCGATCCGTCGTTTCGCGACTGAGCCGCCATGGGCAGAGTGATGGCGATGTTGGCCGGCCTGTTGCCGTTTGCACAGGCGCAGGCGGTGGAGGGCACGCAGGAATCTTACCCGGTGCGTCCGCTGCGTATCGTCGTGCCCTCTGCTCCCGCTGGCGGCACTGATATCGTGGCGAGATTGATCGGCCAGGGTTTGACCGAGCGTTTGCAACAACCGGTGGTGATCGATAACCGCGGTGGTGCAGGCGGTATCCCGGCGATCGGCAGCGTTGCGCGTGGCAGCACGCCTGACGGCTATACGCTGATGGTGGCCAGCAACGGTCATCTGACCTTTGGACCCGCGTTGTATCGCAACCTGCCTTACGACGCGCAAAAAGATCTCGCCCCCATTATGCGGTTGGCCAATCAGCCCTTTGTAGTGGCCACCAGCATGGCCTTGGGCGCGCTCACATTGAAGGATTTCATCGCACTGGCGAAGACGCGGCCCGGGGCGATCAGCTATGGCTCGGGTGGCAGCGGCTCGGCGACCCATCTTGGTACGGAAATGCTGCAGTCGGCCGCCGGCATTCGTATGTTGCACGTGCCCTACAAGGGCTCGGGCGTGGCGACGACTGCGCTGATGAGTAACGAGATCCAGGTCTTGTTGGTGGGGCTCGCCACGGTGTTGCCGCAGATCAGCAGCGGCCGTCTGCGCGGTCTTGGCGTGACGACGATAAAGCGCTCGGCCGCCGCACCGGAGATGCCGACCGTGGCCGAGGCGGGTTTGCCCGGTTTTGAATTTGATGTGTGGTACGGCCTCGTTGCCCCGGCGCTGACGCCGCCCGCAGTGATCGCGCGCTTGTATCGGGAGACCTCGGCACTGATGGAACAAAACGCGTTACGCGAGCGCTTTACCGCCGCGGGGCTCGAACCGCTGGGTGGTACGCCGGAGGGGTTTGCGCAGCGCGTGCGGCTCGAATTGCCGAAGTGGCGCGAGGTTGTGAGAACGGCGAATATACGCGCCGATTAAAATAGCATCCGCTTTCCTGGAGGTCGTCATGTCACGTCTTTGCCCGCTTGCAATCCTCGCCCTGTGTGCCCTGCCGTCGGTGGCGATGGCCGCTGCTGCTACGACGGCATATCCGTCACGCCCCGTGCGCATGATCGTCCCCTTCGTGCCGGGAGGCTCGGTGGATTTTGTCGCACGCATACTGCAACCGAGGTTCAGCGAGGCGCTCGGCCAGCAGGTGGTGATCGATAACCGTGCCGGGGCTTCGGGCAATATCGCCGTCGAACTGACTGCCAACTCGCCGGCCGACGGTCATACCATCCTGCTTGGCAACGTCGGCGCGGCTGCCATTAACCCGAGTGTGTTTCCAAAATTTCCGGTGCAGGCCGGGCGCGATCTGCAGGCGGTGACTTTGATCGTTGACGTGCCAGGCGCGCTTGGTGTGCACGCCACGGTGCCGGTGGCCACGCTCAAGGAATTTATTGAATATGCGAAGGCGCGTCCGGGGCAGTTGAATTACGGTTCGTCGGCCGCCGGCAGTGCGCAAAGTCTCGCCATGGAATATTTCATGGGCAAGGCCGGCATCAAGCTGGTGTCGATTCCTTACAAGGGCGGTGCCGGCGCGGCGACGCTGGCGGTGCTGGCCGGGGAGGTCACCGCCACCATGTTGACCACCGCTTCTTTCGTGCCGCACTTGAAGGGCGGCAAGGTCAAGGTGCTTGCAGTGATTTCGCCCAAGCGCGTGTCGCAACTGCCCGAGGTGCCGACGATGATCGAACACGGCTATCCGGAGTTGCGCTTGGGCTCGTGGATCGGTGTCTTCGTGGCGAAGCAGACGCCGGCACCCATCGTCAAACGCATCTATGACACCACCGTCAAAATCGTCAACGATCCGTGGGCTGTCGAACGCTTGGGCGGCGGCGGCGCGCTGGTGGTGACCAACAACTCGCCCGAGGAGTTTGCGCAGTTCATGCGTGTGCAGAGTGAATTCTGGGCGAAACTGGTCAAGCAGGCGGGTGTGGCTTCGGAGTAGCGCAGCTCACTCCAATGGCGGGTTTCTATCCGCTGGGGCGTGCAGGCCGGGGTGAACGTTGCAGCAGGTAAAATCCAGTTTTTTTCGGGCACCGTCTTTGCCTATCAAGGGCGGGTGTTTTATCGGATTCGACGAGGAACAGTTTCACAGGAGAAGTTATGAAATTATTGAATGGAATCCTTGCTGCAACCGCAGTGTTCGCCACGGCCGCAGCTTGCGCGCAAAGTTATCCGGTGAAAGCCATCCGCGTGATCAACCCTTACACGCCGGGCGGCGGTGTTGACGCGCTGTTCCGTCCGCTCGCGCAAAAAATGAGTGAGGGTTTGAAGCAGCAAATTCCGGTCGATAACCGTCCGGGAGCCAACGGCATGATCGGTATGGAAGCGGCCGCCAAGGCGGCGCCCGACGGCTACACGCTGGTGGTGAGCACTACCGGTGCGTTGGCGATGAACGTCAACGTCTACAAAAAAATCCCGTTTGATCCGATCAAGGATTACGTGCCGATTTCAAACTATGCGGAATCGGCATTCATTCTGGCAGCGCATCCTTCGGTACCGGCGAAAAATATCAAAG
Source organism: uncultured beta proteobacterium (assembly GCA_903913965.1). Taxonomy (GTDB): domain Bacteria; phylum Pseudomonadota; class Gammaproteobacteria; order Burkholderiales; family SG8-41; genus PALSA-1004. The sequence continues at coordinate 4,416 of CAIWNB010000337.1, forward strand.
AATTGCTGGCGCTGGCGAAATCAAAACCCGAGCAGCTCACTTATGCCAGCTTCGGTATCGGCAGCTCGGCGCATCTCGGCATGGAGCTGATGAGTATGCTGGGCGGCGTGAAGATGGTGCACGTGCCCTACAAAGGCAGCGTGCCGATGGTCACCGATCTGGTTGCCGGTCACGTCATGCTGAGTCTTGATTCCATGCAGTCGGTGATGCCGGTGATTCGTGACCGTCGC
>CAIWNB010000338.1 GCA_903913965.1 uncultured beta proteobacterium
CCGGTGTAGCGGCTGTTGCCGCCGCATTCCTCGATGGGCGCCGACTCGAGCATGATGACGCTGGCGCCATTCTCGCGCGCGGCGAGTGCCGCACTGGCCGCTGCGTTACCAGCGCCGATGACGATGACGTCCGGATTGCCGAATTCTGCTGTCTTGTCGATGCTCATACAGTCCTCTTGATCAGTCAATAAGTACCACGAAAGTGCAATGGGGGGGCCGGCGCGGTGGGTCGCGAGCGGATGCCTTGCAGGAAGGGACAATTATACCGCCGCGGATGCCGCATTGCAGCGGTGGCGCAGTGCGCCGCCTAGTGTAGTAACTTGCCGCGCCGGCTTTCGGTTTCCAGACGCGAGGGTGCGGGCGAGGCGTGGTGGACGACCATACGCCAGCCGTTGTCAGCATGCTGGTAAATATTCGTCGCAATCATCGGGGGTGGTTGTTCGGTGCCACCGTCGATGCTGATTTGTTCGTAGACGCTGTGCACGGTGAGTGTCTTGCCGTCGATTGTCTGCAACTGGCGCAGCTTGATCCGCAGCACTGCACCGCCGTTGAAAATTTGCCGCCACGCTTCGCGCACCTGCTCGACACCGGTGAGGCGCATGCCGCCGGGATGCACGCAGACGATCTCGTCGTCCTCCGCCCACACCGTCATCATCGCCTCAAGATCAGCTTTTTCGAGCGCGTCGTAAAAGGCGTTCTCGGTTTCCTGCGCGGTGGAAAAGGGCGGCTGTTTCATACCGCTGCCGCGCTGATGGCCTGCCAGACCGTATCAACTCCCAATTCACGCATGCATTTGAAATGGCCGAGCGGACAAATACGTTTGAAACAGGGGCTGCAGGCGAGATCGATCTTGACGATGCGCGCGTGCGCAGACGGCGGTGGCGTGAAGGCCGGACTGCTCGAACCGTAAATTGCGGTGAGCGGGCGGTCGAGCGCAGCGGCGACGTGCATCAAGCCCGAGTCGTTGCTGACGACGTGGCTGGCGCAGGACATCAGGTCGATTGCTTCGGCGAGCGTGGTCTTGCCACACAGATTGATGCCGATGCCGCCCGCGGCAGTGACGATATCGGCGCCGACCGCGGCATCTTTGGCGGAGCCGGCGATCCACACCTGCCAGCCATCGGCGTTGAAACGTTGCGCCAGCGCACCGAAATATTCGACCGGCCAGCGCTTGGCCGGGCCGTACTCGGCGCCCGGGCACAAGACAGCGATTTTTGGTGTGGCCTTGAGTCCGAGTTTGACCAGCGTGGTGGATCGCGCGATTGCATCAATTCGCAGCGACACTTCGGATAGCGGTCGTATCTTCACGGGACCGGCGTCTTCGGCCAGTGCGGCGAAGCGTTCGATCATCAGTGGCAGCGCTTCTTTGTCTAGTTTGCGTGTGTCGTTGAGCAGACCACGGCGCATTTCTCCGACATAGCCAGTACGGCGTGGAATGCGCGCGAAAAATGGCACTAGCGCCGATTTCAGTGAGTTGGGCAACACCACCGCCTGGGTGTATCCCCGGGGTGTCAGGCTGCGGCCGAGGGCATAGCGTTTGCGCAGCGCGAGCTCACCATGCGCGAAAGGCAGATCGTGCACGGCATGCACTTCCGGCATGCGTTCGTAGACGGCACGCGTCCACGGCGGTGCCAACACATCGATGAGGGTGTCGGGGTTGCGCGCCTGCAGACGGCGCAGCAAGGGCTGCGAGAGCACCGCATCGCCGACCCAAGCCGGCGCGACGATCAATATGTGCGGCCGTTTAGTCATGGTCATGGTAAGCGTGCCGCCGGCCGTCCGGCAGCGTTCGCCGTAATGACGGCGGCGATCAGTGGTGGGCGGCGCCCGCGCCGCCCTTGAGCGTGTAGTGCGTGCCGCAATACGGACACAGCGCGGTGCCGGTTTTTTCCACTTGCAGAAACACGCGCGGATGCGCGTTCCACAAGAGCATCGCCGGCGTCGGGCAATGCAGCGGCAGGTCGGCCGCGGTGACTTCGATTTCGCGCTGCGTGTTTTCCGTTTGCGTGGTGCTCATGATGTGCTCGCTTTTTGACCGGGTTACTGGCCGACCGGCGACAGCCAGTGGCTGTACTGGTTGTTTTTGCCGTTGACGACGTCGAAAAACGCTTTTTGCAATTTCGCCGTGATCGGGCCGATCTTGCCGCTGCCAATGACGCGGCCGTCGACTTCGCGGATCGGTGTGACTTCGGCGGCGGTGCCGGTGAAGAAGGCCTCGTCAGCGATGTAGAGGTCGTCACGCGTGATGCGGCGTGCCGCCACCGTATAGCCCATTTCTTCGGCCAGCGTGATGATCGAACCGCGCGTGATGCCGATCAGCGCACTGGTGAGTTCCGGCTCATAAATCTTGCCGTCCTTGATCATGAACAGGTTCTCCCCCGAGCCTTCAGCGACAAAACCGTCGACGTCGAGCAGCAGGCCCTCGTCGTAACCGTGTTCGGTTGCTTCGAGGTTGGCGAGAATCGAGTTGGCGTAGGTGCCCGAATATTTGGCACGGCACATCGAGACATTGACGTGATGGCGCGCAAATGAAGAGGTCTTGACGCGGATGCCCTTTTCCAGCGCTTCCGGCCCGAGGTAAGCGCCCCACGGCCACGCGGCGATCGCCACATGCACGCTGGCACCCTTGGGCGAAACGCCCATTTTTTCGGAACCGTAAAAACAAATTGGCCGCAGGTAACAGGAGTCGAGCGCGTTGGCGCGCACCACTTCCTTGTGCGCTTCCATGATCGTTTCGCGGTCGTACGGAATCTTCATCATATAGATGTGGGCCGAATTGAAGAGGCGGTCGGTATGCTCCTTCAAGCGGAAAATGGCGGCGCCCTGATCTGTTTGATAAGCGCGCAGGCCCTCAAACACGGCCAGGCCGTAATGCAGTGAGTGTGTCAGCACGTGGGTGTTCGCGCTGCGCCAGGGCACCAGTTTACCGTCGTACCAGATGTGCCCGTCGCGGTCCGCCATCGACATCGCGGATGCTCCTAAAGTAAGGTCAGAAAAGCGAATTTTAGCGTATTTCCTCTTCGCTTGCCCCTGCCAGCGCCAACAACATACTGATGGTGTCGCACCGGCTATGCGGTTGCGGTGGTGCCCAGCACCGATTTCCACAATGCAGTGACAACGCGTTTTTCGTCGGCAATTTCAGCCGAGTCGACGCGCGCGTAACGGCCACCCTGCAAACGCAAGGCGTGCTGCAGGGTGCGATAACGACGGTAGGCTGCGCGCACCGCCTGTGCCGCACCCTGCTCGATCAGCCCAAGGCTGGCGGCCAGTTTGAGCAGCGCCAGATTACCGATATTGCCGGTGAGTTCGGCGTGTTGATGAGCGTAGCCGAGCACCAGATACTGCACGATGAATTCGACGTCGATGAGGCCGCCGCGGTCGTGTTTGACGTCGAATTGGCCGCTGGCGTTGGGGTGTGCTTCGAGCATGGTTTGCCGCATCGAGACGATCTCCTGACGTAAGCGATCAAGTGCGCGGGGACGGCGTAACACTTCTGCGCGCAGGGCCTCGAACGCCCGCCCCAGTGCGCGGTCGCCGGCGACAAAGCGCGCGCGCGTCAGCGCCTGGTGTTCCCATACCCAGGCGTGATCGTGTTGATAGGCGGCAAAGCTTTCGAGCGGACTGACCAGGAGGCCGCTTGCACCGTCCGGACGCAGGCGCAGATCGGTTTCATAGAGTACGCCGGCGGCGGTCACACTCGATAGCGCGCTGTTCATGCGTTGCGCCAGGCGCGCGTAGTTGACCGGTGCCTCGGTGGCGGCGTCCTGATGTAAAAAAATCAGGTCGAGATCCGAGGCATAGCCGAGCTCTTTACCGCCGAGTTTGCCGTAGGCGACGATGATGAAGCGCGGTTCGTCGCAATGTCGTCCTGCGAGGTCGTTCCACGTCAGTTCCAGCGTTGCCGCCAGGATCAGATCGGCCAGCGCACTGAGGTGATCGGAGAGTCGTTCCAGCGTCAGCTCGCTGCCGAGATCCAATGCCAGCAGGCGCAGGGTCTGCGCGTGCTTGAAGTGGCGCAGCGTGTCCATCTGGCGTTCGCGGTCACCGGTGGCTTCCGCCAGCTGGCGCTTCAGCGGCGCCTCCAGAAGCGGCCAGTTGGGTTCCTCGTGCAGATTGCGCGAATCGAGCAATTCATCGAGCAGAATCGGGTGACGCGCCAGATAGTCCGCCGCCCACGGACTGGCGCCGGCGAGGTTGGCGCTGCGGGCGATGGTTTGCGGGTATTGCAGCAGCAGCGCGAGGTAGGACTCGCGCCGACTGATACTCTCGACCAGATGCAACATGCGTTCGAGCGTGGCGTCGGGGTTTGGGCATTTTGCCGTTTGCTCAACGATTAGCGGCACCAAACGTGACATGCGGGCGTGGCTGGCTTCCGGCATCTGGCGGATGCGGTTGCTGTTGCGCAGATTGTTGAGCGCCGCCAGCGCTGCCGTCGGTTGCGCAAATCCCAATGCGCGCAGTTTTTCGCGCTGCTCGGCGTGCAAGGCTGCGTCGTCACCACCGAGCCACAGGCAGGCGAGTGGATGATCTTCGCTGCGTGCATCGGCGAAGATGCCTTCGAAGTGGCCTGTCACCGCGGCGCGGTGGGCATCGAGTTCGCGCAGCATCGTCGGGTAGTCGGCGGCGTTCATTGCGGCGGCGATGAGCGCCTGATCCTCGTTGAGGGTGGGCAGCGCCTGGGTTTGTTTGTCGTCGAGATATTGCAGGCGGTGTTCGAGGTTGCGCAGGTAAGCGTATGCGGTCATCAATTCGGTCACCGCGGCTGCCGGTAGCAGATTACGTTCCGCAATCAAGGGCAGTACTGCCAGCGTGTTCATGGCGCGCAGCGCGTTGTCGCGTCCGCCGCGCACGAGCTGGAATAATTGCGCGATGAACTCGACTTCACGGATGCCGCCGGGTCCGAGCTTGATATTGTCCTGCATGTCGCGCCGCTCGACTTCGCGCCGCACCTGCTGATGCAGATCGCGCAGCGATTCGAAAGCGCTGTAATCGAGGTGGCGCCGGAACACAAAATGCGCGGCCAGCTCTGCAAGCTCAGAGGCGCGGTCGCCACACAGCACGCGCCCCTTGATCCACGCATAGCGTTCCCATTCGCGGCCCTGGGCGATGAAATAGTTTTCGAACATCGCAAAACTGCAGGCCAGCGGACCGTCGGCGCCGAGCGGCCGCAGACGCATATCAACGCGAAAGACATAACCATCGGCGGTGATTTCATTGATGATGGTGATCAGGCGGCGGCCCAGACGCGCGAAGAACTCATGGTTGCTCAGTGGTCGCGCGCCCTGCGTTTCGCCGTCCTCGGGGTAGGCGAATACCAGATCGATGTCGGAGGAGACGTTAAGTTCGTTGCCGCCAAGCTTGCCCATGCCGACGACGTGCAGGTGTTGGATCTGTCCGCTGTCGGCGCCGATCGGCACGCCGTAATCCGCTGCCAGTTGCGCTTCAAGATGGCTGACAGAGAGTTCGACAGCGATTTCCGCCAGCGTCGAGATGGTGGTCACCACCTCTTCGAGGTTGGCTAGACCGCCCAGATCGCGGGTGATCAAGCGCAGCATGACGTGTTTGCGCAGCACCCGCAGCGCGCGCATCAACGCGGCGTCGTCTGCGCTGTCGGCGGGCATTCGGGCGAGCATGCCGCGGCGGTCGATGGGGGCGGCAATCTCGGCCTCGCTCAGCAAATGCGGTTCGGCTTCGAGCAGCCGGCGCGCATAGCGAGAAAGGCTGCGGGCACGTGCGGCAGGCGGGCTGTTAGGGCCGATGTTTGCAGACATTTCAGGTTACAATCAGGAAATAAATCATTATGTTGCCTCAACTTTCCGGATTCAAGCGCGCGCCGTGCCGGGCTTAAAAATTTTCAGGTGGCTGGGGATCAGTTCGCTGCTGGCTTACCGTGTGGTCAGCTGGGCGCTGCTTATTACCAGTTTCGTCTTCGCACTCATCGTTTGCGCCGCGCGTTTCTGGTTGTTGCCGAATATCGAGAGTTTTCGCGAACCGATTGCGCAACATCTCAGTGCGGCAACCGGTCAGCGTGTCACGATCGGCAAACTTGAGGGCCATTGGAGCGGCGTCAACCTCCAGCTTACGCTCAATGACTTCGTATTGTTTGATCAGGCGAGCCAGCCGGCGCTCAAGCTTGCCGAGGTCAACAGCGTGTTGTCATGGTGGTCACTGGTGTATTGGGAGCCGCGCTTCGATCTGATCGGCATCGACGGCCCCGATCTGGAAATCCGGCGTGATACACGTGGCGTGATTTCCGTGGCCGGCATTGAAATGAGCAAGAGTGTCGACGGCAGCGGACTCTCCGACTGGCTGTTACGCCAGGACGAAATCGTCATCCACGGCGCCACCATCAAGTGGCAGGACGATTTGCGGCAGGCCACCCTGCTGGCGCTTACCAACGTCGATTTCCGTCTCGAGAATTTTGGCTCGCATCATCGGTTCGGCTTGCGTGCGGTGCCGCCCGAAAAGCTCGCCTCGCCGCTCGACGTTCGTGGCGATCTGACCGGCCGCGCGACGGAGGCGCTGGCGCAATGGAACGGTCAGTTGTTTGCACAGCTCGATTACACGGATATTGCGGCCTGGCGCGAGTGGGTCGAGTTTCCTGTCCAGTTGCCGCAGGGCGTCGGTGCGGTGCGACTCTGGACCGCACTGCAGAAAGGCGAGCCCTCTGAAATGACCGCCGACGTACAGCTCGCGCAGGTGCGCACGCGCCTCGCCGCGGAAGCGCGCGAGTTGCAGCTCGACGAGCTCAAGGGACGTATCAGCTGGAAACTGTTGGCCGATGGCTTCGAGGTAAAAACTTCCAAGCTCGGCATGTCCGCCAACGCAATGGTGCTGCAACCGATGGATTTGCTGCTGCGCTATCGCAACAGTGGTCGCAACAAGCCTGCAAACGGGGAGTTGCAGTTGAATGCGGTTGATTTGGAGCCGCTGGCCGCATTTGCCGACAGCCTGCCAATTGCGCCGGCGTTGTTGCGCGAATTTGATCAATACAAGCCGCGCGGCAGCCTCTACGACATGACACTGCGCTGGAGCGGCGAGTGGCCGCAGCCCGAGCAGTACACGCTCAAATCCCGCTTCCTTAATTTGGGCGTTAATGCGGTTGGCCGCCTGCCCGGTCTGCAGAATGTCAGCGGTCAGATTGATTGCAACGAGAAGGGCGGCACGCTCGCGCTCAATACGCAGAACTCGACGGTAGAGCTGCCACGGGTGTTCGCACAGAAGCTGGCGTTCGATATGTTGAATGCGCAGGCCGGCTGGCACTTAAACGGTGCGCAATACGAGGTCAAACTCAATACCGTCGCTTTTTCCAATCCCGGCGTGACCGGCACTCTTTCCGGCAGTTATCAGGCTGGCGCCGAGGGCCGTGGCATGGCGGATATTGCAGCCAGTCTGAGCCGTGTGGACGCACGCAGTGTGCTGCCTTATCTGCCGTTGCAGATGCCGGAAGAACCCCGGCAGTGGCTGGAGGCGTCGCTGCTTGGCGGCACCTCAAAGGATGTCAAAGTGCGCTTGCGCGGCAATCTAAACGATTTTCCGTTTCCAGAAGGGCGCGGTGGTTTGTTTGAAGTTACCGCACGCGTCAACGGCGGAGTGCTTGAATTTGCCAACAACTGGCCGCGCATCGAAAACATCGACGCCGATCTGACCTTCCGCGGCAGACGTATGGACATTGTGGCGCGCGAGGGCAGCATACTCGGGGCGAAATTAGCGCGTGTGCGGGTGGAAATCGCTGATCTAACCAGTGCTACCCGTACACTGACGGTCAATGGCGAGGCCGAGGGGCCGACGGCTGAATTTATCAATTTCATTGAGAAAAGCCCGGTGGGCGTAATGATCGACCGTTTTACCAGCGGTCTGCGCGCCGAGGGGGCCGGCAAGCTGGCGCTCAAGCTTTCCATCCCTCTGGCCAACACGCGCGACACCCGCGTCTCCGGCGCTTACCAGTTTTTGAATAATTCGATCGAGAGTACGGAATCGTTGTTTCCAACCGTCGAACAGGTTAATGCGCGGCTCGAATTTACCGATAGCAGTCTGCGGGTGGCCAATGGCACGCTGAATTTGCTTGGTGGCCCGGCCACCATCAACGTGGCGACCCTGCGCGACGGCACCCGGATCAATATTGGCGGGCGCGTCAATATGGATAATGTGCGGCGCACTACCAATTCATTTTTTGCGCAGTCGTTGACGGGGTCTACCGATTGGAAAGCCTCGGTGATTTTGCGCAAGCAGTTTGCCGACCTGGTGATTGAGTCCTCGTTGCAGGGGGTGACCTCGGCGCTGCCGGCCCCCTTCGCCAAAGCGCCCGCCGATTTGTTGCCGGTGCGCTTTGAGCGCATCGTGGTCAATGCGCTGCAGGATCGTGTGCTCTTTTCCGTCGGCAATGTGGTGGCGGCGCAATTACAGCGCCGGCGTGACGGCGCGCGTTCGGTGTTTGAGCGTGGAGTGGTTAATTTCGGTGGCAGCGCTGCCGATTCTGATCGCCGCGGCCTGTGGATCACCGGCGGTCTGAAACAAATCGATCTCGATCAATGGCTGGCCCTGATCAAGGCCGCGCCGACGGGTAACGCGCAGTTTGATGTCGCCGGGGTCGATCTCAAGTTTGCGTCTCTCAATGTATTGGGGCGGCATTTCAGCGATCTGGCGGTGAATGGTACCTCGCAAGCGGGCAACTGGCAGGCCTCGGTGGCCGGGCGCGAAATGTTGGGCGACATCAGCTGGCGTCCGCAGGGACGCGGCAGGGTGGTCGCGCGCATGAAGAATCTGGTGATCCCGCCGGCCACCGCCGCCGCGCGCACTTCGGCTGACAAGGACCCGCCGACCGATATGCCGGGGCTCGACATCGTGGCCGAACAATTTCAGCTCGGCACATTCAGTCTCGGCAGGTTGGAGTTGAGCGCCGTGCCTGAAGGCCGCGACTGGAAGATCGAGCGTTTGCGCGTGACGAATCCGGACGCCACAATACAGGCTGAGGGTTCCTGGCAGTCCTGGTTCAGTCAGCCGCGCACGATGGTCAACGTCAAGCTGGAAGTCAACGACATCGGTAAATTCCTCGTGCGCATGGGTTATCCCGAGGGCGTGCGTCGCGGCAGCGGAAAGCTCGAGGGGCCGCTGGCGTGGGCGGGCAGTCCGGTCGAGGTGGACTATCCGTCGCTCTCCGGTAATTTTGTGATTGAGGCGAACAAAGGGCAGTTCCAGAAACTCGATCCCGGGGTCGGCAAACTCCTGGGCATATTGAGTCTGCAGTCGTTGCCGCGCCGCCTCTCGCTTGATTTTCGCGATATCTTCACCGAGGGTCTCGCCTTCGATGAGATCGTTGGCGCAGTCAAGGTCAATCGCGGCATCGCTACCACCGAGAACCTGCGCATACAGGGCCCGGCGGTGCGTATTCTTATGAGCGGCGACGTTGATCTGAATGCGGAGACCCAGAAGTTGCGCGTCAAGGTCTTCCCCAGCGTGTCCGACAGCCTGTCGGTGGCCGGTGCGCTGGTGGCCGGACCGATCGCCGGTATCGCCGCCTACGTTGCACAGAAGTTGTTACGCGATCCGATCAACCAGATGGCGGCGTTTGAATACAGTGTTACCGGGACATGGAGCGATCCACAGATGGCGAAACTCGATTCCAGCCAGGCGGCGGAACTCGATAAAAGCGAAAAAGCGGGGAAGGCCAAGTGAGGCGCGGGACGATACGCTGGTTGCAGGCGGCTTGTTTGCTGGCAGCCTCTTCCAGCGCGCTGTGTGCGGAACCGCTGGTGGTGGCGCCGGAGTTGTGGGACCGGCCGCGTTCGGCGCGCGCCGTGCTCGATCAACCGGAGATCCGTGAGGCGGTCAGGGCTCATCTCGCGCAGGCCGGTTCGCGCCTCGTCATTCATCACAGCCTTGGGCAGGAGCCGCTGTTGCAGGCCGAGGAGTTGCGGGCCTGGCTGATGGCGTTGGCCGTTGATGCGGCCCGTATTACTTTAGTGAACGATTTGAAAACCAATCAGACCATGACCATAGAAGTGTTGAAATGAGTACTAAATCACTTTCCTCATTCGGCCGTGCGCGGCCGCAAAAAGCTGCACCGGCACCGCTGGCTGCTGGCGGCGCACGCATCGCCGGGGTGCAAATGGCCTCGGGGCCCAAGGTTGCGGCGAATTTGAACGAAGCCGGTCGCTTGATCGCGATGGCGGCGGCGCAGGGGGTGCGTCTGGTCGCCCTGCCCGAATATTTCGCCATCATGGGCATGCAGGAGACCGACAAGGTCAAAGTGCGTGAGACCGAGGGCAAGGGGCCGATCCAGAAGTTTTTGTCGGATACCGCGCGCGCGCACAAGATCTGGATCATCGGTGGATCGATACCGCTGGCCTGCGATGATCCGAAGAAAGTCCGTAACAGCTGTCTCGTTTATGATGATCAGGGCAAGCAGGTTGCGCGCTATGACAAGATCCATCTGTTTGGTTTTAACATGGGCGACGAGAATTATTCCGAGGAGCGCACCATCGAGCCGGGCAGCGCCGTGCAGACGCTGGAGACGCCCTTCGGCCGCATTGGGTTGTCGATTTGTTACGACCTGCGTTTCCCTGAACTCTATCGCGCGATGAAAGAGGTCGACATCATTGTCGTGCCCTCGGCGTTCACGGAAACCACCGGCAAGGCACATTGGGAAACGTTGATCCGCGCGCGCGCCATTGAGAATCTCGCGTATGTGCTGGCACCGGCGCAGGGCGGTTATCACCTCAACGGCCGCGAAACCCACGGCGACAGCATGATCGTCGATCCCTGGGGTGTGGTGCTCGACCGCCTGCCGCGCGGCTCCGGCGTGGTCAGCGCGGGTATCAATCCGCAATATCTGAAGCGCTTGCGCGGCAATTTGCCGGCGCTGAAACATCGTATTTTGCATCGCATCTGACCCTCTGCCGGTGCGCGTGCACAGGCACCCCCCTTATCGCAGCTTTGACGCAGGAAACGCATGAACAAAGAAACCGCAACCATACACACCGCCGCCAGCGCTTTTGAAACCGCGCAGGCAACGCTGCTCGCACCGCACGCGCTCGACCAGAACTCGCTCGATCAGGTTTTTGGTCAGATGCTCGCGCACAAGGTTGATTTTGCCGATCTGTATTTTCAATACAGCCGCAGCGAGGGTTGGAGTCTTGAAGAGGGCATTGTCAAGTCGGGCAGCTTCAACATCGATCAGGGGGTCGGCGTGCGCGCTATCAGCGGTGAGAAAACCGCTTTTGCGTATTCGGATGACATCAGCCTCAATGCGCTGAGCTCGGCGGCGCAGGCGACGCGTGCGATTGCGCGCCAGGGCGGCGGCGGCTCCACGCAGATCGCACACCGGGGTGGTGGCCACAACCTTTATGTACCGCGCGATCCGCTGGCCAGCCTTGATGATGCGGCCAAGGTTTCGCTGCTGGAAAAAATTGAACGCAAGGCGCGTGCGCTGGATCCGCGTGTGACGCAGGTGATGGCCAGTCTGGCCGGCGAATACGAGGTCATGCTGGTGGCGCGCAGCGACGGCGTTACCGCCGCCGACGTGCGTCCGCTCACGCGCATGTCATTGCAGGTCATCGTCGAGCAGGACGGACGTCGCGAGCAGGGTGGCGCCGGTGGCGGCGGGCGTTTTGATTACGCCTATTACACCGATGCGATGCTCGACGACTACGCGCAGAAGGCCGTCGCGCAGGCGCTGACCAATCTCGAAGCGAGACCGGCGCCGGCCGGGCCGATGACCGTTGTGTTGGGGCCGGGCTGGCCCGGCGTCTTGCTGCATGAAGCCATTGGTCACGGGCTCGAAGGTGATTTCAACCGCAAGGGCAGCTCTGCCTTCAGCGGTCGCATTGGCGAGCGCGTTGCCGCGCCCGGCGTGACGGTGGTTGATGACGGCACGCTGCAATCGCGGCGCGGTTCGCTCAATGTTGATGACGAAGGTAACCCGACGCAATGCAATGTGCTGATCGAAGACGGGGTTTTGAAGAATTACATGCAGGACAGTCTCAACGCACGACTGATGGGGGTACCGGTGACGGGCAACGGACGGCGTGAATCGTTTGCGCATATTCCGATGCCGCGCATGACCAACACCTATATGTTGAACGGCAATCGTGATCCGCAGGAAATCATCGCCTCGGTGAAGAATGGCTTGTACGCCGTGAACTTTGGCGGCGGCCAGGTTGATATCACCAGCGGCAAGTTTGTGTTTTCCGCCTCCGAGGCTTACATGATCGAGGACGGCAAGGTGACTTATCCAGTACGCGGCGCGACCCTGATCGGCAACGGCCCCGATGTGCTGACGCGCGTGTCGATGATCGGCAACGATATGGCGCTCGATACCGGCGTGGGCACCTGCGGTAAGGAGGGTCAGAGCGTGCCGGTTGGCGTGGGGCAGCCAACGCTGCGCATTGACAATCTGACGGTTGGCGGCACCTCGTAAGGGGCGACTGATGCGCAAGCTCGCCGATCTCGAGCGCGACCGCGCGCCGCAGAATACCGGCGACGACGAGGAAAACATCCTGCCGCCGTTGCCGGCGGGCGCGAAGAATTACATGACCCCGGCCGGGCACGCGCGTCTGAAAAACGAATTGCAGGATCTGCTCGACCGCGAGCGTCCTGAAGTTGTCAGAACGGTGACGTGGGCGGCGTCGAACGGTGACCGTTCGGAAAACGCCGACTATCAATATGGCAAACGCCGCCTGCGCCAGATCGATAGTCGCATTCGGTTTTTGACCCAACGCCTCGACATTGCCGAGGTTGTTGACCCGGCGCGCACCGGCGTCGAGCAGGTTTTCTTCGGCGCGACCGTTACCTATTGCGACAGCAAGGGTGTCGAACGCACGGTCAGCATCGTCGGTCAGGATGAGGTTGATCCCGTGCGTGGCCATATCAGCTGGATTTCGCCTGTGGCGCGTGCGCTGACCAAGGTGCGCGAGGGGGATGTGGTCACATTGCGCACCCCGGGCGGTGTCGAAGAGCTCGAAATTATCCACGTGTGTTACGTCGCGCTGGATTGAGTGCAGACCTGCACGGCTGCCGGGATCGCCCGGCAGTTGGGCTATAATCCGCTGATTTTGCTGAACTTGAACGGCGTTTAAACGGATCCGACATGCAAAAAACAGACGATTTGCGAATATTAGAAATCAAAGAGCTGGTCAAACCTGAAGACGTGTTGCGCGAGCTGCCGTTGTCCGCTAAAGCCGCCGAGGTGACCTTCGGTGCGCGGCAGGCGATCCATCGTATCCTGCATGGTGCCGATGACCGGTTGTTGGTGATTGCAGGGCCGTGCTCGATCCATGACGTCAAGGCTGCGCGTGAATACGCCTTGAAACTGAAGTCTGAGCGCGATCGTCTGCAGGATGATCTGCTGATACTGATGCGCGTTTATTTCGAAAAACCACGCACCACCGTCGGTTGGAAGGGCTTGATCAACGACCCCAGGCTCGACGGCAGCTTCAATATCAACGAAGGCATCCGCATTGCGCGCGAACTGCTCGTCGGTATCAACGAAATGGGGCTGCCTGCCGGCTGCGAATTTCTCGATATGATCACGCCGCAGTACATTGCCGATCTGGTGTCCTGGGGCGCTATCGGTGCGCGGACTACCGAGTCGCAGATCCACCGCGAACTGGCCTCCGGGTTGTCGTGCCCGGTGGGTTTCAAGAACGGCACCGATGGCAACATCAAGATTGCGGTCGATGCGATTCGCGCCGCCCAGGCGCCGCATCATTTTCTCTCGGTCACCAAGGCCGGGCACTCGGCGATTGTGTCCACCGCCGGTAATGAGGATTGCCACATCATTCTGCGCGGCGGCAAAGCGCCGAACTACGATGCCGCAAACGTCGAAGCGGCGGCGAAGGGGCTTGCCGAAGCCGGTCTGGCGCAGCGCTTGATGGTCGATTTTAGTCACTCCAATTCGAGCAAGAATGCGCAGAAGCAGATGGATGTCGGTGCCGATATCGCACGCCAGTTAAGCGGTGGCGAGGAGCGCATCTTCGGCATCATGGTGGAGAGTCATCTCAAGGCGGGGCGGCAGGATCTGGTGCCGGGCAAGCCGCTTGCCTACGGGCAGAGTATTACCGACGGCTGTATCAGCTGGGAAGACACACACACGCTGCTTGATACGCTGGCCGATGGCGTACGCCAGCGCCGCCTGAAGCGCACCGAGGCTGACCAATAAGTTTTACAAACAGCAGCGAGATCAGGAGGGCGGCCGGTGGCAGACGGGGAGTCGGATCGCAAGCGTCTCGAAAGCCTTGAAGACCTCGGCGACGGGGCGGCTTACGCTGGATCGATCTTTGGTCTGGTCAACGAGTCGCAGTTCTTCGTTGACTTTACGCGCGAAGATATCGACATCCTCGCCTCCTACATGCACATCTACCGGGCCCGTCCGCAAATCACCATCCTGCAAGAGGGTGAGATCGGCGATTACATGTTGATGCTGATCGATGGTGAGGTCGATATTTACAAAGCCAACCGCATCGGTGGCCAGCAGTACATGACTTCGGTGAAGGCCGGGACGACACTGGGCGAAATGTCGATGATTGATGGCGCGTCACGTTTTGCCACCTGCATTGCACTGCGGGTGACGACGCTGGGCGCGCTGACACGCGACGATATGGGCCGGATTATTCACGATCACCCGAGTCTGGGCGCAAAAATTCTGATCAAACTGGTGACGCTGCTCTCACAGCGGCTGCGCCAGACCAGCGCACAGCTCCTGCAATACATCAAATAGCGCGGGGTCCGTCGCGCGGCTGTATAGCTTGCAGCCCGGTCGTTACACTTTGTCCGGTGCCCGCGATGAATATGAGGTGAGGCCTAATTTGATTCCTTGATGACGCGTTCGCGTGTCGCCTGCACCGGTCGCGCATTCATCGGATAGAGTCGTTCGAACAATCCAAGTTGATTAGCCGAGGCCTGTAAGGGCTGTTTCATGACGATCCACAATACGTCCTCGCTGCATGGCGGTGTGGTCAGTGAGCCCATGTAAGTGAAATATTTTTTGCTCTCTGGCAGCATCTGGGCTGGATCGAGTTGGGTTGTTGCGGCGATTTCTTCGCCTTTTTCCAGTGGCAGATTGTTCAGCACCGTCTGTATTGCCGGTTGAGCCACGCCGCCCTCGATTAACACAGCGATGACCGCCAGCCGTCCTTCGCTGTCCTTGTGCACCAAATGGACGACCATTTCAAACTGGCGACCCTCGATTAATTCTTCGGAGGGTTTGTGAAAATGGAATTGAACGAGGCGAAAGCGCCGGCCCATCACGCGCATTGCGTTCCAGCCGCCGACATTGGCTTGTATGGTGTGCCCGTTATCGATGACTTTGAAGCTGCTTACGCGGTAATCGAAAGTGATTGGTTCGAGATCGAGTTTCATGCCTTCACGGATATCAATGGGTGATTGGCGTTCTCCGGCGCCGCATTTGGCGAACTCTGGCGAGAGGCGGGCCCAGGCATGGGGGCCGTTCTCGCCCTCGTAAGACCAATGCGGAGCGTGTGCCACAGGCGCTACGGCAGGCGCGGTCTCGGCGGGCTTATCCGCCAGCTTCGGCGGGGCTGCACGGGGCGCTGGTTTCGGCCGTGGCCGTGCCGCTGCAGCGGCTTCGGCTGCAGCGCGTTCGTTGATGGCGGGGCCGGCAGTTTTCTTTTCAGGCGCAGGTGGTGTTTTTTCCGGCGTAGCTGATTTGGATGCTTTTTTCTCGTCAGCAGGCGGTGTCGCAGCCTTTTTTTCTTCAGCGGGCGGTGCCGCGGTCTTCTTTTCTTCGGCTGCACTGGCGGTATTTGCAGCCCACGCCAAAATGAACCCAACCATGCACAGAACGGCCCGGCTCTGAAAAAATTTCCACATCATGCTAATCCCTGTTTAAACAAAAACAATGCCTCCGCTTTAACGGTCTAAACAGGGTTTTCTTGAGCCGGCGTGGTTATGGCTACATAAAAAAAACTGAAGCCGGCGGCAGGGTGATGTTGGTAGCATGGAAAGCATGAATACACAGCGATGCCGTTGGCGTTTTTTCCGGTGAGTGCGGGTTCTGCAGTGCCGTCCACCGCTGGTACGCCGGAAGTCAAAACCACCACCTGCTACATGTGCGCCTGTCGCTGCGGCATTCGCGTCACGGTGAAAGACGGTGAGGTTCGTTATATCGAAGGCAACCCGGAGCATCCGCTCAACAAGGGCGTGATATGTGCCAAGGGCGCCTCCGGCATCATGAAACAGAATTCACCGGCGCGCCTGACGCGGCCGTTGAAACGCAAGGCCGGCAGCGAACGGGGTGCCGCCGAATTCGAGCCGATCTCATGGGAAGAGGCGCTCGATACCATCGTGCAGCGCCTCTCAAAACTGCGCGCCACCGATCCGAAAAAATTTGCCTTCTTCACCGGTCGCGACCAGATGCAGGCGCTGACGGGTCTCTTCGCGCGCCAGTTCGGCACGCCGAATTACGCGGCACATGGAGGCTTCTGCTCGGTCAATATGGCCGCCGGCATGATTTACACCATCGGCGGTTCGTTCTGGGAGTTTGGCGGCCCTGATCTCGACCGTGCCAAACTCTTTGTGATGCTCGGTACCGCTGAAGATCATCATTCCAATCCGCTCAAAATCGCGATCTCCAAATTCAAACGCGAGGGCGGCCGTTTCATTTCGGTCAATCCAGTGCGCACCGGTTATTCGGCGGTGGCCGATGAATGGGTGCCGATTAAGCCGGGTACTGATGGCGCTTTGCTGATGGCCTTGTGTCATGAAATTGTGCGCGAAGGTCTTTACGACCGCGATTTCCTGGCGCGTTATACCAACGCCGGTTATCTGGTGAACCTCGATACGGCGAGCAATGAATTCGGTTTGATGGCCTGTGACGCCGAAGATGCGGTGAAGAACCCGTTCCGCCGCCATAGCCAGTTATGGTGGGATCGCCATACCAGCCGCACGGTGGTCAACCATACCGAGGGTGCCGATCCAGCGCTCACTGGCGAATATCAACTCGCCGACGGCACGCCGGTGAAACCCGCTTTTGAACTGCTGCGCGAACGTCTGCGCGAATCAACGCCTGAGTGGGCGGCTGCGATCACCGGTATTTCTGCCGAGCGCATCCGTGCACTGGCACGCGAACTGGGCACAGTGGCGCGTGATCACAAGATCACACTGCCCATCGCCTGGACCGACAGTTGGGGCCGCAAACACGATACCGTCACCGGTAATCCGGTGGCCTTCCACGCGATGCGCGGGCTTGCTGCGCATTCGAATGGTTTTCAGACGGTGCGCGCATTGTCGATCCTGATGTCCTTGCTCGGTACCATCGACCGCCCCGGTGGCTTTCGTCACAAGGCGCCGTTCCCGCGCAGCACGCCGCCGGTTTACGCGCGCAACCCGAACAAAGCCGAGGCCGTCAAGCCGGATATGCCGCTCGACGGAGCGGCTCTTGGATTCCCGGCGCGGCCCGACGATTTGTTTGTCAATGCTGACGGCTCGCCGGTACGCATCGACAAGGCCTTCTCCTGGGAGCATCCACTGGCGGTGCACGGCATGATGCAAAATGTGATCACCAATGCCTGGCGTGGCGATCCCTATCCGATCGATACGCTGATGATGTTCATGGCGAACATGGCGTGGAACTCGTCGATGAATACCAGCGAAGCGCGCCGCATGCTCAATGACAAGCATCCCGGCGGCGAATACAAAATCCCCTTCATTATTGTTTGCGACGCGTTTGAATCGGAAATGACGGCGTTCGCTGATTTGATCCTGCCGGACACCACTTATCTCGAACGTTACGACACCATGTCGATGCTCGACCGGCCGATTTCGGAATTCGACGGGCCCTGCGACTCAGTGCGTGTGCCGGTGGTCGAGCCCAAGGGCGAATGCCGGCCATTTCAAGAGGTGATAGTCGAACTCGCATCGCGCATGAAGTTTCCGGCGTTTACCAAGCCCGACGGCACGCGCAAGTTCAGCGGCTACAAGGACTTCATTGTCAACTTCGAAACCGAGCCGGGGTCCGGCCAGGGCTTTCTCATTGGCTGGCGCGGCAAGGACGGCAGCAAGTCGCTGGTTGGTGAACCCAATCCGGATCAGTGGGAAATGTACGCGAAGAACAACTGCGTCTTCCATCACAAAATGCCCGAAGAGCATCAGTGGATGCGCAACTGGAACCAGGGGTATCACGAATGGGCGCAGAAAATGAAGCTGCGCAAATTCCCCGACCCGGTGGTGATCCAGCTCTATTGCGAAGTGCTGCAGAAATTTCGCCTCGCTGCCGAGGGCCGCGGTCCGGACACACGGCGGCCGCCGGAGGCCTTGCGCGAACGCGTACACAAATACTTCGATCCGCTGCCGTTTTATTACGCGCCGCTCGAAGCGCAGGCCACCGATCTTGAGTTGTATCCGCTCAACGCGGTGACGCAGCGGCCGATGGCGATGTATCACTCGTGGGATTCGCAGAATGCGTGGTTACGGCAGATACACACGCATAATTATTTGTATGTGAATCCGCTGACGGCCGCGGCGCAGGGTATCGCCGACGGCGGCTGGATGTGGGTTGAATCGATGCACGGCAAGGTGCGCTGCATGTGCCGTTACAGTGAAGCCGTCGAACCGGGTACCGTATGGACCTGGAATGCCATCGGCAAGTCCAAGGGGGCCTGGGGTTTGAGTCGTGATGCCAACGAATCGCAGCGCGGCTTTTTGCTCAATCATCTGATTTCGGAAGAGCTGCCACTGACCGATGGTGCGCGTTATTCGAACTCCGATCCGATTACCGGTCAGGCTGGTTGGTACGACGTGCGCGTCAACATCCGTGCGGCGTTGGCCGACGAGGCGGAGGTTGCGCTGCCGCAGTTCGCCGCACCAGCGCACAACGCCGGGACCCACTGATGAAGCAAGCCGAAAAAGGAATGAGATGACCCAGCTCGCATTGGTCATAGACCTCAATGTTTGCGTCGGCTGTCATGCTTGCGCCACTAGCTGCAAACAATGGAATGATAGCGGCAGCGCCGGTCCGTTGAGCGATCAGAACCCCTACGGCAAGGACCCCAGTGGCACGTTTTTCAATCGCGTGCAGACCTGGGAGGCTGGTGAGTTTCCGGCCACCGAGACGGTGCATTTTCCAAAGTCATGTCTGCACTGCGAGGATCCGCCCTGCGTACCGGTGTGTCCGACGGGGGCGAGTTACAAACGGGCCGAAGACGGCATCGTTCTGATCGACTACGATAAATGCATCGGCTGTAAATACTGCGCATGGGCTTGTCCCTACGGTGCGCGCGAGGTCGACGAGCAGCAGCATGTGATGAAGAAGTGCACGCTATGTGTGGACCGTATTTATGACGCCAAGTTGCCGGAGGCCGAACGCAAGCCGGCCTGTGTGATCGCCTGCCCGACCAGCGCGCGGCTGTTTGGTGATGTGCATGATCCGGAATCCGAGGTGTCCAAGGCCATCAGCGAGCGCGGCGGGTATGCGCTGATGCCTGAGTGGGAAACGAACCCGGCCAACCGCTATCTGCCACGCAAGCCGACCAGCGCGGTGGCTGCGGCGCCGGCACAGGGCGAAGATCCGCGCAGTATCGACGGTGCGTTTGATCTGAACCCGACGCGGGGGCAAGCATGAAGCCGGCGTGGTCTGTTATTTTTCTGACGACCTTGATCGGGGCCGGGCAGGGCTTGTTCCTGGCCATGGTCGGTATCGAAGGCGCGGCACGGGTAGGCATGATGGCGCCGGTGGCCGCTGATTTTTATGTGACCGGCAGTTTTTTTGCGACCCTCTTGCTGGTGGGGGGATTGGGGGCCTCCTTCCTGCATCTTGGGCATCCCGAGCGTGCGTGGCGTGCCATCGCCATGTGGCGCACCTCGTGGTTGTCACGTGAAGTGATCGTGCTGCCGGCGTTTATCGCCGCGGTCATTGCTTACGGCTACGCGCATGCCCAGGGCTTGAATTGCACCGGCTGGGTTGCCGCCGCCGGCGTGTTGTTGTGCGTCGCGCTGTTTGTCTGCACAGCGATGATTTATAGCTGCCTGAAATTTCTGCAGGAGTGGCATACGCCGCTCACGAGCGTCAACTTCTTTTTATTGGGCACTGCGTCCGGGACGTTATTGGCGGCTGCACTTGCTGCAACTGCGTGGCCGCTGATCGTGCCGCGGCTTGCGATGGCGGCTGCCGTATTGATCGCAGTCGGCGCAGTGACGCGCAGTTTGTCACTTGTGCGCAATGCACGGTTACGGCCGAAATCCACCGTGCAAAGTGCGACTGGTATTGCCAATCCGAAAATCGTGCAAAAGGCGCAGGGGGCGATGGGCGGCAGTTTCAATACGCGCGAGTTTTTTCACGGCCGCAGTACCGCGGCCTTACGCTTGGTGAAATGGTTTTTTCTGCTCGCCGTGTTTGTCCTGCCGCTGGCGATGATACTGCTCGCGCTTGAGCAGGGCCGGTCGCAATGGCTGGTGGTTGTGTTTGGCCTGCAATATGCCGGCTTGCTGGCCGAGCGCTGGTTTTTCTTTGCGCAGGCGCGGCATCCGCAA
>CAIWNB010000339.1 GCA_903913965.1 uncultured beta proteobacterium
TGTCAAGGAAGAAGAGTTGCAAATCGCCGAAACTGCGGTGCGTGACATTGTTCGCTACTACACGCGTGAGGCGGGCGTGCGTTCGCTGGAGCGCGAGTTGTCCAAGATCTGTCGCAAGGTGGTGAAGGGATTGCAACTCAAGAGGATGGTGCCGCAGGTCAAGGTCGATGCAGGCAACCTGAATGATTTCCTGGGTGTGCGCAAGTACTCCTATGGCCGTGCCGAAAAACTCAATCAGGTCGGCCAGGTGGTGGGTCTGGCCTGGACCGAGGTCGGCGGCGATCTGCTGACGATCGAGGCTGCCATGATGCCGGGCAAAGGCGTGATCACCCGCACCGGCTCATTGGGCGATGTGATGAAGGAATCGGTCGAGGCGGCGCGCACCGTGGTACGCAGTCGTTCGCGCCGTCTGGGCATCAAGGATGAGATGTTCGAGAAGAGAGATATTCACATCCATGTGCCCGACGGTGCCACGCCCAAGGATGGGCCGAGCGCTGGAGCCGCCATGACGACGGCCTTTGTTTCTGCCATGACCGGCATTCCAGTGCGTGCCGATGTCGCCATGACGGGCGAAATCACCTTGCGCGGTGAGGTCACGGAAATCGGTGGCCTGAAAGAAAAACTGCTGGCTGCCTTGCGTGGCGGCATCAAGACGGTGCTGATCCCGGAAGAAAATGCCAAGGATTTGCAGGACATTCCGGAGAACGTCAAGAACGGTCTGGAAATCGTTCCGGTACGCTGGATCGACAAGGTACTGGAGATAGCCCTGGAGCACATGCCAAGCCCGTTGCCGGACGAAGAACCGGTGGCGGTGGTGGCACCGGTCGAGACCGCCGCGGCGACTCCGGCGCAACTCGGGTCGATCAAGCACTAGGACGGGATAGCAGTGCAAATTTTCATGAGCCGGTCGATGGCAGTGGAAATTTTGCGCTATAATTTGCGGCTTGTAACGCGGGAATAGCTCAGTTGGTAGAGCGCAACCTTGCCAAGGTTGAGGTCGAGAGTTCGAGACTCTTTTCCCGCTCCAAATTCCGAAAAGGGAAGCCATGGCTTCCCTTTTTTGTCAGAACAATGGCGCGATAGCAAATCGGTTATGCAACGGATTGCAAATCCGTCTAGCCCAGTTCGACTCTGGGTCGCGCCTCCAAAAAACTCATTAAAAATCAACAACTTACGGGCCATCGGCTCATTTGTTGATTCTCTGGAAGCGCTGAAAATGCACTGGAATTCGTACGGATGCTACCAGTTTCGGTAGCAGTGCTACTGGAATCCGGATTGCTTTATCCGAGTAGTTGAGTTATTGTCACGTCCATAAAGGAGTGTCAATTCACTATGGCTTCTGTAACAAATCGCGGCGGCAGGTGGCAAATTCGAGTCACACACAAGCTTCTCCCCGACGGAAAGTTCTTCCACACGTTCGATGATGAGGATTCCGCACGGTCTTACGCGCAGAACATGGAAACGTTGCTTGACCGGGGAATAGTCCCGTTAGAATTTTTAGAAAAAAAGACCCGCACCGCAGACCCGATTTTAGAAAAAATTCTCAACAATCACATCCCCAGAGCCGCATCGACCGATAAGGAGATTTTGGCGTTGCTCGTGACGGAAGTGGGCAAGTTGAGATTGTCGCAAGTCACGACCATTTGGACTGACGAATGGGTGCGCAAGATGAAGCAGGAGTTCAACCTTGCGCCAGGCACTTTACGCAAACGGGTTGAATCGCTGGCCCGCGCAATTGACGAGCATGTTCGGCTTACTACGCCCGAAGGTGGCGTGCGCCTTATGAATCCACTTAGATTTTTGCCAAAGGGCTATAGCCTTTACAAAGAAGCAGATGCCAATGTATTGGAAAAGGTGGACAAGAAAAGTAAGCGTGACGTATCCAGGGATAGACGAATGGAGCCAGATGAAGCAGCTCGAATTCAAGCAGTGTTGAATGGGGAAAAACGCGAGGACAGGCAGCGCCCTTGGCCGGTAGACCCAGCGTTCAAATTGCTCCATGAATTAATTGTCGACACGGGATTGCGCCTATCGGAAGCGTACACGTTGCGGGTAGAGCAATACGATGTCGCGAAGGCACTACTAAACGTGGAAGGCTCTAAAGGCTGGGCTGGCGTTATCAAACCTCGGGTTGTTCCGCTCATTCCTTCACTTCGTGTTCTCTTATCAGACTGGTGCAAAGACATGAAAGCGAGTGAATTGATTTTCCCCTATTGGGACGGCACCAAAAAAGATAAAAAAGGGACTACAAATCGGTTGTCGCACCGATTTACGAGTTTGTTCGAATATGCGAGGACTCCCAACTTCAGGGAACACGACCTTCGCCACGAATCGACGTGCCGGTGGGTGACTATGCGCAACCCCAGCGGGCATTGGATTTTCAGCGAGGTCGAAATCTGCAAAATAATGGGGTGGACTGATATGAAGATGATGCTGCGCTATGCGTCACTTCGGGGTGAGGACTGGTCTTCCCGGCTGACGTGATTAGGCGGCGGCAAGTAATTTGCTCAGGTCCGGCAGGCTCCTTTGCGTTTTCTTGCCGACGGCAAGTGGTTTGCATGGCTGGGCGCGCTTGGCAGCTTCTTCTGCGGCCATGCGATTGACAGCGTGAATAAGTGCCTCAGTCGGAAATACCCAGCCGTCACCGAATTTCAATGAAGGTAACCGGCCAGCGCGTGCATAGTCTTCGACCGTTCGGATGCTGCATTGCAGTAGTTCCGATACGTCGTTGGAGTAGAGGATAGGGGAAAGGGCAGACATTTGTGTCTCCAATTGATTAGGAGACTCGTCTAGCGATGCCGTTTATTTAGGCGGCTCGCAGTCTAAAAAATCGCTTCTTAAAGTCCGCAATCGCTCTTTCTCGGGGCCAGTCCGCTGCGTCCCTCTGCCATCTCACATTTTGAAA
>CAIWNB010000340.1 GCA_903913965.1 uncultured beta proteobacterium
TCCTACGGCATCAAGATCATCAACCAGCAGCAGTACGACGGCATCGCCGTCAAGACTGTCACCAGCACCTACCCGCAGGTGATCTGGATCAACATGAGCTACCCCGACATTGAGATGTACGTCTATCCGGTGCCGACCAAGGTGCTGGAGTGGCACTTCGTCTCGGTTGAGGAGCTGACGCAGCCCGCGCTGCTGTCCACCGCGCTGGCCTTCCCGCCGGGCTACCTCCGCGCGTTCCGCTACAATCTGGCCTGCGAGTTCGCGCCGGAGTTCGGCATCGAGCCGTCGCCTACGGTGTCGCGCATTGCGATGGCGTCCACGCGCAACTTGAAGCGCATCAACAACCCTGACGACATCATGTCGCTGCCCTACAGCATCGTCGGAACGCGCCAACGCTATAACATTTTTGCGGGGAACTACTGATGGCTTCTGTCAAAATATCAGAACTGCCTTTGGCAACTTCGCCGCTGGACAGCGCGGTCGAGATGCCGGTCGTGCAAAGCGGCGTTACCAAACGCGCAGGCATGACCACCATTGGTTTCTTGCAGTCCGGCACCGGGGCAACATTGCGTACAGCGCAAGACAAAATGCGCGAACGTTGCACGGTGCTTGATTACGGCGCGGCAACCGATGGCGTCACCAATGCGCGTGCTGCGTTTGTCTCGGCTGATGCGGCAGGCCCGTTTATTGTTTCCAAAGGCAATTACCTAATTAGCAGCGGCATCACAATTGCCAACGATGTAACGTTTGAGCCTAACGGCGTGCTTATCATTCCCAACGGCGTAACGGTGACGTTTACTGGCTATGTAAGCGCAGGGATAGACCAGATATTCTCCTGCACTGGCACAGGCGCGGTTGTGTTTAACGCGGTCAAAAACTACGAAGGATATTCTGAGTGGTGGGGTGCGGTTGCTAATAACAGCACAGGCGGTGTTCCTGCGGCTAACTCGCTTGCCATCAACGCGGCAATCGTGGCGCTGGGTAAAGTTCAGCTCATGCCGTCCGACTATTACATCTCGGCCACGATCAAGCACAACGTAGCAAATAATTGGCTATGCGGTGCGGGCAGCAAGTGGGACAGCGCAAACGGCCTTCGCGGCACGCGCATTGTGATGATGGACGGTTCTAGCACCATATTGCAGATTGGCCCTGACGCCAATCCGGGAAGCATTGGGCTTTTCAGGCAAGGTATTAAGGTGACCGGCGTATTTGTGACGCGGGCCGTCGCTCCGGTTGTTAGCAGCGCCTGCACTTCGATCCTGATGCAGTTTGTGCTTGAGGCTTACTGCGAGGATGTGGTGGGCTATGAAAGCATGGATAGTTGGCAGTTCAACGGTACGGTCAAATGCCTTATCAATCGGTGCGCCGCGCAACGTGCCAGCGCGGGCACAGGCGGTACGGATAGTTGGAAGGGATTTCGCGTTATAGGAACGTCGGGGATCGCGGCGGGCGGCAATGCTTCGCTCTATCTCTATTACTGCCATGCCGACGACAACCGGGCGGTCAAGACCAATTCGGTCGGGTTTTACGCTGATGGCAAGTTTACCGATTGCTTCTGGCTTGAATGCGAAACGGTTTCCTGCGCGGTCGGAATGCAGGTTATCGGCAACAGCGCGGTCACAAACGATTACGGCAACAATGACTTGATGATTTTTCACGCGGTTAACGACGCATTCAATGTCTACGGCATTGAAATCAAAAACCTTGGCGTTTCAGCAAACGTTGAAGTGGTTGCTCCCTATTGCGGGCCGGGCGTAGCAGCGACCGCAGCGATGCGGATAGCTAACGCTTACGGCGTGGTGGTGACGGGCGGGCAAATGGTTATGGGTATCGCGACGGCGGCGAGTGCTGCAATCCGCGTTGAAAACAGCGTGGCCTGCGTGATTAGCGGCACGCTAATTTCAGAAGCAACATTAGCATCGGTTGTGGTTGACACCTGCACCGCTTGCACTATCGCGCCGGTCATCAAAAACTCAACCGTCACCGGAGCAGAGGCGGTCTACATCTTTGGCGCAACTGTGGCAACCAAGTTTGAAGCCACCGTCACCGGCAAGGCATCGGCGTTCACATATGGCTACCGGGTCAACGGCACAACTGATGCCAGAAACGAATACAACTGCACTGGGGTCAACAGTGCTGCTATTTCGGGCGGTTCCGGCAACAAGCTGGTGCGCAACGGCGTGTCGATCACGGCGGCTTTCACTTTGACCGGCACGAACACCACTTCTGGAGTGATGACATAAATATTTTACGCCGCCCTACACCTACCATTTTTGGGACGCATACCTAACATGAAAAGCCCCATCCTAGGCTCCGCGTACGTAGCCCGCAGCGTCAACGCTGCGGACAATCGTATGGTCAATCTTTTTCCAGAAATCGTGCCGGAGGGCGGCAAAGAACCTGCGTTCCTTCAGCGTGCGCCTGGCTTGCGCTTGCTGGTGACGGTGGGCCTTGGGCCTATCAGAGGATTGCACGCCTACGGCGGTTACGCCTACGTCGTGTCGGGCAACGAACTCTACCGCATGGACCCGGCGTACAACACCGTGCTGCTCGGCACGGTCGCCAACGACGGTCCGGTGTCGATGGCCGACAACGGCATCCAGCTCTTCATTGCGTGCGGTGGCCCCAGCTACATCTACAACAACAGCACGCTGGCGTTCGGCCCGATCACCGACCCGGACTTCCCCGGCGCGCTGACCGTCTCGTATCTGAGCGGCTACTTCGTCTTTATCGAACCTAACAGCCAGA
>CAIWNB010000341.1 GCA_903913965.1 uncultured beta proteobacterium
AAGAGCCCTTACATAAAAGAGATGACCCGAACCGTTAAAAGCATGATGCCTACGATGCTCGCTATGGTCGGGTTATTTGCAGAAGGCAAAGCTGAACTTAAAACCGTTTTAGGCGACATGGGGCGTGCTAACAAACTCTCCATTGATGATGCAGTTGAGATTTTGGATTCAGCAATTGAAGCGCAATCCTTAATTCAAACCGGATTGCCACATTAGGTATTTGCTGTGAAAAATCGTCAGCGGCCCGCGTCTGGCGATCTGCCAAAGAAAGTGAGGACCAGTTATGAAATCCAATTCATTGAAATGCAAAATTTGGTGGGCAACATTTTTTGCCATCCTAGCAACCCAGAATATTACCGCCGCTACTGCGGCAGACATTTCTAAGTTACCGGGGAAGCCTGGCGATATTGATTTCATACTGATAAAGGGTGAAATCTTAAAAGAAGACGATAAAGTATTCAGGAACATTGCCTTTGCTTCTGATCGTGCAATAGTAATTCTAGATAGCCCTGGAGGCCTGCTGGCACCAGCGATAGAAATTGGCAAAGCGATTCGCTTAAAGGGCTTTGCAACAGCGATATCAAATGCTGAATGCGCCTCTGCTTGCGCAATTGCATGGCTTGCCGGTGAGCCTAGATTTCTATCGAAAAACGCGGGTGTCGGATTTCACGCGGCATATGTCGAGACAGATGACGGGGAAAAGATTCCAGCGAGCGTCGGAAATGCCCTTGTCGGCTCGTACCTAAATAGCCTCGGATTGAATGAAAAAATAGTTACATTTGTCACTACCGCCGGTCCAGATTCAATACGTTGGCTGAATAAGGCTACTGCAGATCAGCTTGGTCTAACTGTTTCCGTTTTAGACAATCAACGTCAGGCAAGAGCGAATTACCAGCTAGCCTTAAAGAATAGATGGGGGCCTAAGCCTTCGCACGAGGAGGCGGCTCGACTATATCGGATCGCGGCAGATGAGGGGTTTGCAGGCGCGCAAAATAATTTGGGCGACATGTACGAAACAGGAGAAGGCGTTACCACAAATGAAAAATTTGCAGTTTATTGGTACGCAAGGGCTGCCGAACGGGGGGAACCGACTGCTTACCTGAGCTTATCCAGCATCCTGCCTGTAGGCACTACAGACGAAAATGTTTTAGTTGAAGCCCTCAAATTTGGTCTACTAGCCATAGAAAAATTACCTGAGGGTAATAATATGCTAGTGGCCAAGAAAAACGTGCGCACCATTGCAAGTCGGTTATCTAAATCAGCGATGAATCGGGCGGTTGAATTGGCAAAGGCATGGGATCCGCTCTACCAGGAAAAGTATTTATTGGGCGACAGTCCTCGGCCATAACACCACCCAATTCGATTTCACAACCGAGTAACAAGCAATAACCGGCATGCTCGTTACCTTAAACAATTCCTTAAGTTTGGAGTTTTTGCATCCCAATGCGGTTTTCTATTCGCTGG
Source organism: uncultured beta proteobacterium (assembly GCA_903913965.1). GTDB lineage: Bacteria > Pseudomonadota > Gammaproteobacteria > Burkholderiales > SG8-41 > PALSA-1004. The sequence continues at coordinate 1,465 of CAIWNB010000341.1, forward strand.
GGATGACTAAGTTGAACTAAGAAAATTTATCACTGCTAGTGCATGGGGATTTGTTAATGCATGATATTCACATGGATGAAGTCAGCGAAGAGTTTGCGAGATGCTGGCAAGCTGCTGGCGTTCACATACAAAATCAAGCTCAAGGTGCCTTGCAGAGTTGGTTGCGTGCCCATTTGAATCCCCCATTCCTTGAGCATCTGTCATTTCGTCTTGGCAATCAACTGTTCTTTATACAGCTACAAGACGTTGATAATGCACTTGAAATCCCGGGGAATCTCGGAGGCTTGTTGTCAGTTTCTGATGGCTGTCAAGGACACGCGTGCTTGATGCCCATGCAAAAGATTGCAGGTGAGTGGCGATGTGTTGCAACTGGTTGGGGATTAATCGATGCGAGAACAGAGCGCACTGTTAATCCAGTTGTACTAATTAGCGCTGAACCAATTGAAATGACTGATTGGGAATTGCAAGACTTTGCCGTTCAAGTCGTTAGGAATCAACTCGAAAAAGAAGGTCGTCAACTCATGTCTTGGCAAGGCAATCCAAACGTTGACCCGTCTATTTGGTTTGTTGGTGACAAAGGTCCTGAGTGGGTTGTTGTTCGAGCTGCTAGATGGCCTGAGCGTGATGCAGTTGTACCGGGAAATATTGACAAAATTGCGTCCAACTGTCTGCCCACTGGAAAAACTGGACACTTTGCAGTAGTTCAGGCAACGAATTCAAATGATCCTTTTGACCCTCAAGCAAAGATCAGTGGCAACTACATCCCTTTAGTGCGTGGTGAGGGTATCTCATTTAGCTATAACGGATTGAAGCTCATTGAGAGCAGTGAGAAAAGCCTTTACACGCCTCCGGCTGACTTGAGTGGTGATTTGATTAAGGAGTTCGTCCACTGGTTCAATTCATTACTTGAAAAGGGCACGGTACTTCCGAAAATGTTTACTGGAGTCAATCGTGATGGTAAGCAATACGTAATTGACATGTCAATTGTTAAAATTGAAATCCAGAAACACTACTTGTTTATGCGGTATGTCATTTTTCATGAAAAATCTATTGCATACGCATTCAAGATGCGTACGATTGCGAATCTATGCACGGAGCCTTTAATACTTCAGGAGCAGCATATTTTTTACTCGGGTAGTGCTAACTCGTATCACTCAACTCAACTCACTTCACAAGCCAGTGATGGATGGCAAGAAGGAAGTAAGTTGTTAAATGAGACTCACACGACTGAGCCTGAAATATTTCTCCAAGAGCTTCTGCCAGATTATTTTGAACAAACAATCGATGATGACTTGTATTCTAATATTTGGAATTCAATAAAAGACAAAGTTTTTTGGCGCGAGCGTGAATCCAACTGAGTCAATGAAGAAGACCCCGTAGGGTCAAAAATAAGAAACCACTCAAAACGCAGTAGTTTTTGGGTGCAAGTGTTTTCAGGGACCTCAGGGGATGGCCGGAGGCAACAGCTGAGTTTGCAGAAATGGTACAACGTGCAAATTTGCGTCTTGCGACTGGTTCCCTCCGCAACGGTCTCAACATTTCGAATCCAATCCTGATACCCAAACGCTCGATTCACTGAATCTGCAATCCTTAGACGGTTTGCGATGTGGTATCTTCTGCTCCGCCAGCACTGAAGGCCTGAACCCTGGCGACAAAAGAACGGGGCTCGGCCGAAGAGTCGTCAACCTCGCCGATCTCAAGCTCATTGAGCCTTCTCAAAAGGCATCGAATAAAACTAGCGGTTCAAGGCGCCGCAGCACCTGCCTCACCGCGCACGCCGCCTAACCACCGGAGGCGCTCAGCGGCTAATTCTTGTCGCCTGTGTAAACATAGGCCCACAAGGCTTCAATCTCCTCCGCCTTTAGCAGACCTTCCCATGGGGGCATGCTGTTTTTTCCCTTGCTGACCGAATACAAAAAACGGCTTTTCTGATCTTTCGGAAAAGTTGGTAAATCATAGGCACCTTCGGGGTTTTTCATGCGCGCCCCATGACACGCGGAGCAATGGCGCGCGTACGTGTCCGCACCAAACTTCACTCGTTCCGCCGGAAAATTCTGTGCCTGTGCGTTTGCCAACGTCATTACACAGGAAACCATCACCGCAAAAATTACGCTACCTAAAGTATTCATGCTAATCATTTTTTGTAACTACTCGCTTGAAAAAAAACCCACCAGCTCGCGCCGGTGGGATCACTCTTGAGATGCCAAAGAACTACGGCAATGACGCTCAATCCATCAGCGCAAATGTCCAGACTGTTCCGGCGGGCAATACTTTTCCGGCCGTCTCGCGCCGGGCCGATGTCCCCCCGCCGAGTCCTGAAAACACGGAGACGTATTGCTTGCCCTTATAGGTGTAGGTGATCGGCTGTGAATTCACCCCGGACGGCGTCTTGAATTTCCACAGGACCTTGCCAGTAGCTTCATCCAGCGCGGCAAAGTCACCCATCGTGTTGCCCGTAAAGACCAGGCCGCCGGCAGTGACCATTGCACCGGACCAGCTCGGCAGGTCGATCAAGGGGGTACGCCAGGTCGGCTTACCGGTCATCGGCAGCACCGACCCCCAGTAGCCCCAAGGCTGGGTTTTGTCACGCGGCTTGGTGTCATTCACCACGCCAACATAACGTTCCCCGGCCTTGTAGACAGGCAGATCCTTGTTCAGCTGGTAGATCGCAGTTTCCTCAAGCATCGAGAAATAGAGCCGTTCGGTAGAAGGATTGAAGGCCATCGGCATCCAGTTCTTGCCCCCGGTCCAACGCGGTTCGAGCTCCACTTTTTCCCCCGCGCGCAGACGCCTGGCGACATCGGTCTCCACCACGCGGCCGGTTTTCAGATCGACCCCCGTCGCCCAGTTGGTTTTGACGTAGGGATTGCCGGCAAGCACTTCGCCAGTCGCACGATCCAGCACATACAACAGACCGTTGCGATCGGCGTGCATCAGCACCTTGCGTTTCTTGCCATTGATGGTCAACTCACCGAGCACGTTTTCGTTGTTGCCATCAAAGTCGTAGGTTTCTGCCGGCGTCCACTGATAGTGCCAAACAATCTCCCCGGTCTTCGGCCGAATCGCGATAACCGACGCCACCCATAAGTTGTCGCCTGGACGCGCTTTCCAGTGCCAAGGACCACCGTTGCTGGTGCCCCAGTAGGAGAGATCCAGTTCCGGATCATACGAGCCGGTGATCCAGGTTGAACCGCCACCGCGTTTATAGGAATCATCCTGCGGCCAGGTCGAGTAGGCTTTTTCTGTCGGATCGGGCGTGGTGTGCCGGCGCCAGACCTCCTTGCCGGTTTGCGCATCCAGACCGACCACAAAGCCGCGCACGCCGTACTCGCCACCAGTCATGCCGCTCATCACGATGCCATTGACTACGCTGGGGGCACTGGTGATCGAGTAGCCCTCTTTCCACTCCGCAATCTTCGTTTTCCATAATTGCTTGCCAGTCTTGGCATCGAGCGCATAGACGTGGGCATCGATCGCGGAGACATACACCTTGCCGTCAAACAGAGCGACGCCGCGGTTATTGAGTCCGCAACACACCACGCGCGGCACTCCCGGATCCCATTCGAGATCGAAATTCCATAACTGATTACCAGTGGCAATATCAATGGCTATTGCGCGCTTGACGTTGGCGGCATACATCACGCCGTTATGGACAAAAGGCTGTCCTTGTTCGCCGTATTCATTACCGAGCGACGCGCTCCACACCGGCACCATTCGTTTGACGGTGTCCTTATTGATCTGATCAAGTTTGCTATAACGCTGCTGGTGATAGCCCATCCCGTACGTCAGCACGTGATCAGTACTGCCACCATTACCATCGCGATTCAAATCCTGCTGCGTTTGCGCTTGAACGGTCAAACTGCATGCAGCCAGCATGGCCGCACCAATCCACAGACTTTTCATATTTCCCCCTGGTGAAATTATTTTTGTAACTATGCTGAGTATCTAGCGCACGGTTGAAGGTGTCAATTGCCGAAAACGGCGGCTACCGTCAAATGGCGGCGAGCCTTCCAGCCTGCGCAACTCGCAGCAGCGATAGAAATCTCAAAAAAACACCTGCACACACAAGACAATATGGCGTTGAAAGCCGGCCTGGCGCACCTGCCGCGGCAGGCGCACCATGCCAGTCACGGTCAGGTCCCTGTAAAAACCCCAAGCACTCAGTATTCACCGCGCGAGGCTGGAGACGAAGCGGTTGATGGCGGCTTCGGGTTCGGTGATTGCGCAGGCGTCACCATTGTGCTGGGCACCGCGCGCGTACTACCCGGGGGTGCATAGCCGTCGGTAAGCGTATAAAGAAAAGCCACGATGTCATCGATCTCCTCATTGCTGAGTTGAGGGGGCTGGTTCGGGCGCCGCTGATAGGGCGGGTTATCGACATCGACATTGCTGTGGTAGCGTGCGGGCAGATCGTTGAACTTTTTGCCTGCAGGAAACCAGCGCGCCGGATCGGTATCACGCGTGGCGTAGAACGTCACAGCATCGCGCAAATCATCAAACACACCGTTATGCATATAGGGCGCGGTGACGGTGATATTGCGCAGGGTTGGTGTCTTGAATAGTCCGCAGGTCGCCGGGTCCTGTGCCACCGGTCGAACCACTGCAGCCGACGTTGCGGTTGAGCCCGCCGCCTTGCCCTGCCCGTTCAGCGCCACCGGCACACGCTCGCATAAACCAAGATCGACGAACGACGGATCGGCATTTCTCGGGATACGCTGGCTGCGCGGCAGTCCCAGCGCACGGTAGCTAAAATCGGTGAATAACGATTTTTGCGGATTACCCGAGGCGGTATCAACGGTATGGCATTGCGCGCAATTGCCTTTCTGCCTCAAGGTGAACAGATTCAAGCCGCGCTGTTCCTGCTCACTGAATTTCGCCTGACCGCGCATCACATGATCAAACTTCGAGCTGAAGGGCTGGAATACCCGGGTGCGTTCAAAAGCGGCCAGCGAGGCCGCCACTGCGCCAAGAGCCGTTTCTGCATTGTCAAAAATCCGCTCGCCCCACACCGCACGAAAGGCACCAGCGTAAGCGCTCTTTGCAACCTTGGCGATCAACGCCGGCGTATTCGCGTTATTCATTTCCACCGCATTGAAAAACGGCTGTGTGGCCTGCTCTTCCAGCGTATCGGCACGCCCATCCCAAAAATGACCGCCTACCGGCAAGCGCTTGCCATCAAGATCGACGGCACCACTGCGGCTAAACCGCGGCGTCGTCGCCAGATACATAATGGTGGGCGCATCACGTGTGCCAAACTGGTCGGAGCGACTGCCCAGCGCCACGCCAATCATCGTGTTGTTATTGCCGGTGAAGGCGCGCCGTGGATCATGGCAGGAAGCGCACGCCACGCCCGCCGGTTCTGACAGACTCGCGTCGAAGAACAAACGCAGCCCCAGGCGCTCGCGCGGCGTCAGTTGCGTCTGATCGATGGCATCGGCCAATGCGCTGATAAATTGCAGGTGCGGGATATCCTGCGCGCGGGATAAGGGTGTGGCCGTGACAAGAAGGCATCCGGCCAGAGCAGCCATTGTCAGGATCAAGCGGACACGCGGCGGCATCCCCCAATTTCGATAAGCAGTGCCCAGTGTCATCATCTTTCCACACACCCGAACCAGATTAATCTGACGCGATTCAACGTTATCGCGTCAGCAAGACTACCTCAAAAGTTTATTCGGTGACCATCCCCCGCACCGGTTTCATATCAACCGGGCGCGCGCAGATCTTCACTGTTACCTGCCTGTGAGCACAAGCAAAAGCGTATACATTGATCATTTATCTGGACTGGCGCGTCTATGGCAAGGCGGGAGGTGGGTATCTCATCAGGCGTCCGATTGACAACGCGCCCCAACGAGACAACACTCACCGCACTTCGTTAACGGGATCCCATCATGCAAATCAAAATCCTGCTCTGCGCAACAACCTGCGCGATCGCCGCACTCGGCCCCGCCATCACCTGCGCGCAAACCTACCCTAACAAACCAATCCGCATGATCGTGCCATTCCCGCCGGGTGGTGGTGTCGATTTCATGGCGCGCATCATCGCGCAGAAACTCAGCGAGCGCGTCGGCCAGCAGGTCATCGTCGACAACCGTGCTGGTGCCAATGGCATCACCGGGCTGCAGGCCATGATGGCCGCACCCAACGATGGCTACACGATCGCCAGCGCCTCGGCCGGTCCGCTCGCGGTCAATCCGTCGGTCTACAAAAATCTGCCTTACGATCCGCTGCGTGACTTCAGCATCATCGCGCGCGTCTGCGACTTTCCGCTGTTGCTGCTGGCGCATCCGGCGCTGCCGGTCAAAAATGTGCGCGATCTGATCGCGTTGGCGAAAGCGAGGCCCGGCCAGTTGTCCTACGGCTCGTCGGGTGCCGGCAATTCAGACCACCTCGCGGCGGAACTTTTTAAATCACTGGCAAAGGTCGATGTCGTACACATCCCGTACAAGGGAACCGGGCCGATGTCGCTGGCACTGCTCTCTGGCGAAATACCGGTGGCCTTCAGCAGCATTCCACCGACGCTCTCGCAGGTGCGCGCCGGCAAGCTGCGCGCACTCGCCGTCGGCAGCGGCAAGCGTATTCCGATGCTGCCTGAAGTACCGACAGTAGCCGAAGCGGGCGTGCCCGGTTATGAAGCCTATTCATGGGGCGGTGTCGTTGGCCCGGCCAACATGCCGCACGAAATCATCCAGCGCCTGAACCGCGAAATCGTCGATATTCTCAAGCAAAAGGATGTCATGGATCGTTACCTCGGCGGCGGCACCGTAGCCACGCCTTCGACACCCGAGGAATTCACCACTCTCATCCGCGACGAAATCAAGAAATGGGGTGATGTCGTGAGAGCTGCGAAAATTACGGCAGATTAATTCAGGTTGCCCGAAGCTCCGCGCAACGCGGAGCTTCGTACCTCAACCCCGATCTGCATTGGCAACGCCGTCAAAAACAACACGAGCAGGTGATGCCGCATGTTTGTCCTCCCAGTCGACTGCGCAATCAAATCAGTCACACGACACAAGCCGGGATGCATGGCGTAGCAAAAAAACTATTCACTACTCGTATCACACGCCAGGGAGAGCGCCCCCATTGACCAAATATGCCGCCCTCCCCCCGCGCTTACCTCGCCCCTTGCTAGCCAGCGTTGATAGCAGCCGCCGCACCGCTTCCGGCAATACGCCCAAATACCAAACCTGAAACCAATCCGGTTCCAGCCGGGTAGTTGAAGTAAAAAATACCGCCGACCAACTCGCCGGCTGCATAAAGCCCGGGAATCGGTGCATAGCCCAAGTCGAGCACCTGGCCCGTTTGGTGGTTGATGCGTAGCCCGCCAAAGGTAAACGTAATGCCGCAGGTGACGCCGAAGGCCTCGAAGGGTGCGGTGTCGATGGTGTTGGCCCAGTTGGATTTGGTTGGCTCAATGCCCTCAGTGCATCTGCCATCCCGCAGACCCTCGTTGAATTCAACGTCTTTTTTCACTGCCGCGTTGTATTCACGCACCGTCTTCAGAAAACCCTTGGCATTAACGCCTTCCATTTTGTCTGCAAGCTCTTCGAGCGTGTTGGCTTTGATTTTTGTGACGTTACGGCCCGAGTATTCCTTGCGCAACAACGGACGCACTTTGGCATCAAAAACCTGCCACGCGAACTGGCCAGGCTGCTTGAGCACCTCAGCGCCGTACTTGGCATAGGTATAGTTGTAGAAATCCTCGCCTTCATCGACGAAGCGTTTACCTTCGGCATTAATCATGATCGATAGTGGATAGCTGTGGCGATACGGATCGTGCGAGTTCTCGACAACACCAAATTCTGGCGCATGACGCTCCCACGATACGGC
>CAIWNB010000342.1 GCA_903913965.1 uncultured beta proteobacterium
CGGATCGCACAATGCGACGCAATCTGTTCGCATTATTTAAGCACCCGGCCACAGCCGCCTGGAAGAAATTCAATTTGTTGATGTGGGAACGTTTGGCGCGATCAGTTTTACATCAGCGAAATAGGCACTGTAACGACGTGTATCGCGAGTCAACAGCGGATAACGTGATACTGCCGCATGTGCGCCAATAAAGAAGTCGGCAAGCACGTTGTTTTTGGTACCACCTTGTCGGCGGTAACGCACAAAGGCCTTGCCAGCCAGAAACAGGGCCGGACGCGGCAACTCGAGCATTGCAAGCCCAAGCTTATCGATGGTTTTTTCGAGAGCATCGACATTCGAAAAGGTCAGCGACAGTTCTGAATAGATGACTGGGTTGATTGCCAGCCGGTGAATTTTCGATTGCGCGCGCAGCTGGCCTATAGACCAGTCCGCCCATTCCGGATCATTTTCCAGAACGTCCACCAGCACGTTGGTATCGACCAGCAACATCAGCTTTTGCCGCGCAGCAACGCCATCAGGTCATCGGTTCGCCATTTGATGTCAGCCTTGCCACGGGCAGACTCGAAGCGGTCGGGCTTGCGACTCGACTTCGCGCCCACCTTGTGAACGACAACATCACCTTCGCGATTGACGGCAAAATCGACCGCACAGCCGGGCTCCAGATTCAGCGCATCGCGAATCTGCTTGGGGATGGTGACCTGCCCCTTGCTGGTCAGAGTCGTCGACATGGCATATCTCCTTTTTTGTATTACTATAATATTTATTGTAATACCGGATGCAATGGCCTGCAATCAGCGCTGCGGGATTTTCAGAATCGGACGCGCTTTAGATTCCGCAATACCCACTATTCACTCGTTCTCGCTTCCTCGCGATCGGCAACGCAGGTTTTCGACAACCACATGTACTAATGCTGGCGCGCAACCTGCCGCAGCCAAACATTCAGTTCCTGACGGCCGCAGTCGAGCGCCTGCCGGTCATGGCTGCCAGCTAAAGGAATTACCTGCATCGTCTCGCCTGACCTTCTGGTAACGCTTCAGGGCAGCTTTCAGTTTTGCCTTCGGTTTGGGCGGGTTCCAGGAGCTGATCGAAAGAGAAACGGGGGGCCGGCCTGTTGGCTGGCGAAAGATCTTCGCCAAAGCCGCGCCAGCACTGACGCGACAGACAGAAAAAAACCCAACCGATCAGGGTTGGGTTTTCAATTTGGTGGGCCCTCTCGGACTTGAACCGAGGACCAACGGATTATGAGTCCGCTGCTCTAACCGACTGAGCTAAGGGCCCGAAGGCGGCATTATAACTGTGTCGCGATGCCCGACGCCGTAGCGCCTGAATAAAACGCCTCCGCTAGCGCAAAGCGATGCGGTGCGGCTTGAGACCTGTGCGGTGTTGCCGCCACATTTCAAGATAGACCGCCTCGAGGCCGTTGACGATACGCGGTTGATCAAAGAGGGCTGCGTGCTGACGGTTTGCGGCAAGTTTGTGTTTGAGCATAGCGCAGCGTTCGCGCTCAAGTCCGAGGCTGGTGGCGATCGCCACATAATCGCGTGCATCACGCGCAATCATTTCCGGCAGTCCAGCAGCGGTGAGCAGGCTGCAGCCGACGCGCGAAGCAAAACGGTCGCCCTCTGCGGTGAGCACCGGCACGCCCGTCCACAACGTTTCATTGGTGGTCGAGTGCCCGCAATGCCAGCCGATGGCATCAAGCGATAAATCACTCAAGGCGATGCGGGCCAGATGTTCAGCACGGCTAGCCACGCGCGGCGCAAAACACAAGCGTGAGGCATCCACGCCGTGACGCGCAGCCTCCGCACTGAGGTTGGTAACGATGGCGGCATGCGACTGCTTCAGCCACAACACGCTATCGGGCACCGCACGCAATATCTCCATCCACAGAGCGAACACGTCGCGCGAAATACGCGAGGCATTAATGAAGCTGGAATACACCATCGCCTGCGCGGGCAGGCCTTGGCTCGCACGCGTCGGCGCGACTTCAACCGGTGGCGGCGGGCCAGCGCTGAACATGAAGCACTCAGGCACAAAGGCGAGCTGTTCGGTAAACGCCGCCTCGCAGGCAGGCGGCGTAGCCACCGTATCGGTGATGAAGTAATCGAGATACGCCGCACCGGTGCTTGCCGGATAACCGAGATAGTGCGCCTGCACAGGGGCGGGCCGACGCGCCAGAATGCCGGGCCGGCCACCGGTGGTATGGCCGGCCAGATCAATCAACACCTGCACACCATCGGCGGCGATACGCGCGGCGGCAGCCGCATCACTCAGAGCGGCGATATCGACGAAATGTTCAACGCCGCGCTCGATATCGAGACGGCTGGCACTACGGTCAATGGCGCCATAAGAATAAGCAAACACTTCGCAGCGGCTACGGTCATGTAATGGCAGCGCAGCGCTGAGTAGATGGCCCACCGGGTGATCGCGACAGTCCTGTGAGAGATAGCCAATGCGCAGGCGCGCGCTCTCCGCGGCGGGCGCCCTGCGCAATACCGCTACATCGCGTGCAGCCTCGGCGGCGTGCCACGCTGCGACTTCTTTGCACGCGGCAGGGTCCAGACCGAGATACACCGCAGTGAGCGGCGCAACAACACGCTGCCAATCGACAGATTTTTGCCGGCAGACCTCGCGCAACCGTTCGGCGACGTACTCGGCCTCATCCCATGCGCAAAACTCAAGCAAGGAGAACATCAGTTCCTGCTGCGCTTGCGCGACCGGCGCCGGGCCCTGCGTGGCCAGCCGGTAATGACGCAACGCCTCCTCATGCCGGCCGGAAACGCGCAACAGGTTGGCATAGTTGTAATGGGCGGCGGCGTTAGCGGGGTCAAGTGCCATGGCGCGTTCGAGTTCTGCCGCACCGGCATCGGCCTGGTTTTGTTCGAGCAACACCAAGGCCAGATTCACAGCGACAACGGCATCGTGTGGAAATGTTCGGGCGGCCTCGCGCAACACCTTGGTGGCCGCCGGCAAGTCGCCCTGCTGGCGCAAGGCGAGTCCGCGTCGCACCAGGCGCGCCGGATTCGCCTGCAAACAAGCGCGCAAAATTTTCAGCAACATAACGCGCCCACCCGCCTCACAATCTGACCGCTGCACCTCACACCATCAGGGCGTGCGGCGGACGGCTGCAACAATCAACCCTCGGTATCGAGGAAACTACTTAACCGCTCGGAGCGTGACGGGTGCCGCAACTTGCGTAGCGCCTTGGCTTCGATCTGGCGGATACGCTCGCGCGTAACGTCGAACTGTTTACCGACTTCTTCGAGCGTGTGATCGGTATTCATCTCGATGCCAAAACGCATGCGTAATACTTTGGCCTCGCGCGGCGTCAGGGTGTCGAGCACATCTTTGGTGACGTTGCGCAGGCTGGCATAGACCGCGGAATCCGAAGGCGCCATCGTCGCCTGATCCTCGATGAAATCGCCCAGATGCGAATCTTCGTCATCACCGATCGGCGTTGCCATCGAGATCGGCTCTTTCGAGATCTTCAGAATCTTGCGGATCTTGTCTTCCGGCATTTCCATTTTCTCGGCAAGCACCGCCGGATCGGGCTCCTGCCCGGTCTCCTGCAGAATCTGCCGCGAGATGCGGTTCATCTTGTTGATCGTTTCGATCATATGTACCGGAATACGAATGGTGCGCGCCTGGTCAGCGATCGAACGCGTGATGGCCTGGCGTATCCACCAGGTCGCATACGTTGAAAATTTATAACCGCGCCGGTATTCAAATTTATCGACAGCCTTCATCAGGCCGATGTTGCCTTCCTGGATCAGATCAAGGAACTGCAAGCCGCGGTTGGTGTATTTTTTGGCGATCGAAATCACCAGCCGCAGATTGGCCTCGGCCATCTCGCGTTTGGCGCGCCGCGCCTTCGCCTCGCCCATCGACATCTGGCGATTGATTTCCTTGAGGTCCTTGATCGGAATGCCAACCTGTTTTTGCAGATCAACCAGCTTTTGCTGCTGCTCGACCACCGCCGGCACGAAACGCGCCAGTGCGGCGCTCCACGCCTTGCCCGCGGCCGCCTCACCCGCCGCCCAGCGCAGATTGTTTTCCTTGCCGGGGAATTCCTTGATGAAATGCTGGCGCGGCATCTTCGCCTTGTTGATGCACAACTCCTGGATCGCGCGTTCATGCATGCGCACCCGGGCGACCAGTTTGCGCAAACCGTCGCATAACGACTCAACCTGTTTCGCGCCAAAGCGGATGCTGGTCAGTTCGTTGGAAATCTGATCGCGCGCCTGCAGATACACTTTGCTGCGCGAGCCGTCCTTCGCCAGGGCGCGCAGCATCTTCGCGTAGAGCGTACGGATGACGGCAAAACGCTTGAGTGCTTCTTCCTTGAGGCGCAACAGGTCGGCGGTCTGCACCGCGGCCTGTTCCTCCTCACTCATTTCCTCTTCTTCGATCGCCTCGTCGTCAGCATCTTCCTGTGCTTCTTCTTCGGGCTCGGCCGCCAATTCGTCGGCGGTCGGATCAACCATGCCGTCGACCACATCATCAACGCGGATCGCATCCTTCTCAATTTTTTCGGCCAGCGCGAGTATTTCCGCAATGGTGGTCGGGCAGGCCGAAATCGCCTGAATCATGTGTTTCAAACCGTCTTCGATGCGCTTGGCGATAGCGATTTCGCCCTCGCGCGTGAGCAGCTCGACCGTACCCATTTCACGCATATACATGCGCACCGGATCGGTGGTGCGTCCGAATTCAGAGTCAACGGTGGTCAACACGCGTTCGGCTTCCTCGACCGCATCCTCATCGGCCACCACCGGTGGCGCATCGTTGATCAACTCGTCGTTCGGCGCCTCTTCGTAAACGGTCAGCCCCATGTCGTTGATCATGCTGATCACGTTCTCGATCTGCTCGCCATCCGTCATGTCTTCGGGCAGGTGATCGTTGACCTCGGCATAGGTCAGATAACCGCGCTCCTTGCCAAGCATGATCAGATTTCTCAGGCGCAAGCGCCGGGCTTCCGCCTCCGACGGCGAGAGTTGCTTGCGCTCCAGCTCGCGCACCAGCGCCTTTTCCTTGGCGGTGAGGCGTGCTTTGGCCTTGGCTTTAACGTCGGCCGGCGCGATCGTGACAGCGGGTTCCTGTGGCGCAACCGCCCGCTGTGCGGCCGCCTTCTCCAACGCCTTTTTATCCTTCTTTTCGGCGCGCAGTTTTGCGGCGAACTGTTTCGGCGTCAGCGTTTGCGGCTGTTTTTGCGGTGTTTGTTTTTGTGGGGCTTGTTTTTGCTGCGGCTTAAGCGCCGGTTTGGACTGTTTTTTTTGTTGTTTTTTATTGGACTTTGCGACGACCCGGGTGGCTTTTGGAGGTTTTTTTCGCGGCGCGGGCTTGAGGGACTTGGGGGACTTGGCTTTGGGCTTTGGCTTGACTGTTTTTTTAGTCACCGCCTTCTTGCGCAACGGAGGCTGTGATTTCGCCGATTTTTTCTGTTTCGCCATAGCCAGTCTCGCCTGTCAGGTAAGTTGAGCTTAGAACTTTTTCATTTTATCAAAATACCCCGTAAGCGCCCCGCTTACTTGGGGCCGGTTACCCCTTTGGTGATCCGTAGCCGCTCCAAATTCGAACCGGTAAAACCGTGTTGCTTGATGTTTTCAGCCTGCATCTCCAAATCGATACGGCGTCCGAGCTGCTGCCAGCCGTCGCGGAATTCGGCGCGCAGCTCTTCCAGGCTCCAGTCCATATCCTGACGCTTGAGCAGGGCCGGCTCGATCTGCAACAACAGGCTCGCATGTTCGGTGTCGCGAAAGTATTCAGGCCAGTGGATGACGCCCGGCTCTGCTGCTGCCGCGTCCAGCAAAGCGGCCAGGGTCTTGAGATCGGCGGCCTCTGCAACAGTATCACCGGCGGCATGCAGGATCGCCGGATCAACATCACCGGCAAATTCTGGATGCAACAACACCAGTTCGATCAGCTTGCGCACGAGCGAGTTGCGTACCGGCGGGCTTTTGCGCGGCGGCGCGACAGGCGGGGCGACCGATTTAATCTGAAACTGCGCATCGAGTTCCTGCTGCGAAATACCGGCGATCTGCGCGAGTTGTTTGCGCAACATCAGCGAGAGGATGGGGGCCGCCACCAGCTTGATACGTGGCGCAGCTTCCTGCAGCAATTTAGCGCGGCCTTCGGGCGTTTGCATATCGACCTGCGACTTCAATTCGTCGAGCAAAAACTGCGACAGCGGCTTGGCTTCGCGCAGCATTTTCTCGAAGGCTTCCTTGCCGAATTGGCGCACATAGCTATCGGGGTCTTCGCCCTGCGGTAAAAACAGAAATGACAGTTGTTTGCCGTCGACCAGCTGTTCAAGGCTGTTCTCAAGGGCGCGCCAGGCGGCACGGCGGCCGGCGTTATCACCGTCAAAACAGAAGACCACCTCCTCGGTCTGGCGCAGCAGCTTTTGCACGTGGGTTGGCGTGGTCGCGGTACCGAGAGTGGCCACGGCATAACCGACGCCATGCTGGGCCAGCGCCACCACATCCATATAACCCTCGACGACGATCACACAGCCGGCGTCGCGAATGGCACGGCGGCCTTGATACAGCCCGTAGAGTTCACGGCCTTTTTCAAACAGCGTGGTTTCCGGTGAATTCAGATACTTGGGCTCGCCCTGGTCGAGCACGCGTCCACCGAAACCGATGATATGACCGCGCGTGTCGACGATCGGAAACATGATGCGATCACGAAAACGATCATAGCGTTTACCTTCATCGCCTTGGATCACCAGCCCGGTGGCGACCAGCGCCTTGGCGTTGTAATCGGGAAATGCTGCACTGAGGTTCTGCCATGCTGCGGGCGCATAGCCGACGCCAAACTCTTTCGCCACCTCGCCCGACAAACCGCGCTTTTTCAAATACTCGACCGCCCGCGGCGTTGACTTCAGTTGCTGGCGGTAATACTGCGCAGCCTTCAACATCACCTCGTGCAGGTCTTCGCCTTCCTCGGTCTTGTGGCGCGGCTGCTCGGAGCGGGTTTCCGGCACCTGCATGCCGGCGCTTTGCGCGAGGTCCTTCACCGCGTCGATAAACCCGACGCCGCTGTACTCGATCAAAAAACCGATCGCCGTGCCGTGCGCACCACAGCCAAAGCAATGATAAAACTGCTTGGTCTGGCTGACGGTAAACGACGGTGATTTCTCGGTGTGAAACGGGCAGCAGGCGACGTGGTTGGCACCGGCGCGTTTGAGCGGCACATAGCGCTCGACCACATCGACAATGTCAACGCGGTTGAGCAGGTCCTGAATAAAGGATTGCGGTATCAAGCGTACGGGGCCCGGCGTTGAACACGATGGCTGAGGTGAAGACCGAAAAGCATGCGGCGGCGGCCAGCGTGCATGATAACCGAGTTCGAAACAGCGCCGGCGGCACTCCCGCCCGGCGGACCGACTACCCCAGCTTCGCCTTGATCTGGGCCGACACTTTGGCCATATCGGCGCGACCGGCAAGCTTCGGCTTGAGTGCCGCCATCACCTTGCCCATATCAGCCATGGCCTTGGCACCCGTGGCCTGCATGGCGGCGTCAATCTCGGCATCGATTTCGGCATCAGACAAGCCCTGCGGCATGTAAGCCTGCAGGATGCCGAGTTCGAATTTCTCCTGGTCGGCCAGATCCTGACGGCCACCCTTCTCGAACTGCGCAATCGAATCACGGCGCTGCTTGAGCATTTTGTCGATGATGGAAATGATGTCAGCGTCGGCAAGCTCAACGCGCTCGTCAACTTCCTTCTGTTTCATCGCGGCAAGCAACAGCCTGATGGCGGAAAGACGCTGCGCGTCTTTGGCGCGCATCGCGTTTTTCATATCCTCGGTGATCGTAACTTTGAGCGACATGGCGGCGGAACTCCACAATCAGCGTTAGAAATTCAGGTGCCCAGAAAGCAAAATGCGGGCTATGCCCGCATCCGCTTGACCTGCTTCCGGCAAACGCCTAATACATCTTCGGCGGCAGCTGGTGCGCGCGCAGACGCTTGTAATGACGTTTAACCGCGGCGGCAAGCTTGCGCTTACGCTCCGACGTCGGCTTCTCATAGAATTCGCGCGCGCGCAATTCGGTCAGCAGCCCGGTTTTTTCAATGGTGCGCTTGAAGCGGCGCATCGCTACTTCGAACGGCTCGTTTTCCTTGACGCGTACGGTTGGCATAAAACTATTACCCAGTCGGAAATTCGGAAAGGCGCGTATTATAGCAGCGACTTTTGCGTTGTCAAAGCGCTGATTCTGGCAAATTTTTGGGTACGTCATGTTGATCCTCGGTATTGAAACCTCCTGCGACGAAACTGGTGTCGCGCTCTACGACAGCACACACGGCCTTCTCGGACACGCATTGCATACCCAGGCCGCCCTGCATGCCGAATATGGCGGCGTGGTGCCGGAACTGGCCTCCCGCGACCATATACGCCGCGTCTTGCCACTAACCCGCGAAGTGCTCCAGCAGGCCAAGGCCAGCCTCCAGGAGATCGATGCTGTGGCCTATACCGCCGGCCCCGGGTTGGCCGGCGCGCTGCTGGTCGGCGCGGGTGTGGCCGAGGGCCTGGCCTGGTCGCTGGACGTGCCAGCCATCGGCATCCACCACCTTGAAGGCCACTTGCTGGCACCGCTACTGGAAAACCCCGCGCCCGCGTTCCCCTTTGTCGCCCTGCTGGTGTCGGGGGGACACACCCAGTTGATGCGGGTCAGCGCGATCGGACAATACGAATTACTCGGGGAAACACTGGACGATGCCGCCGGCGAGGCCTTCGACAAAACCGCCCAGTTGCTCGAACTGGGTTATCCGGGCGGACCACAAATTGCGCGGCTGGCCGAACAGGGACAAGCCGGCCGCGTCAAACTGCCGCGCCCCATGTTGCACAGCCATGACCTTGATTTCAGCTTCAGCGGTCTGAAAACCGCGGTTATGCTGCAGGTCAAAAATCGCCAGCTCGAGGCGCAAGCCCGGGCCGATGTTGCAGCCGAATTCGAGGCCGCCATCGTCGACGTATTGGTGGCCAAGTCAGTGGAGGCCGTAAAGCGCAGTGACCTAGAACGGCTGGTGGTCGCAGGCGGAGTGGGCGCAAACATCAGCCTGCGGAAAAAGCTCTCTGCCGCGGCTGCTCGCGCCGGCTTTTCAGTGTTTTATCCGGCTCCGGAATTCTGCACCGACAACGGCGCCATGATCGCCTTTGCAGCGGCCATGCGGCTGCAACATGCCCCCGCGAAACAAGCGCCGCGTGGCAGCGGAAATTTTTCAGTGCGGCCACGCTGGGACCTCAGTAGCCTCGAAGCCGTCAGCCGTTAAAGCGGTAGGGCGCGGGGTCCACATCGGGCGCGTGTCCCGAGATCACATCAGCCAACAAACGCCCCGAGCCACAGGCCAGCGTCCAGCCCAGCGTGCCGTGGCCGGTATTCATATAAAGATTGCGATAGCGTGTGGCCCCCACGTAAGGCAGATTCGAGGGCGTCGCAGGGCGCAGACCACACCATTGCATCGCCGCCGCAAAATCGCCGGCACGCGGAAACAAATCGGCAACGCGTTTGAGGATGGCCGTACAACGCACGGGGTTGAGCGTTTTATCGTAGCCGTTGAGTTCGGCAGTACCGGCAACGCGCAGACGCTGCCCCAGGCGCGAAAACACAAGCTTGTGTTCGTCATCGGTCAAACTCACCTGCGGCGCCGTGTCGCCATCGGCAACCGGGATGGTCAGCGAATATCCCTTGACCGGATACACCAACGGCGACATTCCAAGGGGGCGCAGTATCCCCGCGCTGTAACTGCCCAGCGCCACCACGTAAGCATTGGCGGTCAGGGTCTGGGTCGCTCCCCCGGCATCGCGGATATTCACGCCCTCGATGGCACCACCGGCGGCGACCAGCGTGCTAATGGTCGAACAGCGCCGCCATTCAACGCCCGCTTCGATACAGCGGGTGGCCAGCCCCTGGGTAAACGCAGAGGCATCGCCCGACTCGTCCTCGACGGCATGATCACCGCCAACAATACGCGGCAAGGCATGCGCCAGCGCCGGCTCGATGGCAAGCAACTCCTGCGGCGTTTTGAGTATGCGTTCGCACCCAAACTCGGCCATCACGCGCACCGCGGCCTGCGCAAATGCAAACTGCGCCGGTTCGCTATAAAAATGTAGGATGCCGCGCTCCTGATGATCGTAGGTGATACCAATCTCGGCACGCAGGCTCTTCAGCGAATCACGACTGTAGAGCGCCAACTTCAGAATGTTGGCAATATTGCGGCGCGTGCGCCACGGCAAACATTCGATCAGGAAGCGCGCGCCCCAGCGCCACTGTGCCGTGTCAGCCCGCAGACGAAACAGCAGCGGCGCATCCTCGCGTCCCAGCCAGTGGAATATTTGTGAAATCGCATGCGGATTTGCCCATGGCTCGGCATGGCTGACTGAAATCTGCCCGCCGTTGGCGAAGCTCGTCTCAAGTCCGGGCATAAACTGGCGGTCCACTACCGTGACATCATGACCCGCTCGGCGCAAATACCAGGCGCTGGCGATGCCAACAACCCCGGCGCCAAGAACGATGACTTTCATGTGTTGCCCGCGGCGATATCAGGCGCGCTTGGCGCCTATGCGTGGCTCGGTGCCCGCGAGCAGATTTTTGATGTTCGACTTGTGCCGCCACACCAACAAAGCAGCAATCAGAGCAGTCGCTGCCGTATACGGATGCATGCCGTAGAGCATGAGGCAAAACACCGGCGCAGAAACCGCCGCTACCAAGGCCGACAATGACGAGATCCGCAAAAAGAATGTAATGGTCGCCCAGGTCGCCGCAACCCCGAACCCGATCCAGAGATTAAGTCCGAGCAAGACACCCAACGCGGTCGCCACCCCTTTGCCACCGCTGAAACGGTGAAAGAGCGGATACATGTGACCCAGTATGACTGCGACAGCCGCCAACGATATTTCCAAAACCGGCGGCTCTGCGCCGGCGAAATAGCGCTCCGCCAGAAACACCGCGAACCAACCCTTGGCGCAATCGCCGAGCAGTGTCAGCGCAGCCGCCGCTTTGCGCCCCGTGCGCAAGACATTGGTCGCCCCCGGATTATTCGAACCATAGGTGCGCGGATCGGGCAATTTCATCGCGCGACTCACCACCACCGCAAAGGAAACCGAACCAATCAGATAAGCCAGGAGTGCCGCTGCTATTGCCATCGCATGAATTCACTTAGAATAAGCCGCAATTGTAGCAGGCCCCCCATTCACACCGTAGCCGCCCCCCATGGACAACATATTCATTTCGGAACTCAAAATCGAAACGCGCATCGGCGTTTACGAATGGGAAAAGAAGGTTCCGCAAACCATCCAGCTTGATCTGGAGGTTGGTCTGCCGGGCCAGCACGCGACCCAAAGCGGTAATCTCGACGACACCATCGACTATAGCCAGATCGTTGCGCGCATCGAGCAGCTGTTTCAGAACGAACGTTTTTTGCTGCTCGAGAAAGCCGCCGAAACCATCGCCGAGATCGTCCTGCGCGACTTTGGCGCGCCGTGGGTGCGCATCAGCATTGCCAAACTCGGCGCCCTGCGCAACGTCAAGAAACTCGGCATCACGATCGAGCGCGGCTCGCGCAACTGATGCCGCGGTATTAACCGCGCGGATGATGTTTGGCGTGCAGCTGTTTCAAACGCTCGCGCGCTACATGGGTGTAAATCTGGGTGGTTGATATATCGGAATGACCGAGCAGCATTTGCACCACGCGCAAATCAGCGCCGTGATTCAACAAATGAGTCGCAAACGCGTGACGCAGGGTATGCGGTGAAATCGCCTTGCGCAGACCGGCGTGCAGGGCGTGGCGCTTCAGCAAATGCCAGAACGACTGACGCGTCATGGCGCCGGCCCGCGCCGTGACGAACAAGGCGTCGCTGCTGCGCCGGCCGAGGATATCGGCACGCGCCTCGCTGGTATAGCGCTTGACCCAGCCCAGCGCCTCCTCGCCCAAGGGCACCAGACGCTCTTTCGAACCCTTGCCCATGATGCGCACCACGCCCATATCCAGGCTGACTTGGGCCACTTTGAGCGTCACCAGCTCAGAGACGCGCAGGCCGCTCGCGTACAAGACCTCGAGCATGGTGCGATCGCGCATGCCCAAGGCATCATCGGTGTCGGGTGCGGCCAGCAGTTTCTCGACATCTTCCTCGGTCAGTGTTTTGGGCAGACCACGTGGCAACTTCGGCGAATCAATATTCAAACTCGGATCGGCGGCGATTTTGTTTTGCCGCAGCGCGTATTGATAGAAGCGCTTGAGGCTGGACAGCAGGCGGCTGGTACTGGTGGCTTTGGCCTTGGCCGCCACCTTGTGCGCCAGATACGACAGCAGATCCGCGTGGCTGGCGGCAAGCAGATCACGACCGTGCAGTTTTTCCAGCCATGCCTGAAACTGTTTGAGGTCGCGCCGATAACTCTCGAGTGTATTGCGCGAGAGGCCGTCCTCCAGCCACAAGGCATCGGAAAACTCGTCGAGCAGCGCGCTATCAGACATGCTCATGCCGCAACAGCCATTGCTTGATTTGAATCGGCGCACCGGCGCGCGCGTGCATAAAACCGCCAATGCCGCCACTGGCCACCACACGATGACAGGGAATCACCAATGGAATGCGATTGGCGCCGCAGGCGCCACCGACCGCACGCGGCGCGCTGCCAATCTGCCGCGCGACATCACCATAAGTCAAAGGACGCCCGGGCGGAATTTCACAAATCGCCTGCCACACGCGCTGACGAAACGCACTGCCGTCAAATTCAAACGGCAGCTCAAAGCGGAATTGTGGATCATCGAGGTAGCGTTCAATCTGCCGGCAGGTTGTCTCCGCGAGGCGGTTTTGCGGTGACAGTGTAGCCGCCCCCGTCGGCAAGTAAACGATTTCACTGAGTCGCGCACCGCTGGTGCGGATACCGAGCACCGCAAAGGGTGTATCCAGCCGCGCGTGATACTCGTGTCCGTAGGGCAGGACGGCGGCGTGGCGGCGCCCGTCAGGCGCCGGCCGCCGCATGCGGTGCGTCTCCGCGCAACTTCTGCAACACAACGGCGATCACAATCAGCACGATGCCGATATAGTCGAACATCGGTTTCGGATATACCAGCGCCAGGCCAGCAGCAATCAACAGCCAGCGTTCAAGGCCGTTGGTCAGTTTGAACAGCCAGCCCTGCACACCAGCGGCAAGCGCAGCAATGCCGATCATCGCCGTCACGCTGACGATGGCGACCTGATCCCAGGGCGCGCTGGAAAGTTTCTTGAACGACCCCATCAGCAACAAACCGACACCCGCCGGATCAAGCACGAACATGAACGGCACGAGAAAGGCCGGCAATGTGTATTTCCACGATTGCAGCGTCGTCTTGTACGGGTCTCCACCGGTGATGGCTGCGGCGGCGAACGGCGACAACGCGGTAGGCGGCGAGACTTCCGACAACACCGCGTAATAGAAAATGAACATGTGGGCGGCAAAGTCGGCGACCCCGAGCTGGATCAGCGCAGGCGCGGCAATCACCGCGCAGATGATGTAACTGGCGGTCACCGGCACGGCGAGGCCAACGATCCAGACAATCAACGACGTCATCACGGCGGTGAGCAGCAACTTCACATCGTGCAGCAGACTGGCGGTTTGCTCAACGCCCACCGCACCAAGCGCGCTCATGATCATTTGCGTGCCGGAGTCGGCGTATTGCAAAACAATCGAACTGAACTTGAGACCCAGACCGGTGAGGGTGACCACGCCAACGATCAATCCGGCCGCGGCACAGGTCGCGCCCACACTCAACATGCCAACCGAACCGGAACGCAAGGCTTTGACCAAACCGGATTGCGCAAATAATTCGGTACGTGAGCCACGACCGCGGAAAAAATCATAAGGCACAAGCGCACAATCAACATGTAAAAAACTAAAGACCAGCGCGACTACGGTCGCCCAAAACACCGAGACCGCGGGCGAAAAACCGATGACCATGAAAAACACGATCGCCAGTAGCGAGAGGAAATGAAACCAGAACTGACGCGCCAGCACGCTCATCGTCAGGTGCTTTTCGATCGCCACCGCCGGCATGCCGAACTTGCGCGCATCGATTTCAACCATCAGAAACAGTGCAAAGTAATAGAGCAGCGTCGGGATCGTCGCCATCAATATGACGTCGAGATACGAGATATTGAGGAACTGTGCAATCAAGAAGGCCGCAGCGCCAAGCACCGGCGGCGAAATGATCGCGCCCAATCCACCTGCCGCCAGCAACCCGCCTGCCGCGTCCTTGCCATAACCTGCCTTGACCAGCATCGGATACGCAACGCTGCCCAGCGTCACCGTGGTGGCGACACCACTGCCCGAAGGGCCGCCCAGCAGGAATGAGGCCAGCACAATGGTGCGACCGGCGCCGCTGGGTTTACCGCCCATGGCAGCAAACGAAAAATCAATGAAGAACTTGCCGGCACCGGAGAACTCAAGAAAGGCGCCGTAAATCGTAAAGAGAATAATCAGCGAAGAAGACACGTCGATGGCCACGCCAAAGATGCCCTCGAGCGTCATGTACATGTGCCCGACGACGCGCCCCACATCCATGCCGTAATGTGTCCACGGCGGTGGCAGCATGTGACCGACAAACGCGTAGACAATAAAACCCACGCAGATTGCCGGCATGATCCAGCCCGAGGTACGGCGAGCCGCTTCCAGCACCATCAGAATCAGTGCGATGCCAAGAACCTGATCGAGTAAGGTCGGACTGATCGCACGCTCGAGAAAACCGTCACCGCCAAACAGCATATTGCCAACGACGAAGAGCGAAGCAATAGCCGCCAGCCAATCCCACCAATGAATGCGGTGGCGGAATTTTTTCGCCACCGGAAACAACAGGAAGCACAGAAATAAAACGAAGGCGACGTGTATGCCGCGCAAGACATGGGTCGGCATGATGCCGTAGGCGGCATAAAGGTGAAACAGCGACATCACCACCGCGAGCAGCGTGATGATGCTGCCGAGCCGGCCCGGCAGCTTGTTGATCGCGCCTTCTTCTTCTTCGATGTATTGCTCCGCCTTTTTCAGCGCTTCTTGGCTGACCACAGGAACAAATCCGGCGTTCCCGGCATCAGGCTGCGACATCTTGCGCTTTCAAAGTCATCAAGGCGGACTCCCGACGTGCGGCGTTTAATTGATCTTGACGCCTTTTTCCGCAAAATATTTCAGTGCACCGGGATGGAAGGGCACTACTGCGGCACCCGGCGTTTGATATTTGTAATCGAAATTGCGCGATTCGGCATGCACACGGATCAGGTCATCCTTGCGCTCGAACACGGTCTTCACGATGTCATAGGCAAGCTGGTCGCTCATACGGCTATCAGCCACCAGCACGTTCCAGACAGTGGCGATATTGTTGGCGCCGTCCTGCCCCGGATACGCACGTGCCGGGATGGAATCCTTGACGTAGAGGGGGCCGTATTTCTTGACCATCGCTTCCACCGCATCTGAATGATCAATCAACTTAAGCTTGAGCCCCGGCGTCGCGCCGAGGTCGGTCACTGCCGGCGTGGGAACCCCGCCGACCCAGAAAAACGCATCAAGCTTTTTGTCTTTGATCGCATCAACTGATTTACCCGGGTCGAGGCGTTCACGAATGATGTCTTTCTCCGGATCAATGCCGTAAGCCTCGAGCACGCGATAGGCCATGATCTGTGTGGCGCTGTTAGGCGCACCAGTCGATACGCGCTTGCCTTTAAGATCAGACATCTTGGTGATACCCGTGCCATCGACCGTCACCACATGCATGCGGTTCGGATAAAGCACCATCAAGGCGCGCACATTAATCGGCTTGCCGTCGAATTTCCCCTGTCCCTTGTAGGCATCCCAGCCCGCATCGGCCATGGTGAAGCCCACGTCCGCCTTGCCCTGTCCCATCAACAGCAGGTTGGCCATCGAGCCGTCGGTGGTACCGGCAGTCGCGTTGAGGTTGGGCACATGCTTGGTCAAGACATCGGCCAGCCCGCCCCCCAGTGGGTAATAAACGCCGGCGGTGGGGCCGGTGGCGACAAAAATATTGATCTTGTTTTGCGCAAAAACCGGCAATGCGCTCAAGGCCAGCGCAAGCAGTGCAAGCAATCTGGAAAATGTTTTCATAATTCCTCCGTGGTTGTATTGAACCCGCCGGCAGGCATCATACGGCGCGACCGCAGCGCCGCCAACCGGGAAATGTTATTTCGCGAACAGGCTGCCCATATCCTTGAAGGCCTTGAACTCGAGCGCGTTGCCACAGGGATCGAGAAAAAACATCGTCGCCTGCTCGCCGACCTCACCTTTAAAACGGATATGCGGCTCAATAATAAATTGGGTGGCCACTTTCTTTAGCTTTTCCGCCAGCGCCTCCCATTGCGCCATGGTCAAGACCACGCCGAAATGACGCACCGGCACGTTGTCACCGTCGACCGCGCTGGTATTGCGATGCCCCGCCTCCTCTGGTGAGAGGTGGGCGACGATTTGATGACCGTAAAAATCAAAATCGACCCACTCGGGCGAAGAACGGCCCTCGGGACAGCCCATCAGGTCGCCATAAAACGCGCGTGCTTTGGCCAGATCGTCGACCGGAAATGCCAGATGAAAAGGTTGCAATGCCATGTTGAGAATGTCCGTATTCACTTGATTCGGAACATTGATTGTACCGCTTTCGCCAGCACTGGTGCATCGCAGAGCCCCTGGGGCCACGTGCTAACATGCGCCCTTTTTCACGGCGCTATCAGCAGTGCCGTCCTTTGGAGTCCGCATGAAGATTCTCGTACTCGCCGGCGACGGCATCGGCCCGGAAATATCACAAGCCACCCTGACCGTACTCGAGCGCGCCAACGCGCTCTATAAACTCGGCCTGGAATGGCAACACGACGAGATCGGCTTCGTCACCCTGAAAAAAGAAGGCACCACGCTGCCACCGCGCGTGATGGATGCCGCGCGTGCCGCCGCCGGCGTGCTGCTCGGCCCTGTCTCACACCTTGATTACCCGGACCGCGATCAGGGCGGCGTCAATCCGTCGGGCGAAATGCGCACCAAGCTCGACCTCTACGCCAACATACGCCCGGCCAAGTCGCGGCTTGGCGTTGGCCTCACTGGAAAACCAGTTGATCTCATCATCTTTCGCGAATGCACCGAAGGCTTTTACGCCGACCGCAATATGCACATGGGTATCGGCGAGTTCATGCCGACCGAGGACATGGCGATGGCGGTACGCCGCGTCACCGCCAAGTGCTGCGAGCGCATTGCGCGGCGCGCCTTTGAATGCGCGATGACGCGCGGCAAGAAAGTTACCGCCGTGCACAAGGCCAACGTGCTGCGTATTTCCGACGGACTGTTCCTGCGCGAGTTTCGCAAGGTAGCGCAGGATTTCCCGCAAGTCACGACCGACGAAAAAATCGTCGATGCGATGGCCGCTCTGCTGGTACGCGATCCGTCGAAGTTCGACGTCATCGTCACCACCAACATGTTCGGCGACATCCTGTCGGACGAAGCGTCTGAGATTTCCGGCAGCCTCGGGCTGGCCGGCTCGGTGATGGCGGGCGACGACCTCTGTGTGGCGCAGGCCCAGCATGGCTCGGCCCCGGATATCGCCGGCAAAAACATCGCCAACCCGACCTCGCTGATTTTGTCGGCGGCCATGCTGCTCGAATGGCTGGCACGGCGCCACAGCAAACCGGCCTTCGCAGAAGCAGCGCAAAAAATCGATGCTGCGATCGACGCCGCCATCAAGGACCCGGCAACACGCACCCGTGACCTTGGCGGCACACTGGGCACCCAGGATTTCGCGAACAACGTGGCGGCCCGCCTCAGCTAAGCGCGCGCCGGCGCACGTACTACGAGCGCCTCCAACACCAATGAAGCCCGGTCATCCGCAGGTTATGCGGAATGAACCGGCTTCAGTCAGCGTCGCCGGCGAGCCTTTGCAAGTCGCGCCGCATCACCTCCGACACGGCAATACCGCTGGTCTGCGCCGCCTTCACGATTTGACGGCGGCGTTCGCCGGGCAGCCGCACCTGTTCATCGAGCAGCATCGCCGCCAGCAGCGTTTCAATGCGTTCATGGTAAACCGCCGCCCCACCCAATGCGCCTGGATCAACCGCCATGATGGCGTGACCAATCGAGGCCGCCTTGCCCGGTTCGAAGAAAGAGTCGTTTTCGAATCCAAAGTGCGCACCGGTCAGGGCAACACAAATCAATTCGACCATCAACGCCAACATCACGCCCTTGGCGCCGCCGATGGCAGCCATGCTGCCAGTCAGCGCGGCAGCGGCATCGGTGGTCGGCACACCGCTGGCATCCAAGGCCCAGCCGACAGGAATGGGTTTCCCCTCTTTGGCGGCGAGCATGATCTTGCCGCGCGCAACCTCGGTCAACGAAAGGTCGATCACCAGCGGCGGATTTGATTGCCGTGGAAAAGCCGCGGCTATCGGGTTGGTACCGAAGAGCGGCCGCTTGCCGCCCCAGGCATTGATTGCAGCCGGTGAATTAGTGAAGCCGATGGCCACCAGCCCGGCTTCCGCCAGCGGCGCCAAGTGGTAATCCATCGCACCGCAATGATGGCTGTTGGTGACGCCGCAAAAGGCCACGCCATGGCTAAGCGCACGCTGCAAAGCCTCGGCGGTTGCACGCTCCATCGCCAGATAAGCCAGCCCGCCACGCGCATCAATCAAACAGGTCGCGGATTTTTCCGCGACGACCTGCGGCACGGCGCTGCCGTTTACACGACCGCTGCGCACATGTTCGGCATACATCGCCACGCGCGACAAGCCGTGCCCGCCCTGCCCCGCCATCTCGGCGGCCACCAGCGCACGCGCCGTCGCGATCGCCATTGCCGTCGAAGCGCCGGCCTTGCCTAGCGCACGCGCAACCAGAGTCTCCAGTTCCGCGGCAAACATCAAGGCGCTCAATCGAGGCGTGTGCCGGAGCGTTTGGCGACATCCCCCCACTTCGCCGCTTCGCTGCGAAAGAACGCAGCAAATTCCGCAGGGGTGCTGCCGACCGGCTCCGCGCCCTCGTCGGCCAGACGTTGGCGAACTTCGTTATTACCCAGCGCCGCCACCGTTTCACGATGCAGTTTGTCGATAATCGCACGCGGCGTTGCCGACGGTGCAAAGAGGCCGTTCCACTGCAAGGCGATGTGGCCCTTGACGCCGGCCTCTTCCATCGTCGGCACCTGCGGAATGACCGGGGCGCGCGTTTTCGCAGCGACACCAAGGCCGCGCAAGCGATTAACGCGAATCTGCGCCTGCGCCACCGGCATCACCAGAAACGACACATGCGCTTCGCCTGACATCACCGCAATGCCGGCGGGAGCTGCACCTTTGTACGGCAGATGCGTCAATTTGACGCCGCTCAACAGTTGCATCAACTCCATGGCGAAATGCGACATGGTGCCGGCACCCGCGGTCGAATAGGTCAACAACTCCGGCTTGGCCTTCGCCATTGCGATCAATTCACGCACGTTTTTAACCGGCAGCGACGGGTGGGAAACCAGCACGAAAGGATAGGAAGACACCATCGAGATCGGCGCGAAATCCTTGACCGGATCAAATGACAACTTGGTATAGGCCGCGGGACTGATCGACAGCGATGAGTTTGCAAACAGCAGGGTATAACCATCGGCCGGCGCCTTGGCGGCGATTTCGGCGGCAATGTTTCCACTGGCACCGGCGCGGTTATCAGCCACCATGGTCTGCCCGAGCGTTGCAGTGAGCCGCTGCGCCAGCACGCGCGCGACGATATCGCTACCGCCACCGGCCGGAAAAGGCACGACCATGCGGATCGATTTGGAGGGATATTCCTGAGCGACAACGGGAAAAGCAAACCCGAGGGTAGCGATAACAAACGGGATTGCGGATTGAAACTTCATACGACGGTCTCCGGGTTGAGTAGCGATTGCCCCGGCTTGACGCGACTGAACGCGACTGGCCGGGTGGTAATTTCAAAACGATTAGTTTGCCATTTGACACAGGTGTAGTGCGAATTTTCCAGATCTCGGGCATCCGGGAAGTCACTGCGAAAATGCGCGCCACGTGAATCTTCGCGTGCAATCGCGGCAGCGCGAATCGACTGGCTGACCATAATCAGATTTTTCAGATTCAACCAATCATGCCAGGTCATATTGAAGGCACGATTGCCGCCGTCAACGCCGATCGTATCAATGCGCGCGGCGAGTTCGTCGAGTTTGCCTTCGGCACGCCGCAGGCTCGCTGCGTCACGCACAATACCAACGTCGTCCCACATTAGATTATAGAGTTCCTCACGGACCGCGTTCAGATCGCCGCCCTTCTTTTCGAAAGGCGCTGTGCAACGCGCAACGGCGTCTGCAATGGCTGCAGCGTCGGGCTCGTAAAGGGCGCCGTGAGCTTTAACCCAACCCGGCATTTCATCACCGGCAATACCGCCGAACACCGTTGAATTCGCCACACCATTGCCACCCAGACGATTGGCGCCATGCACGCCGCCGGAATCTTCACCGGCCACAAAAAGGCCAGACAACTCGCTGCTGCAATCGCCTTTGAATACAACCCCGCCCATCATGTAATGCGCCGTTGGCACGACGTCAACGAGGCCGCCAACCAGATCAAAACCGCAATCAGTACAACGCTCGACCATACCTTTGAATTCTTTACGCACCATCACTGGATCAAGGTTGCGCATGGTGATATAAAGTCCGCCACTGGGCGCGACGCGGCCTTCGCGCATTTCCGCGTACATGCCACGGCTCACAATGTCGCGCGTGGCACGTTCACCGCGCGGGTCGTACTTGTGCATGAAACGCTCACCATCACCATTGAGCAACTGGCCGCCCGCACCGCGCAAGCCTTCCTCAATGATGGTGCCGGTGATGCGCGTGTGCGGCCCGGCGATCAGGCCGGTGGGATGAAACTGCACCATCTCCATATCGCGCAAAGTAAGTCCTGCGCGCAAAGCCATTGCCATGCCGTCACAGGTCTTGTCGCCCGACGGCGTGTGGAATTTGTACATGGTCGGGCCGCCACCTGTGGCAAGCAAAACGGCCTGCGCCTGCACAAAAACAAATTCGCCGCTACGCATATCGATCATCAGCACACCGGCGATTGCATCACCACTTTTGTTTTTAATGAACTCAACCGCCCGATGTTCTTCCAGACGATCGACACCGCGCGCCCACACCTGCTCGGCCAGACGGTTGATGATCTCGATGCCCGTAAGATCGCCCTTGTGCACGGTGCGATCAAACGTCTGTCCTGCAAACGCCTTCTGGTGGACGGTGCCGTCAGGGTTGCGGTCAAAAAAACAGCCCAACTCGTTTTCGAGTTCATGTATGCATTTCACCGCGCCGGTGACCAGCTTCCATGCAAGGTCCTGGTCGGGCAACCATTTACCCCCTTCAATGGTATCCATGAAATGGCGCTCGACCGAATCGGCCTCGGCCAGCGCCACGTTGTATCCGCCCTGCACCATACGCGTACAACCGCTTTTACCGAACAAACCTTTCACCGCGACCGTAATCGAGAGTTTTGGGTTCACCTGATGGGAATGCAGTGCGGCGAAAAGACCGGCGCCGCCGGAGCCGAGTATCAGTATGTCGGTTTTAATTGTGCGCATAAAAAATCGATTTCAAATGGTGGCAAACGGTTTTCAGTTTTTCACGCCCAGCGTAGCCAGCACGCCGGCGCGCTTCTCACGCGCTGCGTTGTTGACCTCGGTATAAAGATTGCCGCCATGGCTGTCCATTGCCACCAGCAGCGGGCCGAAACCCTGGACGCGGAATTTCCACAACGACTCTGGATTCAAATCATCGAGGTCAACATCCTCGATTTGCTCAATCCAGGTGGTTTCAAGCGCGGCCGCACCACCAATGATGGCCAGATAGGCGCCACCAATCTCGCTAAAGGCGGCCTGCGATGCGGCAAACAAACCACCCTTGCCGATGGTGATACGCACGCCGTACTGTTCCATCAAGGGGCGCGTAAAGCGTTCCATGCGCGCGCTGGTCGTCGTACCGACACACACCGAAGCGTAACCCGCGGGGGTCTCCTCGCTGCGGGCCGTCTGCTTGACGTTGGGTGCAGTGTGAATCACCGCATGGCCACGCATATCGAAGCGCGTCTTGCGATCGTGGTCGAACATATGGATGTAGGTCGCATCGCGGATCCCAAACAGCGTACCGTTGAGCGTAACGGTATCGTTGATGCGTAATGCGCGCACCTGCTCTTCGCTCACAGGCATATTGAAATCGTAATGGGCCATGATCAGTATCCGTAGGCCACGCCATGCGGCGTGAAGGTCGCGCGCGCGCGCCGAGCCGAGTGGCATTGCATGTTGACCGCAACCGGATTCAAGGTGATATGGGTGGCAGCGGTTTCAATATGCACGGCGAAAGCAGTCGAATCCCCACCCAATCCCTGCGCGCCGACACCGAGTTTGTTCACCACCGCGGATAACTCGGCCTCGAGCCGCGCGCCTTCCGGATCATCGCATTGCGTTCCCAGCGGACGCGTCGCCGCCACTTTCGACAAATGTACGCACAGATCGGCCGTACCACCGACACCGACGCCGACGATGGTCGGCGGGCAGGTTTTACCGCCAGCTTCCAGCACGCAGTCGATGACAAAGGTTTTGATCGCATCAATACCGTCAGCCGGGATCGCCATCTTCAGCCACGAATTATTTTCGGAGCCGCTGCCCTTTGGAATCATCTCGATCGACAGCGTTTCCGCCTGGTCTGTGAATTCAATATTGATGACGGGGATCAAGCGTCCGCAGGAAGTCTGCGCGTTCTGCCGCGTCATCGGATGCACCACCGAGGAGCGAAACGGATGTTCTTTCGTGGCGCGTTCGCAGCCCTTGATGATGGCCTGCTTCAAGGCATAACCGTCAAAGTCGACAGCCCTGCCAATGACCACGTTGTAGATTGGAATACCGGTGTCCTGACACAAAAGATTATTGGTGTCCTCGGCCACTTTAATGTTGCGCAGCATGGTACCCAGCACCGCCTGTCCGGTTGCATTGGTTTCGCTCTTTTCCAGGCGGGCGAAACCCTGCTTGATATCGGGCGGCAGCAATTTGAGCGCGCGGATATAAGTCTCCTTGGCCGCGTCCTCGATATCCTGCAGATTGATTTTCATCACCATTGCATTACTCCACCAACAGCTTGCGCTCGCGCACAATTCTCGCCCAATGCACCGATTCAACACCGATCGCTTTTGCAAAATCGGCGGGGCTGTTACCCACCGGCGACATGCCCAATCCCTCAAACCGTGCCTTGATTTCCGGTGCATCGAGCGCCTTCGCTGTATCGCGATAGATTTTCTCGACCACCTCGTGCGGCGCGCCAGCGGCCACCATCAAGCCAAACCAGCCGATATTTTCAAACCCGGGGATCGACTCCGCGATGGCCGGCACCCCGGGCAGTTGCGCCGAACGCTTCTTGCTCGTGACTCCAAGCGCGCGCAGCTTTCCCTGCTGGATAAAATTGACCACTGCAGCCATGTTGGCGGTAGAAAACTGCACCTGTCCGCCCATCACATCGGCAATCGCCGGCGCCTCCCCCTTGTACGGCACGTGTATGACATCAATGCCGGTGGCCGCAATAAAATTCTCCGCAGCGAGGTGGGTCTGCGTACTGAAGCCCGCCGAGCCGTAAGTGATCTCGTGCGGCCGCGCCTTCGCCAACGCCACAAATGCCTTGATCGTCTGCGGTGGGAAACTGGGCGTCACCACCAGCACCTGCGGCCCGCTTGCCACATTGGTAATGGCAATGAGATCCCGGGCCGGATCGAAGGGCATATTCTTGTAGATGTGCTGGTTGGCGGTGACGATCGAGCCGGATGTCATGAACAGGGTATACCCGTCAGGCGGCGCCTTGGTGGCCAACTCACCGCCGATGTTGCCACCGGCTCCAGCACGGTTATCGACGATCACCTGCTGGCTCCAGATTTCCCCGAGTTTCTGACTGACGACGCGGGTCACAATGTCGGCAGCCCCGCCGGCAACAAACGGCACGATGACACGCACCGGTTTGGCTGGATAGTTTTGCCCGCTTGCAAACGAAGCAGAAAACAACAACAACAGCGCCGGCAATATTATTTTAATCATGCGGCCCTCCCTGGTAATTTTGAAACCGGAAAAATTCAGAACACGTTTAGTGCAAAGACAAGTCCGATCGCGATACTGACACCCGCGGCAAGCGCAAGGAGGGTTTTCTGCCAGTCGCGCCAGGGCAGCAATTCGATCATCAAGAGGCGGATACCGCCAGTCATATGAGCAGCCAGCAAAAGAACGATACCAGTCTCGCCGAATTTGACGATGGGCAGTGCGGTCCATTGCAATACGCTGTCCAGCGCGGCAGCCCCCTGCAAAGCATGTCCCAGCGACCAGAAATGCACCGGCAAAAACAGCGCCAACAGAACGCCGCTCAGGCGGTGCACTGCGAAAGCCCACCATGCCGGATGATTGCGCGCGCGGAAATCGTTTCTCATGAAAAGACGCCCAATACTGCGCGCATGCCTGCCAGCGCCGATGTAATGCCCAGGGCCAGAGTCAGCATATTCACCACAACACCACGCCAGCCGAGCATTTCGGCAAGCACGGTGCGCAAGCCGATCGGTGCATGAATAGAAACGGCCAACACAAACACCGTGTAAAACGCAAACCAGGCGTAATTGCCTTGGGTGCGGGCGAGAATCTCGGCGGCAGAGAGGCCGCCGCGTACTGCGTAAATCATCGTTACCAGATGCACCACGATACACACTGCCAGAACCGCGGCGCTAACACGCTGGGCAAGCCACAGCCACACCTGCAGGCGCACTCTCATGTGGAGCCGTGCGAGAGGCGGGTAACGGTCACTCAGCTTTCTCCATCAATGGCAGCAACCAAGACGGCACGCTTGAGTCCGGCGATGCCGATCGTCGGCGAGATCTGCTTGGGGCAACGTTCGCTGCAACTGGTGTGGGTATGGCAGGCGTGGCAGCCGGCATCACCGGATACCGCAGCAAGACGTTCAACGTGGCTGATATCGCGCACGTCGTTGTGCAATGTCCAG
>CAIWNB010000343.1 GCA_903913965.1 uncultured beta proteobacterium
AGGTCTGACGCGGCGTATTTTTTGCAGATGATACGTTGTGTGCGGGGTGGCGCGCCAGCTGCAATGCTGTTTGAATGGCGACAGGCAGATTTGCACAGACTTGTGTTGGCAGGGGGGAGGCCCAGTGCTGTGCTGTTAAAATGCGCGCGCAAACCATTGTGACGCATAGTCCTCAACGTCTCAGGAGAAGCCGATATGAAAAGAAAATTGTTGTGGCCGGTCTGTGTGCTCGTCGCCTTGGCCGCTGGCGGTACGCAGGCGCAGACGTCCGCGAATTATCCGCTTCGCCCGGTTCGCATGATCGTCCCCTTTGCACCGGGCGGTGCATCCGACTTTGTCGGTCGTATTCTGCAGCCGAAATTATCTGAAGAACTGGGTCAACAGATCGTGATCGATAACCGCGCAGGGGCCGCCGGTAACATCGGTGTGGAATTGTCGGCGCGGGCACCGGCCGATGGCTACACCTTTTTGCTCGGTAATGTCGGCACCATGGCGATCAACCCGGCGGTGTTTGATAAATTCCCCATCAAGCCGGTGCGCGATTTCATCTGCGTATCTACAGTGGTTGATGTCGCTGGTGCACTGGCGGTGCACACCTCGGTGCCTGGCAGCACGCTCAAAGATTTTGTCGAGTATGCAAAAACCCGCCCCGGCAAGCTGAACTATGGCGCCGCCGCCGCCAGCAGCGCCCAAGGCCTGACGATGGAATATCTGAAGCTGAAGACCGGCATTGATGTGCAGCAAATCGCCTACAAGGGCGGGGCGGGACCGGCGACCACGGCTTTATTGTCTGGCGAAGTGGCTGCCTCGCTGGTGACGGTGGCGTCGTTTGTGCCGCATGTGAAAAGTGGTCGTGTGAAGGTGCTTGCAGTGGTAGCGCCGAAACGTATTTCGGCGTTGCCCGACGTGCCGACTTTCCTCGAGCTTGGTTTTAACGAACTCACCATCGGCTCGTGGCAGGGCGTGTATCTGCCCATCGGTACGCCGCCGGCGATCGTCAAACGCATGCATGCGGCGGTGATCAAGGTGATGGCCGATCCGTGGGTGAACGAGCGCCTGGGTTCGGGCGGTGCGGATGTGATTACCAGCAAGTCGCCGGAAGACTGTGGACGCTTCATGCAAACGCAAACGGAGTTCTGGGCGAAATTGGTTAAACAGGTCGGCGTGACCGGCGAATAAGTACAAGGTGAGAGGACCAAAAAACATGAGTGACAACGCAAAAAAATACCGTTTCTTGTTGATACAGGCGTTTCATCTGCCGCCGACCTCCAAGCATCTGCATCGTTCGGTCGAAGGGCCGAAGGAACAGTGTCTGATGAATTACGAAGAGAACAAAATACTGCTTGAGAACGTCGAGTGGGATTTGCACCGCGGACCGTTGGTCACCTACGGCGACTGGCCGGTTGAGACGCGCGAGGAGTTTGCGCTGGCGGCGGCTGGGCGTCTGGCGATCGTGCGCGAAGCCTGCGAGAGCGGCAAATATAACGGTATCGTGTTGTTGGGTGGCGGCGAGCCGGGCTTTATCGAATCGCGCGAAATCGCGCGGCCTTATGGCGTGGCGGTGACCTCCTGCGCGTTTTCGCAGTTTCACTTTGCCAGCATGCTGGGTAATCGCTTCAGCGTGATTGATCTGTCTGAAGTGCACAACATGTATTACTACGATCTCGTCGTGAAGCATCGCATGGACCAGCGTTGCGCCTCGATACGCAATATCAACTATCCGCTGCCACGGCCACCGCATACCGGCGAGTCGCAGGTGCATCTGGCGAAGAACAAGGTCCTGCGCGGCGAATCTTCAGAGATCATGGATACCGCTGTGCGTGAAGCGGTGGCGGCGATCGAGGAGGATGGTGCCGAGGTCCTGACCCTGGGTTGCTCGGCGTTGTTCTGGATGCGGCCTATCCTGCAAAAACGACTGACCGATCTCGGGTGGGAAATTCCGGTGCTTGAAGGTTATAGCTCGGCGATTACGCTGGCGAAGGCCATGGTTGATATGGGCTTGACGTCCAGTGGTTTGACCTATCCGGGCCCGCACCCGCAGAAGTGGCGCCGCAAGAAACTGTTCTGATCGCGTTGTATCAACGCAGCCACGCCGACCTGCCGGGCGGCGTGGTTATTCCTGAGCGTAGAGGGCGCGGCGACTAGGCTTTGGCCGCGACCGTCGGTATTACCGGTAGCAAGATGTAGGACGCCCGCTCCGGGCTGAAGTGCAGCGTGGTGGTGCCACCGAAAATATCTGCCGGTCGATCGCGCGGCTCGTTGTGTAAAAACGGACCGCAACCCAGCAACTCATTCTTGAAGTTTGATAACCGTGCGCCGGTGGATTTGGCGTATTCATAGTCGCGACCGCGTACCGTGACGGCGATGCGATGGCCTGCCGGCACGACGATCGAGGTGGGCCACAACTCGATATCCAGTTGCACGACCTCGCCGGGGTTGAGCGGCTGCTTTTCATCGTGCGTGTGATAGGGCCGGTGAGTCGTCGACAGTTTTGCATCGAGCTTGCGGTGCGAGGCGCGCAGCCAGCCCTGGGCGACCGGCGTATGCGGATCGATCGCACCCATGAAGGTAATCTCGCGCAGATCCGGTGTGAAGATACGGAAGATGACGAAGAGATCGGCGTCTGTGGTGGTCGATGAAACGAACAGGCGTGCGGCGATCGGGCCGGTGATTTCAGTTGCGGTCTCGAGTGGCGCGGAAATAAAACTGGCGCCATCCCCCATCGCGGCAAAACTCACTTGAGTCTCGGTGTTTACCGGTGTGCTGGCCAGTCGAGAGGTCAGGCCATGCAGATGGAAGGTTGTCCATTGCGTGCGCGCCAATGGCCATTCGTTTTCGTGACGCTCTTCGAAGCGCTCGGGATGACGCACTTGCAGTTGCACCTTCGGTTGTTGCTCCCAGCCGTTTTTTTCGCCCTTAAGAAAATGCGCGAAGAAACGTTTTTGCAGCTTGACGCCGTAGTCGGTGTAGAAATGCGTCCAGTGTTCGATGCCGTGCGCTTCCAGCCATTTGTTGCTGGAAGCGGCGCGGCCAAAGCCCTCAAAATTGCCGCGTGGATGCAGTCCCTGACCGCCCCAGTTGGCGGCGGAGAGAAACGGTACCGTGACCTTGTCCCATTGCGGCGAACGTTCGCGGTGATATTGATCATCAAGCGGGTGCGCAAGAATCGCGTCACCGAAGTCGGCGCGGTTGGCGGCCAGTTCGCGATCAGACAGTGTGACGTCACCGCACACGAGCTGGCCGGTCACACGATTGCGCGGGCCGCGTTCGCCAAGGCCGTATTGCACCGTTTTTACCTGCATGTCATACCAGTTGGCCCAGAAGGTGGAGAGGATGCCGCCGTGGTGCGTCATGTCGCGATACCAGTCGGCTGAGCCTTCCCAGATGCACATCGCAGTCAGATGCGGCGGTTGCAGGCTGGCGACTTGCCATTGGTTGATGCCGTAATAGGAAATGCCGTTCAAGCCGACTTTGCCGCTCGACCACGGCTGCACGCCGGCCCATTCGATGCATTCGTAAAAGTCGCGTGTTTCGCGTGGTGAGAACGGATCAATAAAACCCGGCGAGCGTCCGGCGCCACGCGAATCGACGCGCACGCAGACATAACCGTCGGCTACCCATTTTTCCGGATCGACCACTTCCCACGATTGATATTGATTAGTGGAGCCTGCAGCGACATCCGGGTGTTCGGCGACCATGCGGTTCCACGCCGAGGGGTAA
>CAIWNB010000344.1 GCA_903913965.1 uncultured beta proteobacterium
GCTGACCAATCAGATCGTGTCGATCACCGCCAAGGGCAAGAACCAGCGGGACGTGCCGAACACGCAGAACTACATGGCGCTGAGTAATTTCCGTGACGCACTGGCGCTGGATGACGATGACCGCCGCTGGGCTGTGTTTTTCACCCGGTACGACAGCCGTGAGCATCTAAAGAAGTGCACCAACGCAGAATACTGGGTCAACCTGTACGACTATGCGGTCAAGCAGCACCCGGAAGTATTACGCGGCTGGCTGCTGTCAATCGACCTAGCCAAGTTTGACCGGATATCCGCGCCAGAGACAGACGCCAAAAAGCAGATGATTCATCACAGCAAGTCTTCGGACGCTCAGTCCGTAGAGGAAGTGCTGACCAACGGCGCAAAAGGCGTTCACCTCAACGTTGTAGAGACTAGGTCACTGAATGACGCGCTGCGGCTGCTAGAGAATTCATCAATCAAAACCAGTCGGCTTTCCGCCGCATTGCGTGAATTGAAGTTCCAGCGCATCGAAACAGCGATCAAATGGGACAGCCGAAGTTGCACGGTTTGGTATCGAGCGCCGTTCGCTTTTGACGGATCGAAGCAATCCATCGACGATTTGAAGGGCGCGCTGAGTAAGAACAGTTCGTATTCAAACTATTGAGATTGACGCCAATTTGGCAACAGACCCGCTTCGGCGGGTTTTTTTACGCCAAAAGTTGGGAGTGGCCAACCGCAAGATTCCCTTTAAAATCAACGACTTGCGCAAAAAGGTTGGGAGTTGGGAGTGTTTCGGTGCCCCGGCCCAATAATCACAAGAGGCCGATCTCTTTTTACCAACCCCTTTTTACTCTTTTACTCCCAACTCCCAACTAAAAAGAGATAAGTATATGATTTATATAGGAAAAAAGCGGTTGGGAGTTGGTTGGGAGTTGGTTGGGAGTGCCGCTACTCCCAACCGCTGACCGATCCTCATTTTTCACGGCATTCCACACGGCGGCATCAGACCCGATCCGTTAAACTCACCACCATGATCATCGTGTCCGTCAAAAACGAAATCGAATCGGCGCTGCGCCAGCTTGGCAACTTTGAGCGGCGGCAATTGCCGTTCGTTATCGCCAAGGCACTGACCGCAACGGCGCAGGACGCGAAGGCGGCACTACGGACGGCGATGCCAGCGGCGTATGACCGGCCTACACCGTGGACGCTGAACAGCCTGTACGTGTCGCCCGCCACCAAGGCGAACCTGGAAGCCCGCGTGTTCCTGAAGGATCAGGCCAGCGGCGGCACACCGGCGGCGAAATACCTGGGGCCATCCATCTTTGGCGGGCAACGCCGTACAAAGGGCGTAGAGCGTTTATTGACCGGGATGGGGGTACTGCCTCAAGGCATGGCCGTTGTGCCCGCTAGTGGGGCTGAGATCGATTCCTATGGCAATATGAAGCGTGGACAGTACACGAAGATCATCAAGCAGATAAAAACCGACGGACTCACCGGCCCATCAATCGCGGCCAAGAAGCGCAAGTCCAAGGTTCGCGCCACGTATTTCGTCGCAGTGCCTGGCGTATCCAAGCTGCACCCCGGCGTATGGGAGCGCGCTGGATCAAGCAAAGGCGGCGGCGTTCGCCCGGTCATGCTGTTCATCAAAGTGCCCGCGTACAAAAAGCAATTCGACTTCTTCGGCCTGACCGAAAAGACGATCCGTAATCGGTTCAGCGTGAACCTGTCCGACGCTATGGCGTACGCCCTTGCCACCAGCCGGTAATGTTTCCGTGCTATAAACTGCGCACCAAACTACTGACTGCACTATGGCCAAGCCCGCATGCTCCGACGCCGAATTCATTCGCTTATTCACCGAGTTCCGCAGCCCTTCGGCGGTATCTAAGCGCCTTGGCGTAGATGTCAGGGCAGTTATTCGACGCCGCGACCGCATGCAAGCCACGACCGATATCAACCTGCAGACCATCGAGGCTAGCAAAGTCTCACTGCAATTACCGGCAAACCAATTGCGCGCCGAACTCACAGTGGCAAACTGCAACATCATCGTTTTCAGCGATGCGCACTATTTCCCCGACCTGATCAGCAAGGCGCACATGGCGCTGCTGTCACTGGTCGAGGAACTCAAGCCCGCTGTGATCGTGGCCAATGGCGACGTGTTCGACGGTGCGACTACAGGGCGGCATGGCCGCATAGGCTGGGCCAAGGCACCCACCACCAAGCAGGAACTGGAAGCCGTGCAGGACAGACTGGCCGAGGTGCAACGTGCAGCGCCCAAGGGATGCAA
>CAIWNB010000345.1 GCA_903913965.1 uncultured beta proteobacterium
ACACGTCGTTACAGTGCCTATTTCGCTGATGTAAAACTGATCGCGCCAAACGTTCCCACATCAACAAATTGAATTTCTTCCAGGCGGCTGTGGCCGGGTGCTTAAATAATGCGAACAGATTGCGTCGCATTGTGCGATCCGGCCGGTTCCAATCGCGAATGGTTCGGTAGTAAACTTCGCGCCTCCTTTTATCCTCGGCATTGCCGACGCGTCGCTTCGCCGCGTCATCCATGGAGCGTTGTATGGCGCTGCTGTTGAGCTACGAGAACATGCAGGGCGTGCTCGACATGCGGGATGCGGTCGATCTGCTTGAGCAGGCCGCTCACCATGAGTTCGCCGGGCAGACCGTGGTCTCGCCGCGCCTGAACAGCAATTTCGAAGACGGCTGGATGCGCATCCTGTTTGCCGCTGATCATGCCGCGGGCTACGCGGCGACCAAGGCATATCACAGGGTCGCTGGCAGCGGCGTGCGCTACATCGTCACGCTCTACCGGCTTGCCGACGGCGAACCGCTGGCGCTCCTCGACGGGCGCCTGATCACTGATTTGCGCACGGGTGCCGCCAGCGGTGTGGTGGCACGCCAGGTTGCGATCAAGGGGCCGGTTAATGTCGGCATCATTGGCGCCGGTAATCAGGCGCGTGCGCAATTGCAAAGTCTGGCCGCCGTGCATGACATACAATCTGCCACGGTCTTTAGTCCGACACCGGCGCGTCGCGAGACCTTTGCACGCGAGATGTCGGCCGAGCTCGGGTTTACGGTGACGGCGGTTGAGAGCGCAGAGCGTGCGGTGCGTGGCATGAATGTGGTGGCCACTGCCAGCAGTGCGCAGGGCGGTGAGCCGGTGCTCCTGGGGGCATGGCTGGATGAGTGCCGCTTGTTGTGTGCGGTGGGTAATACGCGTCCGCAATTTATGGAGGCCGATGTCGCTTGTTTCGCCGACGCCGCCCTCGTCGTGATGGATACGCCCAACGCGCTGACGGAAACCGGTGAGTTGAAAGAGGCGGTGGCTGCCGGGGTGTTGCCCGAACATAAGCAGGCGACAGTGGCGCAGGTGGTTGGTGGTGCGCATGTTGTGCCGGCTGATGGCCGTATTGCTTTCAAGTCGGCGGGCACCGCGCTGCAGGATCTTGCGTTGGCAGTGCGGTATTACGAATTACTGCGCGAGCAGCCTGGCGTGCTGCAGGCGCCTGCGTTGACGAGCTTGCGCGCGAAGTAACCGAAATGAATACGGGAGAAATCATGATGAT
Organism: uncultured beta proteobacterium; assembly: GCA_903913965.1. Taxonomy (GTDB): domain Bacteria; phylum Pseudomonadota; class Gammaproteobacteria; order Burkholderiales; family SG8-41; genus PALSA-1004. Next base: position 1,249 of record CAIWNB010000345.1, read on the forward strand.
GAAAAACCTGTTCACTGCGCGGCCTCTTGCCGCCGTGCTGATGCTTTGTGCAACGCTGCCTGCGGCGGCTGCCTATCCGGATAAACCAGTGCGCTGGGTGGTGCCCTCGGTGGCCGGCGGCGGCACCGACACCACCACGCGCATCATCGCGCCGAAGTTCGGTGAAGCGCTGGGCCAGCAGATCGTGATTGAAAACCGCGGCGGTGCCAGCGGCAACATCGGTGCCGAATATGTTGCGCGGGCCGCCCCCGATGGTTACACCATCCTTACCTGCATCGCCTCGAACGCCAGCAACATTGCCTTGATGAAGAAGGTGCCGTTTGATCTGGTGCGTGATTTCGCGCCGGTGTCGCTGATGGTGACGGTGCCAGAGATGATACTTTCACATCCCTCGTTGCCGGCGAAGAACGTGCGTGAACTGGTGGCGCTTGCCAAATCGCGCCCCGGGCAGTTGCAGTATTCAACGGGAGGCGTTGGCTCGATCCAGCATCTGGCGATGGAGCTGTTCCTCATCACCACCGGTACTAAAATGTTGCACGTGCCGTACAAGGCGACGCATCCGGCGTTGATTGATGCGATTGCCGGGCATGTGCCGATCACGGTGGTGGCCAGCCTGAGCGGTCTGCCCCACATGCGTTCGGGGCGGCTGCGCGGTTACGGCGTGACGAGTGCGAAGCGCATGTTGATCGCGCCGGATATTCCCACCATCGCCGAGCAGGGTGTCGTTGGTTACGAGGCGGTGCAGTGGTTTGGCATGCTCGCCCCCGCCGGCACGCCGCGCGAGGTGGTGATGAAGCTGCACGCAGCGATGATGCGGGCGGCGCAGGATCCCGAAGTGAAGAAACGTTTTCTTGATGACGGCGCGGAAGTTACCGTTAGCCCCACGCCGGAGGAATTCGGTGCGTTGGTGCGCAGCGAGGTGACGAAGTGGGCGAAGGTGGTTAAAGATGCGGGCGTGCAGCCCGAGTAGAACGATGCCGCGTTGCGACGCGGCGGAACGAAGAGGGGAACAGCAATGGGATTGGTTTTAAAAGGCGTCATGCAGGCGCCAGTGACGCCGCTCAACGACGATTTCAGTCTTGATCTGCCAACACTGGAAAAAGTCACCGACTTTCACGTCCGCACGGGTGCCACCGGCATCACGTGGCCGTACCATAAATCCGAATCGCTCAACATGACGATCGCCGAACGCAAGGCCGGTGCCGAGGCGGTGATCCGCACTGTCGCGCGGCGCGTGCCGGTGGCGATCCACGTCAGTTCGCTGGCGGTGCGTGATTCGATCGAACTCGCGCGTCACGCCGAAGACAAGGGCGCCGATTGCGTGGTGGCGATCACGCCTTATTTCTGGGAGCCGACGCCGCAGTCGATCTTTGATTTTTTCGTGCGGCTCGGCACGTCTATCGGGCTGCCGTTTCTCGCCTATAACTCGCCGGGCTATCTGTCGGGGGTCGAGATCACCAGTGATCTGCTCGCTCGCATGATCGAACGCCTGCCGAACCTGATCGGTGTGAAGGAGGCGAGCTTCAACAGTGAAAAATTCCTCGAGCTGTCGCGTTGTGCGCTGGCGATGAAACCGGATTTCTCGATGATCGCCGGCGTTGAATATCTGCTGCCGTCGATTCCGCTCGGCGGGCGCGGTTCGTATTCGTCGGCCGGTGCGATTTGTCCGAATCTGGTGGTCGAGCTTTATCGTTCATGCGCCGCCGGTGAATGGGCCAAGGCGCGCGAATGCCAGTACAAGATTTCGCGTTTGTGGATGATCTTCCGCGATCAATATCCGTCGTCGCTCAAGGGCGGCATGGTGATGATGGGGCGTCCGGTGGGGCCGACGCGGCCGCCGCTGCCGACCGCCACGCGCGAACGCCAGGAATACATCCGCACCCAGCTCGAAGACATGGGGATTCTCGACAGCGAGCCGTACGGCTGGTAAACGAAACACTACAAGCGAGCAAACAAGCATGGCAACTTTCAAACCAGGTCTCGTACACGCGCCGGTGACGCCGTTCAAGCGCGACGAGCAAATTGATTTTGGTACCTACGCAAAGCTGATTGAATTTCATCTCGCCAACGGCGCGCAAACGCTGGCGGTGCCGATGCACGCCGGCGAATCAGTCAGCCTCAACGATGAAGAACGCATGAAGCTGATCGAATACGCGATCAAACGCGTCAAGGGCCGCGTGCCGGTAATGGCGCATGCCAGCCAGTCCGGCACCGGTGTGGCCGCCGATCTCGCGCAACGCGCGGCCGCGCTTGGCGCCGCTGCGGTGGTGGCGACCACGCCGTATTACTGGACGCCGCCGGCCCATATGCTGCTCGAGCATTTCACGCAGATCGGTGCCGCCGCCGGCGTGCCGTTCTTTGTCTACAACAGCCCGGAAGAAATGGGTGGTGTGAAAATCACCGCCGACATCGTGCTGAAGTTGATCGATCGGCTGGAGAATTTCGCCGGCGTGATCGACGCCAGCCTCGACTGGCAGTTCATGATCGAGGTAGTTTCCACCGCGCAGAACAAGCGCCCCGACTTTCAATTGCTGACCGGCGCCGAGTACATGATTTCCGCCGGTGCCACCGGTGCCACCGGCATGATCGCGCCGATGGCGGCGGTCGCGCCGCGCGCGGTGCAAAAGCTGTGGGATTTATGCGTGCTGGAAAAATACGAAGAAGCGCGTCCGGTGCAGGAGAGTGTCGCTGCGTTAAGGCAGGCGGTGAAGCCGCTCGGTGTGGCCGGTCTGAAAGCTGCGATCACCTACATGCAACGCAAGGGTGGCGCGATGCGCGCACCGCTCGAAGCGCCTACGGCGGCGGCGAAGAAGAAACTGGTCGCCGCCCTCGAAGCGATCCCGGCGCTGCGCGACGAGCCGCGCGGCTGGTAGGCGTGCGGCGGTTATCCGGCAGCCTGTGGCTGGCAGCGCTCGGTGCGCTGTCCGCGCAGGCGCTGCCGGCGGGGGCGGCTTACCCCGAACGACCGTTACGCTTGGTGGTGCCGTTTCCGGCCGGTAATCCGCTTGATGTGCGCGCCCGCCAGCTCGCTCATCATCTGCCCGCGGTGTTGGGCCAGCAGGTGATCGTCGATAATCGCGGTGGTGCCAGCGGTGTGATTGCGATGGAACTGGTCGCGCGTGCCGCCCCCGATGGCTACACCGTTTTGTTTGCCAACAGCACGCAGCTCGCTTCTAACCCGGCGCTGAACGCGCAGCTGCCCTACAACGTGTTTCGCGATTACACACCGGCTGCGTTGCTGGCGCGAACGCCGTCGCTGTTTACCGTCTCAAACACGGTGCCGGCGAAAACCCTGAAAGAATTGATTGCGCTGGCGAAGAGCCGGCCGGGCCAGCTGAACTTTGCCTCGCAGGGCAATGGCACCGTGCAACACGTGGCGGGCGAGTTGTTCATGCGCCGCACCGCGACGCAGATGGTGCATGTGCCCTACAAGGTCTATAGCCAGATCCTCAGCGATCTGTTCGCCGGTCAGGTCGCATTCATCATCGGCGGCACACCGGTGTTGCTACCGCATGTGCAGGGCGGCCGCCTGCGTGCGCTGGCGATCAATACCGCTCGTCGTGTGCCAGCGCTGCCCGAGGTGCCAACCTTTGACGAGGCGGGTGTAGCGGACTTCTGGCCGGCGCCGTGGTACGGCGTGCTGTTGCCGGCCGGCACACCGGCGCCTGTAGTCGCCACGCTGAACGCTGCATTCAACCAGGCCTTGCGTGCCGCCGATGTGATTGACGTGGCAGCGCAGGAAGGGCAAACGCTACTCGGCGGCAGCCCTGCCGAATTTGCAGCATTCATGAAAATTGAAATGGCGCGTTATCAGGCGCTGGTCAAAGCTTCAGGCATGACCGCGGATTGAACGCACCCTTGAGGAGAAGACGATGGCGGTAATACTGGATTACACGACGATGGACGGCGCGCTGTCGATGCGCGACGTGATTGATTTGCTTGAAGTCGCCCTCACCCACGAGGCCGCCGGCAAGACCGACGTCTCGCAAAAATACATTACTGATTTTGCCGGTGGTGCGATGCGCATGCTGGTGGCGGCCGATCATGCTGCCGGCTATCTGGCGACCAAGGCATATCACTCGATCGACGCCGCCGGTGTGCGTTACGTTGTCACCCTGTATCGTTTGAAAGACGGCGAACTGCTGGCCTGGCTTGACGGCCAGCTGATCACCGATTTACGTACCGGTGGTGCCAGCGGCGTGATTGCGCGCAAGGTGCCGCTGGCCGGCGCGGTGACCGTTGGCATCATCGGGTCGGGTAATCAGGCGCGCATGCAGCTCGAAAGCCTCGCCGCGGTTTATAACGTCACCGCCGCCAGCGTCTGGAGTCCGACCGTGGCCAATCGCGAAAGCTATGCGCGTGAGATGTCGCTGAAGCTCGGTATCAGGGTGAGTGCTGCGACTTCGGCCGAAGCCGCGGTGCGCGGTCACCGCGTGGTTGCCGCGGCCAGTAGTGCGCGCACCCCCGAGCCGGTGTTGCGCGGCGCGTGGTTGCAAGATTGCCGCCTGCTCTGCGCGGTCGGCAACACGCGTCGGCAATTCGCCGAGGTGGACGTGGAATGTTTTGAGAAAGCCTCACTGGTGGTGGCCGATTCACCGCACGCGCAACACGAGGCCGGTGATTTGATACGTGCTGCGGAGGCGGGGGCACTGCCGCCGCAGAAGCTGACCACGCTGGCACAGATCGTCGCCGGCGAGGCGGCGGTGCCGGCGACGGGCTTGATTACGTTTAAATCGGTGGGCACCGCCTTGCAGGATGTCGCGCTGGCCGGGCGCTATTACGAATTGCTCGGCACAAAAGCCGGTATGCCGGGTGTGGTGAACTTTCCGCGCATGCGTTGATGCCGATGAAACCTACCGCCGTGATGGCTGCTGTCATCCCTATGGCTTGCGTTTTCAGTGCGTTGTCTGTGCAGGCGCAAACGGCATGGCGCCCGGAGCGCAACATTGAAATCATTATTCCGACCGCCGCCGGTGGCATCAATGATCAGGTTTCGCGTCTGATCCAGAAGACTTTGCAGGATGGAAAGCTGGTGGGCGTGCCTGTGATTCCAACCAACAAAGCCGGCGGCAACCAGTTGCTCGCCATCGCTTATCTCAATCAATACGCCGGCAATCCGCATTATTTGTTGTATTCCGCGCCTACGGTATTCACTAACCAGCTCGGCGGCCTGACCGCACAGATGTATACCGATTTCACGCCACTGGCGCTGCTCTACGTCGAACATACGGTGATTACCGTCGCTACCGCCTCACCGCTCAAGACCATGCGTGATTTGATCGGCCGCCTGAAGACTGATCCGGCGGTATTTGCGTTCGGTGTGAGCAGTCGTGGCGGCCCCAATCATCTGGCACTTTCGCAGGCGGTGCGTACTGCGGGTATTGATCCGGCAAAGCTGAAGGTTGTGGTGTTCAAGACGAATGCTGAATCGATGACGGCAATGATGGGCGGGCATTTACAGGCGGTTGCCTCATCGGTCAGCTCGGCGATGTCGCAGGTGACGGCGGGCAACACGCGCATGCTGGCGATTGCCGCGCCCCAGCGCATGGGCGGTGCGCTGGCCAGCGTGCCCACGCTGCGCGAGCAGGGTATCGATGCCGGGGGCATTTCCAACTGGCGGGTTGTTTTCGGTGCCAAGGGGCTCGCGCCGGCGCAGGTGGCTTTCTGGGAGGAAGCATTAGCCAAAACGGTCGTCACGGCCGATTGGAAAAAACTGTTGGAGGAAAATAATCTCGAATCACAATTCATGCGTAGTCGCGATACCGCGAAATATCTTGAGTCGGAATACGCGGCGACGCGTGCGGTAATGAGCGACCTCGGACTTGCCAAGTAATTGTTATACTCAGAGAGGTAAAAAAACAGCGAAGAAAATACACTTCGTAACCCGCGCGCAGGCAGGCATTGGTGCCGTGTGCGCCACGCATTCAACGTAATTCCAGGAAAGATAGACATGCCGATCAAACTGCAAGGGGTCATGCAGGCCCCCGTTACGCCGCTGAAAGATGATTTCAGTTTCGACGCCGATGGCTTTGCCAAGATGGTGGATTTTCACGTCCGTCACGGTGCACCGGCGATCGCCTGGCCGCATCACAAGGCCGAGTCGCTCAATCTGACCATCGCCGAGCGCAAGCTCGGTGCTGAAATCGCCGTGAAGACAGTTGCCGGTCGCGTGCCCGTGTCGATCTTTACCGGCACCCTGTCGGAAGAAGACTCGCTGGACATCGCAAAGCACGCGCAGAAGGTTGGTGCGGATTTGATTTTGACGATCTCGCCCTACTGCCGCCGCCCGTCGCAGGAAGAAATTTTTGATTCAATCGTGCGCATCGCCACCCACACCGATCTGCCGATGCTGACGTACAACTCGCCGTGGCGTAATGGCGAGGGTGTCGAGTTCACCGGCGAGCTGACGCAGCGCCTGATTGAACGCCTGCCGAATTACATCGGCATGAAGGACGCGAGTTTCCACAGCGAAAAATTTCTCGAGATTTCGCGCGTCGCACTCAAGATGCGGCCCGGCTTCGCCATCATCATGGGCGTCGAACATTTGCTGGCGTCGTATCCGATGGGGGCCTGCGGTTCGTTTTCGTCGTCGGGCGCGATTGCACCGAATCTTTGCAACAAGTATTTCGCTGCGCTGGTCGCCAACGACTGGCCGTTGGCGCGTGAATGCCAGTACAAGATCTCGCGTCTCTGGCGTGTTTTCAAGGAGCAATACCCGTCGTCGCTGAAGGGCGCCATGATCATGATGGGCCGCCCGGTCGGACCGACGCGATCACCGCTGCCGACCGCAACGAAGGAACGCATCGCCTTCCTGCGTCAACAGCTTGAGGACCTCAATATTCTGCAAACCGAGCCGCACGGCTGGTAAAGACGGACAGGTGAGCCTCGCCCCCTTGGATATTCCCCGCTTCCGACGACGCGTTGATTAAATCAGGTCTATCGACGCTTCCAAAGACGACTGCACACGAAAGAAAAAATATCATGACCACATTCAAACCCGGTTTAGTCCATTCGCCGGTCACGCCTTTCAAGGCCGACCACAGCATCGACTACGAAACCTACGCCAAACTCATTGAGTTTCATCTGCACAACGGCGCCGAGGCGATTGCCGCACCGATGCCTGCCGGCGAGGACATGAGCTTGAAAGATGATGAACAAGGCGTGCTCCTCGACTTCGTGTTGAAACAGGTCAAGGGCCGCGTGCCCGTCATCGCCCATGTCAGTGATGCCGGCACTACCATCGCCATTGAGCGCGCCAAACACGCTGAAAAACAGGGTGTGGCGGCGATTGTTTCCCACCCGCCGTATTTCTGGCATCCGAAGGCGAGCATGGTGGTTGAGCATCTCGCGCAGATCGGCAACGCCACCAAGTTGCCGTATTTCCTGTGCAGCCCGCCCGTCGAAGACGTCGGCACGCCGCTGACGGTTGAGATCACACTCGATGTGATCGATCGCGTGCCCACCTTGCAGGGTGTGGTCGATTCGACGATGGACTTTGTGATCATGGTCGAGACCGTCTCGCTCGGTGCGACCAAGCGCCCGGGCTTTCAGTTGATTCCGGGCACCGATTACATGGTGACCGCTGGCGCGATTGGCGCGATGGGCGTGTTTTCTCAGCTCGCGGCAGTGGCGCCCAAGCTGGTCAGGCAGGTCTACGATTTGTGCACGCAGCAGAAATTTGTCGAGGCACGCGCCGGCCAGGAAGATCTCGCCGAACTTGCGCATTGTCTAAAGCTTGCCGGTTTGGCCGGACTCAAAGGTGCGCAGCGTGCGATGGGCCGTGAGTGCGGACGGCCGCGGCCGCCGGCGCGCGCCCTGAGTGATGCCGAGCAAAGCAAGCTTGCCGCGTCGCTACAGGGAATGAAATTCCTGCAAGCCGAACCGCGCGGCTGGTAAGCGCGGCGCGCGTTATTACTCCGCTATGAGCGTCTTGCGTATTGCGGCGGCCGTGCTGGCCGCTGCTGCTTGGGTGGCCCCCGCTCAGGCACAGGGTTACCCCACCAAGCCGGTGCGTTTTGTTACCTCGGAACCCGGTGGCGGCAATGACATCGTGGCGCGCGTGCTGGCGGAGGGTTTGACCGCCAGTCTGGGTCAGCGCGTGATTGTCGATAACCGCGGCATCGTTGCCGCCGAGATCGCCAAGAATGCGAGCCCCGACGGTTATACGCTGCTGGTCTACGGCGCGAATATCTGGCTCTTGCCGTATTTGCGCGAGCGTGTGGCCTGGGATCCGTTGCGTGATTTCGCCCCCATCACCATCGCCGTGCAGTTGCCCAATGTGCTGGTCGTGCATCCCACTGTGCCGGTGAAGACCACCCGCGAATTCATCGATTACGCGAGGACGCGGCCGGGCAAGCTCGATTACGCCGCTGGCACCATCGGCGTATCGCCGCATCTGGCCGCAGAGTTGTTCAAGTCGATGACTGCGCTCGATCTCGTGCGGGTGCCTTACAAAGGCGGCGGCCCTGCCCTGAACGGTCTGATTGCCGGCGAGACCCAGGTCATGTTTCCGAATGTTGGTTCGGTGATGACGCACATGAAATCGGGGCGCGTGCGTGCCTTGGGCGTATCGAGTGCGCAGCCCTCGGCGCTGGCGCCCGGGCTGCCGACTATTGCGTCGGTCGTACCTGGTTATGAGTTCGTCGCGGTGATCTGCCTCTATGCGCCGGCCAAAACACCGCGCGCGATCGTCGAGCAACTCAACCGCGAAGCGGCGCGCGTGCTGAAGGCACCTGACGTCAAAGAACGATTATTTAATGCAGGTAATGAAGTCGTCGCCAATAGCGCAGCAGAATTCGCTGCCTACATGAAAGCCGACATGCAAAAAATGGGAAAGGTGATCAAAGATGCAGGCATCCGGGCAGAATAACGGCACGCGACCGGTGGCTTTTGTCACCGGCGCTTCCTACGGCATCGGCGCGGCTTGCGCACTGGCGCTCGCGCGCGACGGTTATGACCTTGCGATCGCTGCCACACGACTTGAAAATCTGGCGAAGACGGTGTCGGCGCTGCAGTCCGCCGGTTGCCGGGTGTTGCCGGTGGCGCTCGATTTGAGTGAGCAAAGCAGCATTGAAGCGGCGATGGCGGCGGTTGTCTCGGCGTTTGGCCGTGTCGATGTGCTGGTCAACAACGCCGCCGTTAACCTGCGCAAGAAAGCGGTCGATGTCACGCCGGATGAATGGAATGCGCATATGCGCGTCAATCTGACCGGCACGTTTTTCATGTCGCAGCAGATGGGGCGCCATTTGATCGCCGCGCAACGGCCCGGTTGCATCATCAGCGTGACCTCGACGCACGCGGTGATTGGCGCGGATGAACGCTCGACTTATGGCGTCAGCAAGGCCGGGGTCATACACATGTCGCGCATGCTCGCCATTGAATGGGCCGAGCATGGCATCCGTGTGAATACCGTGGCACCCGGGCGGCTCGACACCGAATCGCCGTCACGTGCGTCGACCGGCAAAGATCCGCGATACATGCAGGCGATGTTGAACAAGATTCCGCTGCATCGTTTGTGCACGGTGGAAGATGTGGCCGGCGCGGTTTGTTATCTCGCCAGCGAAAAGGCTTCCTACATCACCGGGCAGACGCTGTTGCTCGACGGTGGTCTGACCTCCTACTGACCGCAGGCGGCATGTCCGATGCCGCGTCGCTTTCAGTCTTGCCGTGAGCCGCTCTGCGCATCAGCCCATCGGATTTGATGGACTTGCGCCATTACCCGCGCCAGTTATCTGCTGCACCATGCTGGTCGATATAGGCCTCAAGCCGCACGGTGGAATGCACGCCGGCGTAACGCGCCGGTGCATTGCCGGCGACGGTGAGTTGCCAGGCCTTGCCGCGCGGTACGTGGATAACGTCGCCTTTTTTTACCCGTTTCTTTTTGCTGCCTACTTTTGCATCGAGTGCGCCGTCGAGCACATAGATGAAGTTTTCATGCGCGGCTTTCTTTTCGCCGCTGACGCGGCCGGCCGGCGATTCAACGAGATAAAACGCAATATTGCTACCCTCGATCTGGCGCGCGCAATGCGCTGACGCTGGCGCCGCGTTAAGTGATTCGGCGAGCGTGTAGTAACACGTGCCCAGTCCGTTGATGATCGCCTTTGACTTGGTTTTATCCTTTTTCTGCCCCGGATATTTTCCTGCTGCGACTGCGCGTGCGACTTCCACCGCCGAGGGGGCCTCATCGGGCAGCGCTTCGTCGGCGGCGGCGCCAATCATCGTCCAGGTGCGGTCCTTGATGTAGAGGTAGACCAGATCGTTATCCTCGGTTGCCTTGAAGCCGTGACGTGCAAACGGCGGGAAGTGCACCAGCGTGCCGGGCTGCACGATGCGACGATCCTTGCCGACGATGCTGTCGACCTTGCCGCGCAGCGGAAACGCAAACAGTTCATTCGGGTGGTAATGCAACTCGGCGCCGGTGCCGGCTTTTTTGGTGACGAGCCGAAAGTACATCGTCTCGCCTTCGAGTATGGGCCCGGTGGCGCTCGACAGATGCGGGTTGAAGTGATGTGTTTGCATGCCTTCAAAGCGGTAGAAATACATTGCGGGGTCTCCTTCATGGGTCGTCTGCGGATAATAACGGAATCGATATGGAAGTCATCCCCGATCTGCGCTGCATGGGGCAGACTTGTTAATCATGGCGCTCCGGCGCCACGACCAACCCTGGCGAGAATTCTTGCGCTCTGCATGCCGGCGATGGAATGGAGCGGCTTTGCATTGATCACGCCGACGATTAATAAACGCGGTGGGCCTTAAATTTCCGGTTAGAATTTTTTCCTCGCCTTACGAAAAATTCGATGCCAGCCATTCGACGATTAGTTGTGTTCGTCATGTCCCTGTCCCTGCCGCTGATTGCGGCAGGCAGCGGCGCGGGTTATGCCGTCGCTGCATCGCAGGCAGCCACCGATCCGCTAATCGCGCGCGGCCGCTATATGGTGGTCACCGGTCAGTGCAATAACTGTCACACCGAGCGCTATCAGCAGACCGCGGGTCGTGTGCCACAGAGTGAGTGGCTTACCGGGCGGGGCGTCGGCCATCGCGGCGTTTGGGGCACCACTTACCCCAGCAATCTGCGCCAGAACGTCAACCGTATGTCCGAGGGCGAATGGGTGCGCTACGCCGCCACTCTCAAGCCACGCCCGGGCATGCCGGTCTGGAGTGTGCGTGACACCTCCCCGGCGGATCTCGCTGCGATGTATCGCTTCATCAAAAGTCTCGGGCCGTCGGATACGCCCTCACGGCTGGCCCTGCCACCGGAGGCGGCGCCGACCACGCCGTTTGTGCGTACCATCCTCGAGACGCAATCCCTGTCGCGTCCTGCCCCTTTAGACAGCGCAGTCGTGGAGCGCAGCGTCGCCGCAGAGAACCCAACTCTTGCGCGTGGCCGCTATGGGCTTGTGACGGGCCAATGTAATAACTGTCATACCGCGAATTATGCTTTGCAAAAAGGGCGTTTGCCGGAAGCTGAATGGCTGAAAGGCGGGCGCATCGGTAATGTTGGTAGCTGGGGTACCACCTACGCCACCAACCTGCGTATCAAGGTCGCCGCTCTCAGTGAAGAGCAATGGGTCGCTTATATCCAAAAACTGAAAGCGAAGCCGCCAATGCCGTGGTGGGGCTTGCGGGAAACCGACGTGCAGGACTTGCGTGCGATGTATCAGTTCATCAAGGCACTGGGAGCCCCCGGTGAACCTGCGCCTGGCGCACTGCCGCCAGGGACGAAGCCGGCGCCGCCCTATACCGAGTGGCCGGCGTTGTTTTCTGAGTAATTAGGCGTCGATTAATTCGACGGTATCGCCGATGCGTATCTCGCCGCCGGCACCATGCGTGACCAGGGCCACCGCAAATGTTGGTTGTGCCTGACCGAACGTTTGCGTCAGCGTTTGCATCACCTTCACATCGTAAACACCGGTTGTTGGGTTCGCATGTGTGGCAAGACAGCGCACCTTGGTTCTCACGACATCAAACTCGACTGTACCGATGCGCAAGCGGCGACCGATCCATTGGTCTTCACTCCAGCCGGCGACGCCTTCGATAGCGATGTTGGAGCGAAAACGCAGCTCGTCGAGATCGGTTTCGCCGGCGGCCTGCGCAACCGCGGCAAGTGTGGCACGGCTGTGTAGCGTGATTTCGCCGCGTTCGCTGTCTTGATAACGCGGTGTCACGCCGTCGCCGATCAATTCGAGTGGCAGGCGTTCGGGATGCCCGGCAAGCGGATTGTCAGGTTGCGCCAGGACATAACGTTCGACTGCGGCGGCCAGGCGCTGGCGACCGGCGCCATCGATGTTTTCATCGGCAAGCACCGCGTTACCCATTGCAATGCGCAAATGCCGCGTGTGTGCATCGAAGCGCATGCCAAGGCGCGCAAGGGCTGGTGTGTTCACCAGCGCGGCATAGCCGTGCTTCTTGCTCCACGCGGTGTCGGGCAGACCGGAGTCAGCAAAACGAAAACCCAGTGCGCGGTCGCCGGCGATACGGCCTTCCGAGAGTACCGTCAGCGCATCGCGGACCTCGGGCGTGCCGCCTTTGACCGGATAACGGTAGAGCGCAACGATGTGCGGCACGGTGGTGTTCGTCGTCAGACGATGATGTTGCCGGCGTTGACGTTCAGATTGACGCCGGTGATGTAACGCGCATCGCTAGAGGCGAGGAACAATGCCGCCGCCGCGGTGTCTTCGGGTTCAACCAGCGTTTTCATCGGGTTCTGCGCTTTGATGCGTTCAATACTGGCGGCATCGCGCACCTTGCGCACGCGCGGTGTCAACGTGGTGCCGGGGGCGATCGTGTTGACGGTAACGCCATACTCACCGATGTCGCGCGCCAGCAGTTTGGAAAAACCGATGAGGCCCGCTTTGGCGGCGCCATAGGGCAGATAGGACGGCGCATAGGGGTTAGGGCCAACGCCGGCCCCCGATGAAATGCTGATGATGCGGCCTTTGCGTTTTTCCATCATGGTTTTTGCCACGGCTTGCGAGCAGAGAAAGGCGCTTTTCAGGTTGACGTTGATGACGCGGTCCCATTCCTCCTCGGCGATCTCGGTGATCGGTGCGAATTGGTGAAAGCCGCCGGCGGCGTTGATGAGAATATCGACAGTGCCGAATTGCCGCAGTACTGCGTCAACCATTGCCGTGACTTCAACTTTTTTGGTGGCGTCGCATTTGTAAGCGACGGCCGAACCGCCGGCCGCGTTGATTTCGCCGGCGACGCGCTGTGCTTCCGCTTCGTTGATATCAACGACGGCGATCTGCGCGCCTTCGCTGGCGAAACGTTTGGAAATTTCTTCGCCCAGCCCCTGACCGGCGGCGGTGACGATGGCGGTCTCACCCGCAAGTTTGCCTTGTGCTGCCATGGTGTTCTCCTCCTGGATATTTCGATTTCGTGTCAGCGTGTTGTAGTCAGACGCTCTTCTGGTGATTCGTAATGGAACTCGATCAGCGTGACACCGGCCTGGCGTTGTGGCGATTCGCCAAAGGCGATGGTGCCCTTGCCGTAGAGTATGAATTCTTCGCGCCGCAGCACGATCTCGTCGCGGCCGCTGATGGTTACATAGGTGCCGTTAGCGCTTTGATCGATGAGGGCGAATTTGTCGAGGCGTTTTTCAATCCGCGCATGATTGCGCGAGGTCATCATGTCGGCGATTACGATGTCATGACTGGGTTCACGTCCGATCGACATCGTCATCCGGTACTCGAGTTCACGGCCCTTGTGCATGATGCGCAGGCGCGGTTCGGCCAGACGCGCCAAGCCGCCGGTGCGACCCGGCACCAGTGTCGCACTGTCGCTGTCCTGCCATTGCAGTTCGTGGATGTCGATGGCCTGCGATTTACCCTTGACCGCCAGCGCGTCGAGACGACGGGTTTTTTCCTGCAATAGGGGGGGCAGTGTGGTGGCGGTCGATGCCGTGGTGAGAATCTGTCCGGGCACCGCCAGCGAGGCCATGCGCGCGGCGACGTTCACCGTGTCGCCAAAGACATCATCATTCTCGAGTAATACCGCGCCGTAATGAAAGCCGATACGGATGGTAATTTTCGATTTGCCTGGCGCGGGCATACGTAGATCGATGCGATCCTGCATTTCAATCGCCGCCTGCGCGGCGTCTGCAGCCCGGTTGAACACACACATTGCACCGTCACCGATGGTTTTGACGACCCGGCCCTGATAACGCCGCACGGCCTCTTCGAGGGTCTGCAGACATTCGCGCACCTGCGTGAATGCCGCCGTGTCACCCATGTTGCGGTAGAGATGCGTGCTGTCGCTCACATCTGCAAACAACACGGCCAGCGTATCTTTTTGTCGGGTCAAGCGGCGTTTCCTGAATTCGAGGGGTGGCGCTTTGCGCGTAGCTGCAGTTTTTGCGCTGCAATGAAAGTAACAGGCGAAGTATAACGGGTCAGCTGCCGGCTGACGCGGCAGGCGCCGGGGGAAGCGCACAGAAACGGTTAGGCGTGCTGTCTGTAGTACGGTGGTGTTTGCAGATACGGAGCGAATTTCCTGACCTTCGATGATCATGCAGTTGGTAGGTGGCATCGTAATCGTCAGTCGTTGACGGGCGTTTTCATTATGGTCGGGGGGGGGGGCGCTAGCGATTTCACCCATGCCGCGACTGCCGGACGCGACAGCCCTTCGCGCTACAATCAGCGCCCCACTGCCATGCGGGACGAGGTGGCGGTACCGTTTATTCGCGTGCAGGCGCGCGCACCCCAACCGGAGGAATAGTCATGCGTGAACTGATGCCATTGGCGGAGCAGGCGGCGCAACTGCTCAAGGCGCGTAAACAGACCATCGCCCTTAACGAATCATCGACCGGCGGTTTGATTTCTGCGGCGCTGCTGGCAGTGCCGGGGGCGTCTGCCTATTACGTGGGTAGTGTGGTGATTTACACGCGTGAGGCGTGGCAGGTAGTGCGTGATTTTCAGATGGACGAACTGGGTGGCGTGCGCGCCGCCACCGAACATCATGCCCAGGTGCGCGCCCGGATAGCGCAGCAGCGCTTCGCGACCGTCTGGGGGCTGGGTGAGACCGGCGCGGCGGGGCCTGCGGGCAATCGCTATGGCGATCCGGCCGGCCACAGTTGTCTCGCCGTGGCCGGTCCGTTCGAGGGTGTGCGTACGTTGCGCACCGGCAAGACGGACCGTTTCGACAACATGCATGCGTTTGCCGCTGCAGCGCTGCAATTGTTGGTCGAGTGTCTGCAGGCGCAGGCTTGATGCCGCGGTCCTCGCTTCGCCGCTACGCCCGCCTGATTTCAGTCCCGGAATACTAGCGCTTCGCCCAATCTGGCAGTGCTTTGCAGCGTTCGATCCAGCGCATGATCGCCGGGTATTCTTCGAGGGCGATTTTTGCCTGCGGCGCCGTTTCCACATAGGGAAAACAGGCGATGTCGGCGATGGTGGTGCGGCCGAGCGTGAGCCAGTCATTGTGGTGTAAGCGGCCCTCGAGTACGCCAAGCGCCACGCGGCTGATGGCCTGTCCCTGTTTGAGATCGCCGGCGGTCCAGCGATCATGCAGCATGCCGCGTCGCGCGTACTGCAGGCCGAACTGAATTTCATTGCCGGCGAGCGCCACCCATTGCATGACCTGGGCCATTTCCAGCGGTGCCGACGGCAGCCATTGTTCGCCGCCAAATTGGCGCGCCAGATAAACCAGCGCGGCGGCCGAGTCCCATAGAAAAACACCATCGACTTCGAGCACCGGTACCTCGCCGCGCGGATTCATGGCGAGAAACTTCTCTGATTTGTGTTCGCGTTTTTGGCCGTCAACCAGCACGGTCTCGTGGGGCACCCGCAACAGCGAGAGCAGAATGCGCAATTTGTAGGAGTTGCCCGAAGGCGGCATGTAATACAGTTTGATCATGGCTGTTCCATTCTGCAGGGTTAGTCCTGTACTTCTATTTTCGCAAGGCGCGCGATTTCGGCGATGCGCTTGAGATCCGTTTCAAGATAGCGACGGAATTCCGCCGGCGTGTTGCCGACGGGCACATAACCGCCGTTAGCGAGATGTTCGAGCAATTTCGGTGTGCGTACGGCCGTGTGCACTGCGGTTTGGATGCGGTTGATGATGGCCACGGGGGTTGCCGCCGGCGCATAGATGCCGTGACCGCCCGGTTCGAACACGCAATCCGCTACGCCTGATTCAGCCATCGTCGGCAGTTCGGGCATCGAAGGGTAACGTTTGTCGCCCGTGTAGGCGACCGCGCGCAGTCGCCCGCTCTTGATGTGTTGGTTGACCGTCAGTGGCGTCGCCAGACCCACCTGCACTTCGTTGCTGATGACGGCGGCGATCAACGGGGCTAATCCCTTGTAGGGTACGTGGACGAGTTTGGCACCGGAGCGGATGTTGATCAGTTCGCCGAGAAAATGCTGGCTGTTGCCGACGCCACCCGAGCCGTAAGCGACCTGGCGTTTCTTGCTCAGATCGACGAGTTCGCGCATGTTCGTCACGCCGAGAGACGGGTTCACCAGGACGAGATAGCCGAAG
>CAIWNB010000346.1 GCA_903913965.1 uncultured beta proteobacterium
CAAGCTCAACGCGTTAACCGTTGCGATGTGGCGCGAGCTCGCGCGCGTGATGCACGAATTGTCCGGGGATGACAGCGTGCGCTGCGTGGTGTTGCGCGGCGCCGGTGAGGAGGCGTTTGGGGCGGGTGCTGATATTGCCGAGTTTGCCACGCAGCGCAACAACGTCGAGCAGGGCAAGACCTATCATCTCGAAACCGTCGCCACGGCCTTGAAGGCGCTGGCCGAGTGCCGGCATCCGACCGTTGCCTTGATCAAGGGTGCTTGCGCCGGCGGCGGGCTCGAATTGGCGTGTTGCTGTGATTTGCGCATTGCCGGTGCGTCCGCGCGGCTGGGCGTGCCGATCAACCGCCTCGGCTTTGCATTGGCCTATGGCGAACTCGCCGGATTGATCGCGGTGGCGGGGCGCGCCGTGGCCGCGGAGATTTTGATTGAGGGGCGCATGTGGCGCGCTGACGAGGCGTTTGCCAAAGGCTTGCTGACGCGTGTGGTAGCCGACGACAAGGTGATCGAAGAAGCCTATGCAACCGCGCGGCGTATCGCTGACGGTGCGCCCTTGGTGGCGCGTTGGCATAAACAGTTTATCCGCCGCTTGACGCCGCAGGCGACGCCGTTGACTGCCGTTGAGATCAACGCCAACTTCGACTATTTCAAAACCGAAGACTATCGCATCGGTTACGATGCGTTCATCAACAAAACCAAGCCTGTTTTCAAAGGCAAGTAAGGCGTAAGGAGTGAGGCGGAACGCTTGAGGGGCCGCCCGCATATCGCTTAATTTCGATTGATCAATAAGGAAGAAAAATGGCTGGACCTTTATCGCATATCAAAGTTCTCGACATGTCGCGTGTGCTGGCCGCCCCATGGGCTGCGCAGAATCTTGCTGATCTCGGCGCCGATGTGATCAAGGTTGAGCGCCCTGTCAAAGGCGATGATTCGCGCGCGTATGCGCCGCCGTTTCTGAAAGACGAGAACGGCAACGAAACCCGCGAGTCGGCGTACTTCTGTGCCGCCAATCGCGGCAAGCGTTCGATCACGGTCAATCTCACCAAGCCCGAGGGCCAGCAACTGGTGCGCGAGCTCGCTGCGGAGTGCGACGTGCTGCTCGAAAACTACAAGGTTGGAGACTTGGCGCGTTACGGTTTGGGTTATGAAGACCTCGCCAAAATCAATCCGGGTTTGATTTATTGCTCGGTCACCGGCTTCGGCCAGACCGGCCCCTACAAAGACCGCCCCGGCTACGATTTCATGGCGCAGGGCATGGGTGGCATGATGAGCATCACGGGCGAGCCCGATAGCGTGCCCGGTGGCGGGCCGCAGCGTTGCGGTGTACCGATCATTGATTTGACCACCGGCATGTACGCGACGATCGCGATTTGCGCCGCACTCGCCAATCGTGCCGTCACCGGCAAGGGCCAGTGGATCGACGTCGCACTGCTCGACACGACAGTGGCTTATCTGGCCAATCAGGGCATGAATTATCTGGCCACCGGTGTGTCGCCCGAGCGCATCGGCAATGCGCATCCGAACATCGTGCCGTATCAAACCTTCAATACCGCCGATGGGGCGATCATTCTGGCCTGCGGCAACGACAACCTGTTCAAGAAGTTTTGCGAAGTCGCCGGTTGCATGGAGTTCACGACTGATCCGAAATACTCGACCAATGCGGTGCGCGTGCAGAACCGCGCGGAAATTACCGCT
Organism: uncultured beta proteobacterium; assembly: GCA_903913965.1. GTDB lineage: Bacteria > Pseudomonadota > Gammaproteobacteria > Burkholderiales > SG8-41 > PALSA-1004. Next base: position 1,696 of record CAIWNB010000346.1, read on the forward strand.
CTGCTGAATGCGGTATTCGTCAAACGCACGACCAAGGAGTGGGTCAAGCTGCTCGATGACGCGGGCGTTGCCAACGGCCCGATCAACAATCTGCAACAGGTGTTCGAAGAGCCGCAGGTGATCGCGCGTGGCATGAAAATCGAATTGCCGCATGCGGTGGCCGGCAAGGTCTCGCTGGTGGCGAGTCCGATGCGCTTTTCCGGTACGCCGATCAAGCATGAGGTGCCGCCACCGGCTCTTGGCCAGCATACCGATGAAATCCTGCGGCAGTCGTTGAAGAAGAGCGATACTGAAATTGCTAAACTCAAAGCGGATGGCGTGGTTTAGGATGCGGCTGCGCGTGTTTCTCAACACAATGAGTGAACGCGCCTCCGACAAAATGGCATCACAGAATCAGGGGGAGAGTTAAATGAGATTAGGCGTGTTGTTGCCCCATCGGGGTGTAGTGATTCAATCCGCGCGGCGTCCGCCGGTCGAGCAGTGCTGGACCATCGCGCGCATGGCTGACGAAGCCGGCATGGATGTCTGGGTCGGCGATTCCATCGTCGCCAAACCGCGGCTCGAGCCGCTGACCACCCTGGCGTATATCGCCGCGATGACCAAGCGTGCGCGTTTGGGCACGGCGATTTTGCTGCCGGCCTTGCGTCAGCCGACGGTGCTCGCTGGTGCGCTCGCCAACATCGATCAGATTTCGCAGGGCCGGCTGGTGCTGGGCCTCGGGGTCGGCTGGAAGTTGCCGGCTATCGAGCGCGAATGGGAGGCCTGCGGCCGTGTGCACAAGCGGCGTGTCAAAGATCTCGAAGAACATGTCACCGTCTGGCGCAAGTTGTGGAGCGGCGAGCCGGTGACCTATCAAGGTAGCGATTTCAAACTGACTGATCACACCATCGGCCCGCTGCCGTGGAATGAGGCGGGACCTCCCGTGCTGATGACGGCGGGCAATCGTGGCGAATTTATCCCGGCGCAGATTGACCGCTTTGCGCGTCTCGGCGACGGCATCATCACCACGTATCTGACCGATGACGATTGCCGCAAGCTGCGCGAACTGTGCAACGAAGCGCTGGTGAAACAGAATCGTTCGCTGCCTGATTTTCCGATGTGCGTGTATACGACGGTGCGCATTGAAAACGATGTGGCCAAAGCCGAGGCCGATACGGCGAAATTTTTGGCCGAATATTACGGCGGCGGCGTCAATTACCGTGGGCTGATGGGGTTAGGGCCGGTCGCCAAGGTGATTGAAACGCTGAAGCTTTATGAGGCAGCGGGCGTGACCGATCTGTGTATCCGCATTGCCGGTACCGATCAGGTCGAACAGATGGAAACCTTTGTGCGTGACGTGGCGCCGGCTTTTATAAAACAATAACGCCCGATTCAAAACCTGCAGCAACCGGAGGAGACGGAGCATGCATAAGACGATAGCGTTGATGAGTGCGGCAGTCTTGGCCACCATAGGCACGGGAGTGCAGGCGCAGACTTATCCGGCCAAGCCGGTGCGCCTCGTGGTGGCGTTTGCCACCGGCGGCGCGACCGATACCTTTTCGCGCATCACGGCGGCGGAGTTGACGAAGAGTCTTGGTCAGCAGGTGATCGTTGAAAACCGGCCGGGCGCAGGCACCACGATTGCGGCCGAACTCGTCGCCAAGTCAGCTGCCGATGGCTATACGCTGTTGTTTACCGACATGTCGACGCATGCCATCACGCCGTCGCTGTATTCCAAACTCTCGTACAACCCGCAGCGTGATTTGATGGCGGTGGCGCCTGTGTCTTCATCGCCCCTGATGATGGTGGCGCATCCCTCGCTGGGTGCCAAATCGGCAAAGGATTTGATTGCGCTGGCCAAGCGTAGTCCGGGCGGCATCACCTGCGGCAACTCCGGCGTAGGCACCGTTACCCACATGGCCGCCGAGAAATTTCGTATGCGCGCTGGCATCAATTTGGAGATGGTGAATTACAAGGGTGGCGCCACTTCCACCGTTTCACTGATGACCGGCGAGCTGTCGCTGATCGTCAATACAATACCCGCCGTGATCGAATATGTGCGCAACAAGCGCCTTGTCGCCATCGGTATTACCGCCGACAAGCGCGTTGCGGCGTTTCCGGATATTCCGGCGCTGGGTGAAACGGTGCAGGGTGTTGATGCAGCGGTGATCGCCGGGATTTTTGCGCCGGCCAATACGCCGCGCAATCTCATTGAGCGGCTTAATGCGGAGATTGCCAAAGCGGTCGAGGCGCCGAAGTCGCGTGAGATTTTCGCCGCCAATGCCGCCGAAGCGATGAAGCTCTCGCCCGAAGCGATGCAGCAGATGCTCGAGCAGGACATGAAAACGTGGGCCGATGTGGTCAAGGCGACTGGTGTCAAACAGTAACAGGCATTTCCTTTCAAACCCCTCTATCGCCTTTAACGCGGAGCGGGGATTGTTCTGGTGATCGATTGAACGAAGCTGACATTGCAGGTTATATCGCCGCGCGGGCCACCGATTTGATGCCGCGGGCGGCGGCGCTGCGTGACGCCGCTCACGGTGCTATCGTTTCGTATTCACGCAAGGTGTTTATTCCGTTAACGCAGCTGTGTCGCGACTCTTGTCACTACTGCACTTTTGCAATCGCACCGCAGCCCGGACACAAGGCTTATTTGACCGCCGACGAGGTGTTGGCAGTGGCCCGCGCGGGTCGCGAGGCGGGCTGCCACGAGGCGCTCTTTACGCTGGGTGACAAGCCCGAGCTGCGTTACAAAGCCGCCCGCGATGAACTTGCCGCACTCGGCTACGCGACCACCATCGATTATCTGGTTGCGATGTGTACGCTGGTGCGCGACGAAACCGGTTTGCTGCCGCATGTGAATCCCGGCGTGATGTCGCGCGACGATATCGTGCGCTTGCGTGAGGTATCCGCTTCGCAGGGTTTGATGCTGGAGAGCATGGCCGGGCGTTTGTGCGAACGTGGCGGCCCGCACTTCGGCTCGCCGGATAAACAGCCAGCGCTAAGGCTTGAGACCTTACGCTTGGCGGGTGAATTGAGCGTGCCGTTCACCACCGGGCTGTTGATCGGCATCGGTGAGACGCGCGCCGAACGGATTGAGACCCTGCTGGCCATACGCGAAGTGCACGCCCAATATGCCCATGTACAGGAAGTTATCGTCCAGAACTTTCGTGCCAAAGCCGGCACCCGCATGGCGACGGTGGCCGATGCGCCGCGCGAGGAATTGTTGTGGACGATCGCGGTGGCGCGTCTGCTGCTCGGGGCGCAGATGAACATTCAGGCACCGCCGAATTTGAGTGGTGATGATTGCGGCGAATTGATCGACGCCGGCATCAACGATTGGGGCGGCATTTCGCCGGTCACGCCGGATCACGTCAATCCGGAAGCGCCGTGGCCGGCGCTTGCACGCTTGCGTGCGATCACGGCGGTGCGCGGCAAGCTGTTGCAGGAGCGTTTGCCCAGTTATCCCGCCTATTGTCGTGCGGCCGTGCAGTGGCACGCGCCGGCGATTGCCACTGCTGTGCTGCGCGGCAGCGACGCTGAAGGTTATGTGCGCGAAGGCGTGTGGTCACCGGGGCTGGTGGTCGCACCACCGGCGCTCACGCATGGCGGCGGGGTCGCACCCGCGCTGCGTGCAATTGTGGCGCGTGCACGCGACGGTGCGACGCTCGCCGAGTCTGAGATCGAAAGCCTCTTCGCCAGCCGCGGCGATGCGTTTCATTTTGTTTGCGCGGAAGCCGACGCGCTGCGCCATGCAACGGTCGGCGACACCGTGCGCTATGTGGTCAATCGCAATATCAACTACACCAATATCTGTAGCTATCGTTGCACCTTCTGTGCTTTTTCCAAGGGCACACATGCCGCTGCGCTGCGCGGCACGCCCTATGATTTGCCGCTCGAAGAAATCGAACGCCGCGTCGATGAGGCGTGGGCGCGCGGCGCCACCGAAGTCTGCATGCAGGGCGGCATACATCCCGATTACACCGGCGACACTTATCTTCAGATCGTGCGTGCAGTCAAACGCGCCGCGCCGCAGATGCATGTGCATGCGTTTACGCCGCTGGAAGTTGCGCATGGTGCAGAGACCCTGGGCCTGACGGTGCGCGTTTTTCTGCAGCAATTGATGCAAGCCGGACTCAATACCCTGCCGGGCACCGCGGCGGAGATTTTGGATGATGAAATCCGCGCGCGGATTTGTCCGGGCAAGGTCACCACCGCGGAATGGCTGGACATCATGCAAACCGCACACGCGCTTGGCTTGCGCTCAACCGCCACCATCATGTTCGGGCATGTCGAGGCGCCGCGGCATTGGGCGCGACATTTGCTGCGCATTCGTACGCTACAGGAGAAAACGCAGGGCTTTACCGAACTGGTGCCGCTGCCCTTCGTGCACATGGAGGCGCCGGTCTACCGGCGTGGCGGCGCGCGCAAGGGGCCGACGTTTCGCGAGGCGGTGTTGATGCACGCGGTGGCGCGACTGGTTCTCAACCCGTGGCTGACCAATATCCAGGTGTCGTGGGTGAAGATGGGTGACGCCGGTGTGGCCGCCTGTCTGGCGGCCGGCGCCAATGATCTGGGTGGCACGCTGATGAACGAAACCATTTCACACGCGGCCGGCACCCAGCACGGTCAGGAAATGGCGCCGCAGGCGATGGATGAACTGATCCGTGCCTGCGGCCGCATACCTGAGCAGCGCACCACGCTCTACGGCGTGCCGGCGGCGGCGCGCGTGCAAGGCTCCTACGAGGCCGCTGCCCTGGCCGCGCTGCCGACGCTGGCGCTGCCGCTGCGTCGTCGCTTCACCGCAGCCGCCTAGCCTTTGTAGAGAGCGCAAGCACGCAGCATCAGCAAACAGAAAAAACATTACGATTGCAAGGAAGATGATGGCGACAAGCACGGTAAAAATTTCTATTGGCGTGATCGGCGGCAGCGGACACGAGGGCGGTGGTCTGGCGCTGCGCTGGGCGGCGGCCGGTCATGATGTGATCATTGGTTCACGCGATGCCGACAAGGCGCAGCAGGCGGCGCAGACCTTTAACGCCCTGCTCGGCGCGCGCGGTGCATTGCGCGGCGGCTCGAACCTGGAAGCGGCGGCGCAGGATATCGTCGTGCTGGCGGTGCCGTTTGCTGCACAGCAGGCGACCGCCCTCGCTTTGCGTGAACAGCTCGCCGGAAAAATTCTGATTGATGTGACGGTACCCTTGGTGCCGCCCAAAGTCAGCCGGGTGCAATTGCCACCGGCAGGTTCGGCGGTGGCTGCTTTGCAGCGCGCCTTGGGCGAGGGGGTGAAAGTGGTATCGGCGTTTCAAAACGTTTCCGCCGCTCATCTCAAGGATCTCGCACATGACGTTGATTGCGACGTGCTGGTCTGTGGCGATGACATTGCTGCGCGCGAAACGGTGATCGGGCTGGCGCGCGACGCCGGTATGCAGGGCTGGCATGCCGGTACGCTGGTCAATTCAGCGGCGGCCGAAGCCTTGACCTCGGTGTTGATTGCAATCAACCAGCGCTACAAAGTGCCCGGTGCCGGCATCCGTATCACTGGCGTACCACGCGATTGAACCGCCGGCGGCGCGATGCGTGAAATGAGATTGCTGGCGCTCGACGGCTTGCCAGAAATCAAGGCCGGTGATGATCTCGCCGCCCTGTTGCTGGCGGCGCTGACGCGCGGTGGTTTGACGCCCGTTGAGGGTGACATACTGGTCATTGCACAAAAAATCATCTCGAAGGCCGAGGCGCGTCTCATCTGTCTCGACGACATTACGCCGTCGGCACGCGCGCTGGAACTCGCTGCGCTCACGCACAAGGACGCGCGGCTGGTTGAGTGCATGCTGCGCGAATCGCTGACGGTGCTGCGGGCCAAGCCGAATGTGTTGATCGTTGAACACCGTCTCGGTTGCATCATGGCCAGCGCCGGTATCGATCAGTCGAATGTGCCCGCTGCCGAGACGCAACACAGCGTGCTGTTGCTGCCTGAGGACCCGGATACGTCGGCACGCCATTTGCGCCAGCAGATCGAGGCGCTGTGCGGTGCGCGTATCGGCGTTGTCATCAACGATAGTTTTGGCCGTGCCTGGCGTCATGGCGTGACCGGCACCGCGATCGGGGTGGCCGGTGTGCCGGCACTGGTTGATCTGCGCGGACAGAGCGACCGCGAGGGTCGCGCTTTGCAGGTCACCCAGGTGGCGGCAGCGGATGAGCTGGCAGCCGCCGCTTCGCTGTTGATGGGGCAGGCTGCCGAGGGGTGTCCGGCGGTGCTGGTGCGCGGCTTTCCGTATGCCTTGCGCGAGAGCACTGCGCGCGAGTTGTTGCGGCCGGCGGCGGAGGATTTATTCCGATGATAGTGGCGCTTGCAGGAGGGGTGGGCGGTGCGCGTCTGGCGGTGGGCCTTGCTGCGGTATTGAGGCCGGCGCAATTATCGGTCGTCGTTAACACCGGTGATGATTTTGAACATCTCGGCCTGCACGTCTCGCCCGATCTTGATACGGTGATGTACACGCTGGCCGGCGTCAACAACCCAGAGACCGGCTGGGGGCGGCGCGATGAAAGCTGGCAGTTCATGACGGCGTTGAAAGAACTCGGCGGCAGCGACTGGTTCAATCTCGGCGACCGCGATCTCGCGGTGCATGTGCTGCGCACAGAAGCGTTGCGCGCCGGCTCGACGTTGTCTGAGGTTACCGCCATGCTGGCGCGGCGTCTTGGTGTGCGGCATGCGCTGCTGCCAATGAGCGATGCGCCGGTGCGCACGCGCGTCATCACCGCAAAAGGCGAGCTCGCGTTTCAGGATTATTTTGTGCGTGAACGCTGCCGGCCGCGTGTCCAGGGATTTCGTTTTGCCGGCAGTCGTGCGGCCAGACCGGCGCCTGCATTGCAGGCCTTGATGCAAAGTGGTCGCATCAGCGGGCTGGTGTTGTGTCCATCGAATCCGTTTGTCAGTGTCGCGCCGATACTGGCTGTGCCGGGGATACGGGCGTGGTTGCGGCGGCGCGATTTTCCGGTGGTGGCGGTGTCGCCAATCGTCGGTGGCGCGGCGCTCAAGGGGCCGGCGGCAAAAATGATGCGTGAGCTCAAACTTGATGCCAGTGCCGCCGGCATTGCCCGTCACTACGGCGGCTTGGTCGACGGCTGGGTGATTGATCATGCCGATGCGAAGTTGCAAACGACCATCGAGAAGATGGGGCGCGGCGTGTTGGTCACCGATACCATCATGCGCAGCCCCGCCTACAGTGCGCGACTCGCGGCGACGCTGGTCGCCTATGTGCGCCGGCTGGCGGCAGAGCGCCGGTGATGCAGAAAGCATGGTGGACGCTGTTGCCAGTGCACGGCATCGCCACTGGCAAGTCGAGACTGGCGGCGGTGCTTGACGCGCCGGCGCGCGCCGCGCTCAACCATCATTTGCTGACGCATACGCTGGAAATGATCGCGGCGTGGCAGGGCGATCTTGCGCAATGTCTGGTGGTTAGCCCTTGTGCTGAGGCGCTGGCCTGCGCAGAGGCGGCCGGTGCGCTGACCATGCGGGAGGCGGCTGGCGGTGATCTCAATGCGGCGTTAAGGCTGGGAGCGCAGGCGCTGGCGCAGCGCGGCGCGCAGCGCTTGCTGGTGTTGGCTTGTGATCTGCCGCGCCTGTCAGCGCCGTCGCTCGATGCGTTCACTGCGCAGGCAACGAGGGCAGAACAGATTGTTCTCGCTGCCGATCGCGCCGGTAGCGGCACCAATGCGCTGGCCATGCCCGCCGGCGCGTGCGAACTGTTTTACTTCGGGCTTGATAGCCGTGCACGTCATCTCGCTGCATTTGCGCAGGCTGGTTATCACAGTGTTTGTAAGGCGCCGCCGGAACTCGCTTTCGATCTCGATACGCCGCAGGATTACGCCGCGTGGCGGGCACAACCCGATGCTAGAATTCCGCGCGCAATGATGGCGGTTGATGTGTGTCAAACAGTGGAGGCAGGAAAATGAAAATCATACCGTTGGCATGTCTGCTTGCCGCGCTCTTGCCGCTGGCGCCAGCCGCCGCGCAGCAATATCCGAACAAACCGATCCGGGTGATTGCGCCGTCATCGGCCGGCGGGCCGGTTGACGTCATCGCGCGCATTCTGGCCCCAGCGTGGTCGGAGGTACTGGGTCAGCCGATGGTGATCGACAACCGTGCCGGTGCCGCCGGGCAGATCGGCACCGAGATGGCGGCCAAGGCATTACCCGATGGCTATACCGTGCTGTTGGGGTTTTCCGGGCCGCTGGTGATCGTGCCGCAGATCAATGTGTCCACGCCCTATGACACGCTCAAGGATTTCGCGCCGGTTTCGCTGGTGGCCGCTGCGCCGTATGTGCTGCTGGTGCATCCGAACGTCGCTGCAAAAACGGTCAAAGAACTTGTCGCCCTGGCGAAGGCGCAGCCGGGCAAACTCAACTTCGCGTCGGGCGGCACTGGCGTTGGCATTCATATGGCGGGCGAACTCTTCAACCTCACCACAGGGGTGAAGATTACCCATGTGCCCTACAAAGGCGCGGGGCCCGGTATGACGGCTCTGCTCGCCGGTGAGGTCGACATGATGTTCAACGGGCTGTCGGCGGCACTGCCGCAGGTGAAGGGCGGGCGTTTGCGCGCTATTGCGCTGGGCGGGGAAAAACGCTCGGCGCTCATGCCTGAGCTGCCGACGATCGCGGAGAGCGGCTATCAATTCAATACTTCAGGCTGGTATGGACCGATGGTGGCCAAAGATACGCCGCGCGCCATCATCATGAAGCTCAACAGCACCCTACTGCAGGCGTTAAAACAGCCGCAGGTACGCGATCGCCTGAACGATATCGCGGTCGAGGCGATCGGTTCGACGCCTGAAGAATACACGGCGCTGTTGCGTCGTGAGCTGGCGACCTGGGGCAGGGTGGTCGAGGCCACAGGTCTTAAGGGCAAACAAATCAACTAGGGCGCGCTGCTGGCGCGAGCTTTAACACACGATGAAAAGAGGAACTGATGAAATTGAAAATTGATGCTAAACGCACCGCTTTACTATTGCTCGACGTGCAAAAGGATTTGGTCGACATCACCCCCGGGCTGAAGGAAAACCGCATCATGGAGAATATGGCTGCGGTGCTGAAAACCGCGCGCAGTCGCAAAACCAATGTGATCCACATCACCGCTTCGGTGCGGGCGGATTTTCTTGATCTGCCGCGTGACAATCCGCTGTGGGATGGCTTGCGCAAAAAGCGCCAGCTGATCATCGGTACCAAGGGTGCGGCGATTGATCCGCGTGTCAAGCCGCTGAAGACCGAGCTGGTGTTGAACAAGACCTGTGTCGACCCGTTCTTAACCACCAATCTGGATCAGGCATTGCAGAACGCCGACGTCAACACGATTATTTTGGTTGGTCTGTGGACTAACTATGTGGTTGAAGCGACCGCGCGTCACGCCAGCGATATGGGTTATCGCGTATTTCTGGTCGGCGATGCCTGCGCCAGCAACACCATCGAAAACCATACGTTCACGATCAAAAATATTCTGCCGACGCTCTGTTACGTGGTGGGTGCCAAGGAACTGCAGGCGGCGCTGAAATAGCGCGGTGGGCGTAATCCGATGAGCAGCCATGCCACTAAGCCGGAAAAATATTTCAGCGCAGGCTTGCTGGCGTTTGTTCTGTGCGGGACGGGCATAGGCGTCTCGCAGGCGCAGGAATACCCGTTCAAAGCCATCCGGGTGGTGACTTCTCCAGCGGGTGGGGGCAATGACTATCCCGCGCGGGTGATCGCGCGGGCAGTTGCCGCCTCGCTGGGTCAGCAGGTGGTGGTGGATAACCGGCCGACCGCACTGCTCGCCGATCTGGTCGCGAAAGCGCCGCCCGATGGTTACACCTTGCTGGTGACTGGCGGCGCACATTGGATCGGGCCCTTGCTGGAAAAGGTCAACTACGATCCGGTTGGTGATTTTGCGCCGATCACCTTGCTCGACCGTTCTCCCACCCTACTGGTGGTGCATCCATCATTGCCGGTAAAAAACGTGCGGCAGTTGATCGCACTGGCGCGCGCCAAGCCGGGTGAAATGAATTACTCGGTGGGCGGAACGGGTAGTTCGAATTTTATCGCCGCGGTTTTGTTCAATCACATGGCTGGCGTGAATATCGTACGCATTCCGTACAAGGGCACCGGGCCCGCCATGACTGCGGTGATGAGCGGTGAGGTACAGGCGATTTTTGCCACACCGAGCGGCGCTGCATCGCATGTGAAGTCGGGGCGTCTGCGGGCCCTCGCCACTGGCAGCGCGCGGCCGTCGGCAATCGTGCCGGGGTTGCCGACGATTGCTGATTCCGGGGTGCCGGGCTTCGCCTCGGAATCGTTGCACGCGCTTTTTGCGCCGGCAAAAACGCCGGCGGCGATCGTGACGCGGTTGAATCGCGAAGTCGTGCGCGCCTTGCAGTCGGCCGAGGTCGACGCATTGTTTCTGCAGGCCGGAATAGAAGCTGCGCCGGGTTCACCGGATGACCTGACGTCGCTGATGAAATCCGAGATTGCGAATATCGGCAGGGCGCTCAAGGCCGCCGGTCTCGCTGCGCCGTAAGCGCGTCTGCCGCGCCGCCCGCAGATCGCCGGCGGCGCGTTTCAATATTGAACCGGCTTAGAGCTTGAGATAACGCGCCGCGTTACCCCAGAGAATTTTTTCGCGCTGCACGTCGTCCAGTGACTTCATGCCGTTGACAAATTTGACCGGTTCTTCGTAAGCGATGTCGAAGCAGAAATCGCTGCCCATCATGATGCGATCAATGCCGACGAGCTTGATCAGATCGTCCATCAGGTCTTCGTTGTAGCTGATGGTGTCATAGGTGAAGCGCTTCAAATATTCGCTGGGCGGGCGTGGAATCGTTTTGCATTCGCTGCGCACATGAAAGCCGCGATCGAGACGGCCGCGCAGAATCGGCAGCACACCGCCGGCGTGCGGCAGGCTGACTTCGAGTTTCGGGAAGGCGTCGAGCACGCCGCCGAAGATCAGGTGCGAGGCGGCGATGGCGGTGTCGAACGGATTGCCGCAGAGGTTGATCAGATAGAACTGCTTCAAGCGCTCGTTGTTGATCATCATCGGGTGCAGGAAGATCGGCAGCCCGAGCTCGGCGATGCGCTCGTAGACCGGGAAGAAACTCGGGTCGGAGAGTTCCTTGTCGCGTACGGCAGTGGCCATGTAGACGCCCTTGACGCCGGGCAGCTTGGCGGCGCGTTCGAGTTCTTCGAGGGCGAGTTGGGCATTTTGAAACGGCAAACAGGCAAAGCCAATGAAGCGGTCGGGATGCGCGAGGTGGGCGGCGCTGATCGAGTCGTTAAACGCGCGGCACAGCTGGGCGGCCAGTTCGTCATAGGCCCAGTAGACCATCGGCTGGGTCAGCGATAGCGCGTGCATGCCGACGCCGCGCCGGTCCATGTCCGCAATGCGCGCATCGAGATCAATGAACAGGCGCGTGATCGGGCCGGTGCGCAGATGCAGTCCGACCTGGATGAAGGTGATCCCCTTGTCGTCGGTAGTGACGGTGGTGCCGACGCGTTTGCCGTGTTCGGCGATCAGCTTGATATAGGACTCAGGAAAGTAATGGGCGTGGGTGTCGATGGTTCTTGGGATGGCCATGGTGGGGGTCCTTGGTTGGGAATGGTTTATCGCGGGGAGATGAAGGCGGAACGTGACGCCGTGTTCAGAGCAGGCCGGTGATGAGTTTCCAGTCAGCCGCGTCGACCGGCGTGATCGATAGCCGGTTGCCGCGTTGCAGGATCTGCATGCCGGCGAGTTTAGGTTGCGCGCGCAGTTCGGACAGCGGCAGCAGACGGGTTTTTTTCACCAGCTTGACGTCGACATTGAACCAGCGCGGTTTTTCTGCGGTGGCTTTGGGGTCGAAGTATTTGCCTTCCGGGTCGAATTGGGTGAGGTCCGGATGCGCGACCTTGCAGATTTCGACGATGCCGGCGATGCCCGGCACCGCGCAGCTCGAATGATAAAAGAACGCCTGATCGCCGAGCTGCATCTGGTCGCGCATGAAGTTACGCGCCATATAGTTGCGCACGCCAAACCATGAGGTTGATTTGCCCGGGGCGCCGGCAAAATCATCGATGCTGAATTCTGAGGGCTCTGATTTCATCAGCCAGTAACGCATGGGGTTTCCTTGGTTTCGCGTTGTTAGGTCAATAAAAAATACGCAAAAAATCCGCAAAAAAAATGCGGCGCATGCCGCATCTTGATGAGGTCCCCCGCAGATGCCGTTGAGCCCGCTTCCTGAACCGAAGGTTCAAGGGGTCGCTTTCCGGGCGCATCAGGCTCTTCCGCGAGGGAAGTTCACAACAGCGCCGCTGAGGTCCGCAACCAGTTAGCAAATTATCGGTTCAAAGAATTAAAGGCTCTGACGAACACCGCAGGGGATTACGTTACGCCGGACCGCAAACATCGCCGCCGGCTTGATAGTGGACACTACTAAAACAATTTTTCCTGATCGGCCATGGCCTGATCGAGAGTCATGCCGATCTGGTTCATTCTACGCTTGTATTCCGAGACATCCGAGCCACCGACCCGCGCCGTCAGGAACTCATGGGATATGTTCAGGGCCGCCATGATGGCGATACGGTCGATGCCGTTGATCTTGCCTTGATCCTTGATGTCCTGCATTTTGCGATTCAGGTAATCGACGGCCTCTTGCAGCGATTTCTGTTCTTCCGGGGCGCAGGCAACGCGAAATTCGCGCCCCATGATGCTGATTTGCATGCCCGCGGGTTCGACGCTCATGCTTCGTCGGCCGGAATTTGCGTCAACAGCGTTTCAAGGCGAGCAGAGGCCGCGCCCATTTTTTCGGCCAGTTGTTTTTTCTCATGCAAGGCGGCGGCGAGTTGCTGGCGCAGATCGTGATTATCCGCGCGCAGCCGCTGGCAGAGTACCGCGACTTGATTCACCTTGTCTTCGAGCGTGCGTAATTCAGCTTCCATAAGCCACACTATAGTTTTAAAAAGCCTGTTAAGTCAATATGTAACGAAATCTATTGAATGTGTTTTGATATTATAGCTCGCGGCCCAAGTAAGCCACTACTTCGTGCCGATTCAGGCGGTGGAAACTCGCCTGAGTGTCGTAAATCTGCGACGCTGTTGCTGCGTTCGACCGAAAGCTTTTCCTGCGATTCATTTGATATGCGGCAACTGCGCTCCAGGTGCTTCGGTTAGACTGCGGCGGTCGTCGCCCAATGTAGTCGGGTGGTGACAAGGTTCCAGGTGCCCCTGCCGAATTGCTCAGCAAGGGATAATCGGGAAACAAGTGCGGCGGGCGAAATGCGGATGTTGATCCGGGTTTTGCCGCCTATTCTTGTGCTGCCCCCGCAACGGTGATCGAGCGTGGGCGCGCCATATAGCCACTGGGCTTCAATGCCCGGGAAGGCGGCGCGTCAAATCTCGCCAGCCCGTAGACCGGCCTCGAACCACAGGTGAGGAAATGCCGCGGGGATGCGGTGTTCAGGTGCCGGTGGCTATCCGAATCAA
>CAIWNB010000347.1 GCA_903913965.1 uncultured beta proteobacterium
AAATAGGCATAGCTGAGACCGGCGGTGCCGACAATTTTCTCCGGCACCGGAATGGTCTGCTGCATATCGGGCTTCCATTCGCCCATGTGGTAATCATGTGCTACCACGCGGGTGCCTGGTGGCAGGGCCAGAATCTTCGGCCGCAGCTTTTCATTCATTTCAGGCAGCAGATAAGTCGACAACACCGTGGCCTGCTTGAGGTCGGTTTCAAACAGGTTCTGCTTACGGAACTCGGCACGATCAGCAACCCCTTCGATCTTGGCGTTGGCCCTCGCCTCGCGCAGCAGATCATCGGAGAGATCAACCCCAAAGCCCTGCGCACCGAATTTTTTCGCTGCCGTGATCACCATGCGGCCGTCGCCTGACCCCAGATCGATGATGAAATCCTTCGGCCCGATCTTCGCCATGCGCAGCATCTCGTCCACCACCACCTGCGGGGTCGGCACATAGACGACATCCCCTACACCGCGCTCCTTGTCTTCGGCGCCCAGCACCGTCAGCGGCACTACCAGAGCCAGCGCCACACCGGCCGCCGCCTGCAACAACCACTTAGCTTGCGTCATGCCACTCTCCTGTCAGATCTACCAGTGAATATTATTCGGGGCGTATTGTGCCACGCTCCGTGCGTGCCGCCGTCCAGTCAAGCGTTCCCTCTTCGCCAACACTGACCTGCACCATGCCGCTCATTTCTTCGCCATTGACGCGTCCGCTGAAACCCAGCGTCACCGGCTGGCCAAATTGTTCGTAGGTCAGCGTAAAGCGAATCGCGTCGCCGCGCAGAGACACCGCACTGACGGCCGCCGCGTTACCGCCGGCTTTAGCAGTGATTTCAATTTTCTGCAAAGTCTGCACAACGACCGCCTCAAGGGCCAGCGGCGAGTTGTTAACCGGCAGACGCCACTGCCACACACCGGCGACATGAGCTGGCGCCGCTGCCGGCGCCCCCGCCTGTAGCGCACTGCCGGCCGCGCTTTGTGCCAACGCAACCGCCGACGGCCCGCATAAGGCGAGAACCAACACCACCAGCGCCGATTTGACGTTCATTTTTTACCCTCCGCATCGACACGCGTTGCCTGCCAGCGCATCTGCTGCTGACCGACACCGACGCCGCGCAACACCCCGCCCTCCATGCGCCCGCCATCCACACGGCCTTCGAAATAAAGATTCGTGTCTACCCCGGCACTATCATCGACGACGGTGAAGCGCACCGCATCGCCGCGCAGGCCTGGATTCCATAGCGCCACCACTTTGCCGCCGTAACGTACCAGGCCGTCGATCTCCTGATAGTTTTGCGTCAGCTCAACCTCATAGCTGCGGATACCTTCGGTACGCTCGAGCTCGACCCGCCAGCGCCCGGCGATTTTGGCGGGCACAATCCATAGAAAAACGTTTTTCCGCACCGTCGATCTCGCATCCGGCTTCCAGTCGCCAAAATCGAAATCATGCGAGACGATACGTGTGCCCGGCTTCAATTCGTTCAACAGCCGCGGACGTAATTTCATATTGATGGTCGGCACCAGATACAGCGTGATCACAGTGGCGCGCGCAAGATCAAACTTGAAGAGGTCCTCGCGGCGAAAACTCACCCGATCACCGACCCCGGCGAGCGCGGCGTTGTCTTCGCTCTCCAGGATCAAATCGGCGTCGAGCTCAACACCGATCCCGCTGGCGCCCAGTTTAGTCGCCGCCGCGATCACCACGCGGCCGTCCCCCGAGCCGAGATCGAGCACAAAATCGTCCGCCCGCACCGCCGCCAGGCGCAACATTTCTTCGACCACCACGGGCGGCGTTGGCACATAAGGAACGTCATATTTGAACTGCGCCTGCGCGCCGGCAAACGGCGTTGCCAGCAGGAGACCCAGCAAGGCAGCACGGATACACGGCCCGCAAAAGCCCGCTGCCCGTCGCCGGGCAAGCCCCATCATGGCTGCATTTTCTCCTGCAATTCCTGCATGGTCGGTTTTTTCAAGAGGGCATGGGCTGGCGTACCAAGCTCGGTACGCGCCGCTTCCCACTCCAGTTGACGCTGCGCAGTCGCACCCACCACCTTCACGCCGCCGCTGAGGTTATGCGCAACGATACGGCCGGTGAATTCATAACGCGTTCCGTCCACGCCATCCCGCAGCTCAAATGAAATCTGCTCGCCGGCGAGACGCGGGTTGGCCACCGCCAACGCACGGCCATCGAGCGTGGCATTAGCTGTCAGCATCTGAAAATTCTGTGCCACGCTCAACTCAAAGACCGCATTGCGGCCCGTCTGCGGAAGCTCCCAGCGCCATTTGCCGGCGGCATTGGCCGGGATCAACCAGAAAAAGATCTTGCTCTTCTTGTCACGACCAACCGGCTTGTCCGGCGCATCGATCACGATCTGCTCGTCCGGCTGCCATTCGCCCATGTCGTAATCGTGTGTGACCACTCGAGTGCCCGGCTTGAGCGTCGCCAGCAGCTTGGGGCGCACCATCTGATTCACTTCCGGCAGCAGGTAGATCGTCATCACCGTCGCCGCACTGAAATCCGTTTCATACAAATCGCGCTCATAGAACGCCGCGCGGTCGGCAACCCCCGTTTTCGCCGCCGTGCGATTGGCCAGCTCGACGAGCCGGCGGTCGAGGTCCACCCCAAAACCGCGGGCACCGTATTTTTTCGCTGCGGTGAGCACCATGCGGCCGTCACCGGAACCAAGATCGATCACATAGTCACGCGAGTTCACTTTGGCTATCTGCAGCATGCGTTCAACGACGTTCATTGGCGTCTGCACATAAGGCGTATCGCCAAAATCCTGCGCCAGCGCCGCGCCGGCCGTCATCAACAGCACTGCAACCCACTTATAGAATTTCAGCATCTCAATGCACCGCCAGAAGTAAGGGCGCCGTTTCGAGCGCACCGGTTTTGACTACACGTGCCGCCAGCCATTCCGTCTGACTGAGTGCGCGCGGGCCTGACAGCGCAACGCTGCCGAAGATCTGTTCGCCGGACACCCGTCCAGCAAAAGACTGTTTTACCGTGCTAGCGGCCAGCGGTGTCACCACGTTGAATGCCAACTGGTCACCGCGCAGGCTGGCGTCGGTAATTTTGTAAGTGCTGCCGTTGACGCGCACAGTGCCGCTCACAACCTGGAATTTTTGTTCAAGGGCGAGTTCGTAATCGTTTGTCACACCGCTGGCCGTCTGTTGCCAGCGCCATAGACCGCTCACCTTCGCCGGCACGATATAAAAATAAATCGAGCTGGTGCCGCTGGAGTTGCCATATTTTTCGCGCACGTCCATGTGCACGGTTTCATCGGGCTTCCAGTCATCCATATCAAAATCGTGCGAGACAATACGTGTGCCCGGACGCAAATCCAGCAAGCGCGGACGCAGCGCCATGTTCACCCGCGGCAGCAGATACATCGTGATCACACTGGCAGAAGACAAATCCGTCTCGAACAGGTTGCGCTGGTAAAACGCGGTGCGATCGCTGACGCCGTTCTGCAGCGCATTTTC
>CAIWNB010000348.1 GCA_903913965.1 uncultured beta proteobacterium
AGAAAATCGCTCAGAGCAATCAGCGCGCGGGTTAGTAACGGCAGGTTCTGGCGCGATTGCTGAAATACCTGAACCACCTGCGGCACGACATAGGCGAGTAAGCCGGCGACGATGCAGAGGGCGACGACGCCGACCACCAGCGGATAGAGCAATGCGAGTGCGGTTTTTTGCTTCAGGTTTTCCTGCTGCTCGAGATAATCCGCAAGTTGTCTGAGGATGATCGGCAGGCTGCCGGACTCTTCGCCGCCACGCACCAGTGCGCAGAAAAATACCGGAAAACTTTCACCGTGGCAGCCCATGGCTGTCGCCAGAGCGTGTCCCGCTTTGACCTCGGATTGCACGCCGTGGAGCACTTCGCGGACGCGCGGCGATTCGGCGGCTTCGATGAGCGCCGACAACGTTTGTTCGAGTGTCAGTCCGGCGTCCAGCAGGGTGGCCATTTGCCGGGTGATCATGCAGAGCGCGGCGGCAGAAATGCCGCGCCGCCAGCTGTTGCCCCGCGTTGTCGCGCCCTCGACGATTTCCACCGACAGCGGCAGCAAGCCTTGTGCACGCAGGCGCGCACGGCCCTGCCGCGCGGTTTCCGCCTGAAGAACACCGGATACCGTACGGCCGGTTGCGTCGAGGGCCTGATAGCGTATGGCGGCCATGGCGGTTATTCGCGGGTGACGCGAAGCACTTCTTCGAGGCTCGTGATGCCCTGGGCGGCCCAGCGCAGTCCGTCGTCGCGCAAGGAACGCATGCCCTTGCCCGCGGCATGAGCGCGTAAAGCCTGTTCTGATGCGCGGTCATGGATGAGGCGGCGCAGTTCATCATCAACCGGCAGCAATTCGTAAATGCCGGTGCGTCCGCGATAACCCGATTGATCGCAGGCCGTGCAGCCGGCGGCGCCATATGCGCGGTTGGCGGAGTTTTCGATGACAGGCGCATAGGCCACCGGCAGGGCGCTGACCGGCTTGCGGCAGTGCAGGCAGAGCTTGCGCACGAGCCGCTGCGCACCCACGCCGATCAGGCTGGAGGCCAGCAGAAACGGCTCGACCCCCATGTCGACCAGGCGCGTCACTGCGCTCACGGCATCGTTGGTGTGCAGTGTGGCGAAGACGAGGTGTCCGGTCAGACTCGCTTGTACCGCAATCTGCGCTGTTTCCAGGTCACGTATTTCACCGATCATGATGACGTCGGGATCCTGCCTGAGGATGGTGCGCAGGGCACGCGCAAAACTCATATCAATCCGCGTATTGATCTGCGTCTGGCTGATGCCGTCGAGATCATATTCAACCGGATCTTCGACCGTCATGATGTTGAGGGTGGAGGCGTCGAGGCGCGACAGCGCTGCATACAGTGTGGTGGTTTTTCCGGAACCCGTCGGGCCGGTGAGCAGAATGATGCCGTGGGGGGCGCGAATCAGCGCGTCCATCCGCGCCAGCGTTGCCTCATCCATGCCGAGTCCGCCAAGGTCGAGCCGGCCGGCCTGTTTGTCGAGCAGACGCAGCACCACCCGCTCGCCATGTGCAGTGGGGATCGTCGAGACCCTCACATCCACCGGTTTGCCGGCCACTCGCAGGGTGATGCGGCCGTCCTGCGGCAGGCGTTTTTCGGCGATATCCAGTTGCGCCATGATTTTGATGCGCGACACGATCGCCGCATGCAACGCGCGCGCCGGTTCGAGCAGGTCGCGCAGTGCACCGTCGATGCGCAGCCTCACCACAGAGCGTGTTTCAAAGGGTTCAATGTGGATATCAGATGCATCATCGTGCAGCGCCTGGGTCAGGAGCGCATTGATCAGCCGGATGAGCGGCGCATCGTCGGCGTTGTCGAGCAGGTCTTCCACTTGCGGGATATCCTGCAGCAGGCGTTGCAGATCCACATCCTGTGCGAGATCGCCGGCCAGGGAGGCCGCCTTCTGGTCGGCACCGCCGTATATTTTTGCCAGTAGTTCGTCAAATGTTGTGGCGTCGACCAGTCGCGCCTTGCATGCGACCCCGAGCGCGCGGCGCACCTCGGCCAGCGCAGACGCTTGTGTGTTGGCACGCACCGCAATCTCCGCACTGCCGCCATTGTGGGCGGTCATCACGATGCCGTTACTTTTGGCGAACGCGTAGGGGATGGAGACGGTGCGGTGTTCTGCCACGGCGGCGTTACCGCGGAACGTCCGGTTGGGCGCTGGTGGCGGGTTTGCGCGGTGGCAAGAGCGGTGCATCGGTTGGCGCGATGACGGGGCTGGGTTTGATTTTGTCACCGGCTGCCGCCTGTTCGCCACGGATGTAATCGTAACGGTTGTTGCTCAGCTCGCCCGACTGCGCGCTGTCACGCAAGACCGTCGGCCGCAGGAATACCATCAGATTGGTTTTGCTGCGCTCGCGCGTCCGGTACTGGAATAATCCACCGATGAGCGGCAGGTCGCCGAGCAAGGGCACCTTTGCCTGGACGTCAGCCATGTTGTCCTGGATCAGCCCGCCGATCACCGCGATCTGGCCGTCGTCGAGCAACACCATGGATTCGACGGAGCGTTTGTTGGTGATCGGGCCCGCGCTGTTGCTGTTGTCGAGGACGCTGGATACTTCCTGGTAAATTTGCAGCCGTACCGTGCCACCGCCTGATATTTGCGGCCGGATGCGTAACTGAATACCGACATCCTGGCGTTGTATGGTTTGAAACGGCGTCGGTGTGGTGGCGGCCCCGGACAACGCGTATTGACCGGTGATGAACGGCAGGTTTTGTCCGACGACAATGCGGGCTTCTTCGTTGTCGGTGGTGAGCAAGGTCGGC
>CAIWNB010000349.1 GCA_903913965.1 uncultured beta proteobacterium
CCGGGCATTTGGTAGTGATCTGAAAATAAAATGAGGTCTGAGTAACTGCTAATTCCGGAAAAAAAGGGAGGGTAATTTTATGCGACCCCTTTTGACTGGTGGCGGGTATTCCTTGATGCTGGACGCTGATCTCACCCAGTCTGCGCGTGCGTGCAGCGGTCAAACGGCCTCAGCGTGAGGCAATTCCCATCGATGTGGCGGCCGAAGAATTCACGCGAGAGGAAAATGTTTTAGAAAAGCGTGCGTGATTGACCGCTTGAGGTGACGGCTATATTTTCATCGTAGGAGGGGGCGGCTTACTGCCAGCACCATATCCCACTAGGCTCTGAACGCTGCCATCTCGATGTTGGCCTTGCGCAGACTCGCCGCGAGTTGTCGGGATAATTGTTCCTGGATGTGCATCCTGACTGCGGGACGTTCGCGGCCCATACGATCGTAGAGATCACGGTCAAGCGCGCGGTAGGTGCAGGGCTCAAGCGCAACGACATCGGCCGAACGTGCCGAACCATCGATGAAGCCCATCTCGCCGAACGTCCGTCCGGCCTCAAAGACATCGAGACGCTTACCCCTGCCGCCGCTGGCGGCGGGCAGATAGACCTCGATTGAGCCGGCCAACAGCAAATAGAGGCAATCGCTCGGCTCGTCAGATCGGATCAGGTGCTGGCCGGCCACCGCTTCACGCGCCGGCAACTGATGATCGAGCCACTCTAGATCGTCAGCCGCCAAGCCATGCAGCAAAAATGTATCGCCCAGCGCCACTGGTTTGATGATGGCATCTTTGGCGCCCAGAATACTGAACAGAATTTTGTTCTCACAATACTCGAGGGCGCCATCATCATCGACGAACAGGGTCTGTTCCTCGAAACCCTTGGACGCGAGAACTTCGAAAAATTTATCGGCATTGCATATCATCACTTCAACGCCCGAACCCTGCAGTCGATTCCGCAGATCCAGTATTAAACCCAACGCAACGTCGTCGATGTTCACCACGTGGTGCAGGCTGAGGACAATAAACTGACAGTAGGGTGCTTGTTTGAGGATAAAGCGGACTACGGGCTCGAACGTCGAAAATATTAATTCACCCTGCAATTCCACCATGCGGATACGATGCCCTTTACCCCGGAGCGCGTCCTGCATGGATTTGGCGCGGTGCCGGCACGACGCCACTTGGCTGCCGTCGTAGGTGATGCGTATGGCTTTGGTTGGTGCCGAACCACTGGCAAAGAGATGCAGCGCCAGATCGCGTGACAAATCGGAGCACACCTGAATGCCCCTGGCGCTGTTGCCCTGCGCGTCGAGTGGCGGCGAGAAAATACCGATTCCGAGCTGGCCTGGCAGGACCGCCAACACCCCGCCACCAACGCCGCTTTTTGCGGGCAGGCCGATGCGATAGAGCCACTCACCAGAATAGTCATACATGCCGCAGGTCGACATCACGGAGAGAATGTTGTCCATGAATTCAGGCTTGATCACTTGCTCGTGGGTCAGGGGATTGCGGCCATCATTGGCCAGAGTGGCGCCAATCACGGCAAGGTCACGGCAGGTCACGCGAATTGCACACTGCTGGAAATAGGTTTCGAGAATATCGGTAGGCTCTTCATCAATGATGCCGAAGTTGCGCAGCATCCAGCCGATCGCACGATTGCGGTGGCCGGTTGCGCTCTCCGAACGATAGACGGCCTCGTCGATGTCGAGCTGCCGCCCTGCGCAACCGGACAGATAGGCGAGGATTCGTTGTATTCGTGACTGCCCGTCCTTGATTAACACCTGCCCGCAAGTGGCAATCGCACCAGCGTTGATCATCGGATTGAACGGCGAACCGGAGCCCGGCTTGAGACTAATCGCGTTGAACGCTTCGCCTGATGGCTCGACGCTGATGCGCGACAGTATGAAATCTTCGCCACGATCCTCAAGAGCAAGCCCATAGGTAAGCGCCTTCGAGATCGACTGTATGGTGAATGGCTGCCGCGCGTCGCCGACTTCATAGACGTGCCCGTCGCGCGTGGCAATGCAGATTCCGAACCAGTCAGCGCGGGCCTTCGCAAGCTCCGGAATGTAATCCGCCACCGAGCCGTCCAGGCACGATTGATGACGGGCATGCAGATTTTTGAGGTAATCCTCGATAGGCGAACAAAGCGGGATTGTGGAAGATAAATCAGTCATGGCTGAATCCGCGGCGGATTGAAATTGCTCCGGCCTCTCTAGCAATTACCGAACCATGTTCTACAGGTGACCAAGACAAGGAGGCGTAGCGTTATCCCGCCGGAGCGTAGCGGATCTCCGCACCATATCAGGGCGTTGGGATTAACCTTGGTGCATCACAGAGAATCAAATGGGGGCGGAGTAACGTTTAATTTCGTGCGGAAAAGCTACGGTGACCCCACTTACTAATTTGCCCAAATTCTTGGCCATGCGTTGGGGAAATTTGATTTACAAGACGGAAGCGGTTCTTTAACGGCGCTCACTATTCTGCGTGGCCTGCGCTTGCGCCTAGCCGTCAAATAGCGCCGATATGAGGCGCTGCAGGCCACTGCAGTGTTCGAATGGTCATCGAGAGTGGGGAGTATTCATCAAACACCGCGCAAAAATTGTTCGCTTCTTGGCCGGGTGATACAGATGTGCGTGGAGAAAAAGGTGGTTTGAATGTCCTATCCACGGGGCACTTTATCGATCGCTACCCGGCACGCATCAGAACCGCATAGCCGGTGAGGTAAACGCCCTCCTCTTTGCGCAAATTCGTCTTGAGGATATCCTTCACGACGAAACCTGCCGCTGCTGCCAGCGATTCGAGGTAGGCGAGAGAATGCCCGTATCTGCGTGACAATTTCAGCTCAAAGTTTTGCCGATCGGTATGCTCAACCGAAAAACTGAACCAGCCGCCTGCGTTCAACGCTTTTTTTACACCGAAAAATATTTTCTCCAAATCGCCGATATAAATAAACACATCGGCGCAAACGATCAGATCGAATCGTTCATCCGTGGCTTGAATATACGTTGCGATGTCCGAGCAGACCAGCTTACTGTAGAGCTTGCGCTCACTGGATTTTTCCAGCATGCGTGGTGATAAATCCACACCCACGATGTCGCGTGCACGCGCGGCAAAAGCTTTGCCACAAAGACCGGTTCCACAACCGAGATCAAGCACGCTGCCAGGCTCTCCGTCGCCATGCTGTTCAAATTGCCGCGCCAACACGAAGGGCATTTGATAGTCGAGCGCATCAACGAGGTTTTTGTCAAAGCTATCCGCAAAACTATCGAACAACGTAGTTACGTAATCCACCGGCGCCGTGGACGGTACACTGCCGCGTCCCAGCGCGGCGAGCGCATAACGTGCGGTTGTGTATTCCGGGTTAAGGGCAATCGCACGTTCGAAACTCGCCGCAGCTGCATCGGGCCGCCCGATTTGCTGTAATGCATTGCCATAATTGCAGTGCAAAACCGCACTGTGTGTATCGATCGCGATGGCGCGCTCATAACTGGCAACAGCATGATCGAATCGTCTCAACTTCTGCAAGGCGGTGCCGCAATTGCAATGGGCCTCAGCATAATCGGGCCTCAGGGCGACCGCCCGGGCATAGCTCTCGACCGCGGCATCCAAACGGCCTAATTCCTGCAAAGCGTTGGCAAGCCCGCAATGAACCTCTGGAAAATCCGCACCGACCGCAATCGCACGCTCAAAACCGGCGGCGGCGGCCTCCCAACGACCAAGCCCGCACAATGCAAGGCCGCGGTTAACGGCGGCTAGCGCGTAAGAAGGCTTGATGGCAATTGCGCGATCGAAACTCTCAAGGGCATCCGACAACCGGCTGCTTTGCAACAGCACATTGCCACGGTTGTTGTGGGCTTCAGCGTAATCCGCCTTTAGCTCAATCGCTCGCTCATAGCTGGCAATTGCCTCATCAGGCCTGCCGAGCGCCTGCAGTGCATTCCCCTGATTATAAAAAGCCATCGCGTAACCCGGGCTAATGACGATCGCCCGTCTGAAACTTTCAATGGCCGGCTCCAGTCTTGTCAGCTTTTGCAACGCCACGCCGAGATTATTATGCGCTTCCGCGTTTTGCGGCTGGACCGCAACCGCCCGCTCCAATAGTTCCGCGGCTTCTTCAAGACGCTGTGTCTGGGTTGCCACCGCCCCCAATATGTTCAGCGCGTCGTAATAATCGCCTTCAAGCGACAAGACCCGATTGCACAGCTCTTCGGCGCTATTCCAATCCTGTTTTTTGTAGGCGATGATCGCCTGATTGATGGCTTCAGCTATTGACATCTTGCCGACCTCGGTAAATCATAAAAATGATCGCCACACTGCCGCCCCTTTTGCAACGCAAGCCCCTGCGGCACAGTCTTGAATTCTATCCCCGACAAATACTGCAGCGAACTCGACTGATGGCCATCCATTTATCTCTGAGGGGGGCTTTCATCGGGCTTGCATCCCGCGCTTGCACAAATTTGATTTGGCAATGTCGCGCGGAGAGCATGCTACAGCCTCATCATGCCATTTCTATTACACACGTCAGGCTTGCGGTATTTGCCGCTCTGAGCGTGCGTCGAGCCTCGCAAGGATCTGCTGAATGTCGCCGAACTTGATGGGCTTGATGCTCCCCCACGACGCCCACGACGCGATGGGGCTGGGCGCGCCTGCTCAAGCAGGTGTTTGAGAGCGATGTCGAATATTGCCCGCAGTATGGCGGCGACTTGAAGATCATCGCCGCCATCGAAGATCTGGTGGTGATAGAAAAGATGGTTTGAATTTCCGGTACACCAATAATTTTGCAATCTATCTATGTAAAACTGTCTCACGTATTGTTTCGAAACAAGGCGTCATTGCGTCCCCTAACAAATTTCCATGCATCGTTACGGCATTGAACAGCTATTTATAGCACCCATGCTGACTGCACGGGCAACCCCACACATCAAGCTGAACAGATGGAATTAGATGGAAAACATAACCCAACTTAACGACTTTAACTTTTTGGTGCGCGGCCGGCATGGTTTATTCCTGGCTAATCGTTACGATTTCTATCTTGGTTATGCACTTATTCGTTACGGAGAGTGCTGCGAGGTAGAGGAGCAGTTCTTGTCATCTTTAGTTCAACCCGGAGCGGTGATTATCGAGGTGGGAGCCAATATAGGCGTACATACTATCCCCCTGGCTCAACGGGTTGGCCCGCAAGGCAAGGTGATTGCCATAGAGGCGCAACCGGCCATATTGCATTATCTCAGCGCCAACATCGCGCTTAATGGCTTGTTCAATGTGAGTACGCATGGGTGCGGCTGTGGGGCAACTCATGCAACCATGAGCATACGTGCGGTGGATTATTCCGCGCTTGAAATGCAGAATTTTGGAGGCGTTTCATTAGGCCCGAATGACTCCCTTGGGGTGCCCGTTAAAGTTATTCCTCTGGATGACTTGATTGATGATTTGCCGAAAGTCGATCTGCTCAAGCTGGACGTTGAGGGTATGGAGGGAGAGGTGCTGCAGGGGGCCAGCAGAACGATCAGGCAATATCGCCCTTGGATGTATTTGGAAAACGACAGGGTGGAAAAAAGCCAGGCACTGATAGAACAGATCATGGCGCTCGATTACCGGCTATGGTGGCATGTTCCACAATTGTTTAATTCCAATAATTTTTTTGGCGTAAATGAAAACGAGTATGGTGAGGTCGCCTCATTCAACATGCTATGTCTCCCGCGCGAGAAAAATATCCAGGTAAACGGTATGCTGGAAGTCACTGATGCCACTTATCATCCATTACAGCAACAGGAACATGCGGGATGAAATTTTCAGCCACTGTAAGGGCGTTGTGATTCAACGTATTCGATCGCCGTATGAAGCATGACATCTCCCATGAACATTCAGAAAGCATTCAAACATTACCAAGCCGGACGATGGTCCGAGGCCGAAGTACTCTATCGGCATACTGCTGACTAAACCCGATCACTCGCAAGCACTGCACTTGCTGGGTATGGTTGTCCATGAAACGGGGAGGAATGAGATTGCCGTTGAGTTGGCCGATATGTGGTCGGAGCGCCAAAGCACAACCGTGATGGTTTGTAAGGCGGTGTTATCCTCACCGGTTGGTTCGACAACATCTGGCGCGCGCCCCATGTCACTTACTCAACTCATTTTTCGACACCTCGCTGCGGTGCTGCTTGGCGCTGCGGCATGCACGGTCGGTGCGCAGGAATGTCGTGGTGAGCCTGGACGGCTGCGCGTCACAACAGTGGCCCGCGGCCTGGAAAACCCCTGGGCACTGGCTTTCCTGTCGGACGGTCGCATGCTGGTCACCGAGCGCCCCGGGCGCATGCGCGTGATCGCGCGTGACGGCACCCTCGGCGCACCCCTTGCCAACCTGCCGGCGGTATTCGCACAGGGGCAAGGCGGCCTGCTCGACGTTGTTCTCGATCGTGACTTCGCCACCAGCCGAGTACTCTATTTCACTTTTTCGGAATCGGGCGACGGTGGTGCTGGCACCAGCGTCGCCCGTGCGCGATTGGGGGCCGGCAGTCTTGAAGAGGTGAAAGTGATTTTTCGCCAACAGCCCAAGGTGCGTGGCGGGCTGCACTTTGGCTCGCGCATCGTGCAAGCGCGCGATGGCCACTTGTGGGTGGCGCTGGGCGAGCGCGGGCAACGCGACCGCGCGCAGGATCTCGGGGTTCATCTGGGCAAGGTCGTGCGTATTCGTGCGGACGGTGGCGTACCTGCGGACAACCCGTTTGTCGGCCGGCCTGGTGCGCTTGCGGAGATCTGGTCCTATGGCCATCGCAACATTCAGGGGGCGATCCTGCATCCTCTGACCGGAGCGCTGTGGACGGTGGAGCATGGTGCGCGTGGCGGGGACGAAATCAACCAACCCGAGAGTGGGCGCAATTACGGCTGGCCGGTCATCACCCACGGTCGTGATTATTCCGGGCTGCCGATTGGCGAAGGCGCCGCGAAAGCCGGCATGGAACAGCCGGTACATTATTGGGACCCATCGATTGCGCCGTCCGGCATGGCTTATTACGACGCCAGCGCCATTCCCGGCTGGAAGGGCAGCCTGCTGGTGGGCTCGCTTAAGTTCGGCCTTCTCGCACGCTTGCAACTGGAAGGCACAAGGGTGGTGCGCGAGGAGCGATTGCTGCAGGGACTGGGTGACCGGGTACGCGACGTGCGCGTTGGGCCGGACGGGCTGGTCTACCTGTTGACTGACAGCGCCGACGGGCGTGTTCTGAGGGTCGAGTCAGCGCGATAGGCGGCGGCTTCGGCCTGAAGCGCCGGGAAAAAACGTCGGAATGCGTGGTCCATGGTCGAATGTGCATCGATCAGTGCGGGCAACGCCTGATCGAGCGCCACCGGACGCGATAGCCGGTTGCCGATGTGCGCGAGCATTCGGGCCATGCCTGCGTGCGTTGCGCTCGTCATCAGACCCTTGCGAGCCGCCATCCCGCCGGCGACGCGGTCCGCTGGAGCCGGCAGCGTCGGCGCGAGCCGAGCGAGCGCGTCGTGAACCTCATCAGCGAAGTCTGACAGGGGAACGCTGGCCCATTGCGTCCATTGCGCGATCAGCAGGTGATCAAAATAAACATCCATCAGGATACCCGCGTAACGTCGCAGGTTCGTTGGCAGGGCGCCGCGTGCTTCAATCAGTACAGGGTGCGTGTCGGTGAATGCATCAATGCGCCGGTGTAGACGGATCCCGTGTTCCACCTCGGCGGGCCAGGCGGAGAGATTCGAGCCGCGAATGAAGTCACCCAGTAGCGTGCCGGCGCGCCCGGCATCGTCCTCCGGTGCCAGCAGAAAGTGCGCGAGGTGGTTCATCGTGACTTCGCTCGATCGGATTGTGCAGGCACAGTGGGAGAAATTTTTTGCCCAAGTCGACGCGCCAACAGGCGCTGGTTTGCCGGCGTTCGGCAAAGACAGGTTTGAGACTTTTTTATCATCCAGTATTTTAGCGCACGGTTTTTTGCGCATGCGCTGTGCGGGTTGCGCGCAGCGCATGGCGCAGAGCCCCGCCTAACGGGTCGACGCGGTGATCCCTCGGGTGGTAGTCAGACAAAGAGGGTTGTCGTTCCCGATTCCGCGGCCCCTGCGGTTCGCGGTATGCACCGGGTTGCTCACGCCGGTGCCGCCCATCATCCACCGCTTCATCGCGCGATTGCCCCGCTTGCCGGGCAGGCGATATGTTCACCAGCAGAGGAAAATGTGTTTTAAAGTTCCTGTTCTCTTTTCAGCTTGGCAGAGGCTCCATGGACTGGTTGACGCCGTATATGACGCAGCATCCCGAACTGCCGGTCTTTCTTGCAATCGGCATCGGATATTGGATCGGCAAGTTCAAGCTCAAGGGCGTGGGCTTCGGACCCGTAACCGGTTCGCTGATCGCGGGGCTGCTCATCGGCTACCTGTTCCATGTTCCGGTCGCCGACACCGCAAAACAGTTTCTTTTCATGCTGTTCATGTTCGGGATCGGTTATTCGGCGGGGCCGGGCTTCGTGCGCGGCGTCCAGGACGGCGGTTGGCGGTGGGTCGCGCTCGGCGTCGTGATTCCAGTGACCGGGGTACTGACAGCCTTCGTCATGGCTCGCCTTCTCAATCTCGAGCTGGGCTATGCCGCCGGCATGATGTCGGGTGCTCTGACTGAATCCCCGGTGATCGGCACCGCCAGCGAGGCGATTCGTTCGCTGGCGCTGCCAATCGAAGAAAAAGAGCGCCTGATCAGGCAGATCCCGGTGGCCGATGCGCTCACCTACATCTTTGGTACCTTCGGCGTGATCTTCTTCTGCTCGTACATCGGCCCGTGGCTGCTGCGCCTGGATCTCAAGGCTGAGGCCCTGAAGCTCGAAGTCGCGATGGGAATGGACCGCGACCGCCAGGACGGCACGTCCGCCTGGCGGATGTTTGAGTTGCGAGCCTATCGGCTGGGTCCGTCTTATTCGGTCGTCGGCCGAACGATTGCTCAGGCTGAGGCCATGGCGCAGCCGGCAAGGCTCTTTATCGAACGCATTCGGCGCGACGCTTCGATTGTCGAGGCAAGACCCGACACCATCCTGAAGGCAGGCGATGTGGTTGCCGTGATCGGACTGAACGAGACTCTGGTCGGCACACTCGCGCCGCAGGCAGAGGAAGTGTTCGACCGCGAACTGCTGGACATCGGCCAGTCGAGCCTCGAGGTGGAGATCACCCGACGAGACATCGCGGGAACGACCATTGATGCGCTGCGTGCCGCCCCCGAACTCATCAGAGGCGTGTTCGTGCGAGCGATCAGACGCGGTGGACAGGACCTCCCGGTCGCACCGGGCACGGTATTGCAACGGGGCGACAAGCTCACGCTGTTCGGGCTGACCCCCACTGTTGAGCGGGTGGCGCAGCGCCTGGGCGACGTGGCTCATCCACCCCGGCACACCGACTTCGTGGCACTGGGCCTGGCGATTTTCACCGGGGCCTTGTTGGGGCTCGCGCTGGCCTTCCCGGTAGGCGGCCTTCACATCGCACTCGGAAGCAGCGTCGCGGTGCTGCTGATGGGGCTCGCAATGGGCTGGCGAAACTCGACCCATCCCGAATTTGCCTTTATTCCGGCAGGCGCCATTGAGTTCATGAAATCAATCGGTCTGGCCGCCTTCGTGGCCATGATCGGGCTGAAGGCCGGGCCGGTATTCGTTGATGCTATCCGGGAGATCGGCCTGCAGGTCTTCCTCGGGGGTATCGTGGTTACGCTTGTGCCGCAACTGGTCGGTCTGCTGGTGGGCCGCTACCTGCTGGGACTCAATCCATTGCTGCTGCTGGGGGCACTTGCCGGCGCGCAGACCATGACCGCAGGTCTTGCCGCGCTTCAGGAGCGCTCAGAAAGCCCGGTCGCCGTCATCGGCTACTCAAGTACGGTGGCCTTCGGACACATACTGATTTCGATCGGCGGAACAGCGCTGATCTGGATGTTGAGCTGATCGCAGTAACTTTAGATCGCCAGCCTGCGGCTCGAACGCCTTTCTGCGGCGCTCGAAACCGGCTACCAGTTCTCCATCGGTCGGCGTGAGGTCGGGGCCTAGCTTCATGCGGCCTAATGTCTGACGTAACCGTCTTGCTGCGCTTTCTGCGACGGGTCTGATAATCCTGCGTGGTCTGCGTTCCACCTAGGCTACCGGTCGCCGTAATAGCGGTGGAGCGAACCAGTTAATACAAGTAAGGCGGTCGGCTGCGCTCGTCCGATCGTTCGTGGAGCGAGTCGCGCTGAGTTGCACAACGGTGGTGCGCCAAAGCCCGCTTTAGACGACGGTGATCGCTCACCGCAAAAATTTAAACCACATCAATTCAACGGCATGCTCATTGCGGTCGGCGTGCGACCGGTCTGGCATGTCGCTTGCAACTAAGAGAGCATGCATGTCAATACAAGTTATAAACATAACAAGTCGGCCACCGCTGCGGTGCCGGGCGGGGTAGACGCCGCACCGACGCTTGATATGGGTTCGCCGGTGCCGCTCTATTCGCAGCTGCGTGAACTGCTGCGCCAGCGCATTCTTGATGGGGTCTACCAAAGCCACCAGCAGATGCCGTCTGAGCTTGAACTTGTTGCGCGCTTCGCGGTAAGCCGCATCACGGTGCGGCAGGCGCTCAACGACCTGCAGCGCGAGGGGCTCATCTTTCGTATTCACGGCAAGGGTACTTTTGTTTCGAAGCCGAAGGCGGTACAGAGCCTCACCCGCCTGCAGGGGCTGGGAGAAGCGCTGTCGACGGCGGGCTTTGAGATTCGCTCGCGGGTGCTCGGCCACCGCATGGTGCGCGCCGACGCGCAGGTGGCGGCGAAGCTCGGCGTCGCCGAGCGCGACGAGGTGATGCAAATCCGTCGCGTGCGCTGCATCGACCATGAACCGATGTCGCTGGATGAGACTTACCTGCCGGTCGAGATCGGTCGCCGCGTTGTCAAGGCCGACCTGCGGCAGCGCGATATCTTCGCCATTCTCGAGAACGATCTCGGTATCGCGCTGGGCAATGCGGAACTGCAAATCGCTGCCATCGTCGCCGACGCCGCGCTCGCCGAGAGCCTGCATCTGACTTGCGGCGCAGCGGTGCTGCGCATCCAGCGCTTGACCTTCACGGCCGCTGGCGTGCCGCTCGATTTCGAATACCTCTACCACCGCGGCGACTCGTTTCAGTACCGCCTCGACCTCGAGCGCGGCGGCGTCGCTGCCGGTGCGCGCGCGCGGCGTTGAACCCGTTTTGTTATCAACCAGGAGAAGACCATGAAGACATCTTCGAACACCAAGGTAATCCCGCAGAGATGGCTGGCGGGCGTGAGTGGCCTGTTGGCTGGCGCGGCGCTGATCGCGCTGACGGCCGTCGGCGAGGCACGGGCGCAGAAAGAGATCGAGATCGGCATCGGCACACAGAACACGACGAGCAACACCGTGACCGGCGGTATCGTGATCAAGGAGCTCGGCCTGCTCGAGAAGTACCTGCCCCGCACCGGCCAGTACAAGGACGTGAAGTTCAAGATTGACTGGCAGAACTTCACCTCGGGGCCTCCCATCACAAACGGCATGATGGCCAACAAGATTCACATCGGCATGATGGGTGACTATCCACTGCTGGTGAACGGCGCCACCGGCCAGCAGACGCGCAACGAAACCCTGCTCGTCGCGATCATCGCTTACAACCAGTACGGCGGTGGCAACGGCATGGTCGTACACAAAGATTCGCCGTATTACGAACTGGCTGACCTCAAGGGCAAGAACGTGTCGGTGCCGTTCGGGTCGGCGGCGCACGGCATGCTAATCCAGGCCATGCAGTCGCGCGGCTGGCCGGAAAACTTCTGGAATTTGGCGAGTCAGTCGCCCGAGGTTGGCACCACCAACCTGCAGGAGAAGCGCATCGACGGCCACGCCAACTTTGTGCCCTTCATGGAGTTGCTGCCCTACCGCGGCTTCGCGCGCAAGATCTTTGATGGTGCGGAGACCCGGGTGCCGACCTTTCACGGCATCGTTGTGCGCAAGGACTTCGCGCAGAACCATCCCGATATCGTGGTTGCGTACCTGAAGGCGCTGATGGAGGCCAACGACTGGGTGCGTAAGAACCCCAAGCTCGCCGCCGAGAAGATCGAGGAATGGACCAAGATCGAGAAGGAAGTCATCTACATTTTTCTCGGACCCGGTGGCATTCACACGCTGGACCCGACGATCAAGCCGAAGTGGCTGGAGACTATTCGTGCCGCCCAAGCCAGCTTGCAGAAGATGGGACGTATCAAGGACTTTAATGACCAGGCTTGGGTCAACGACATCTGGGTACGGCAGACTTTCAAGGAGCGCAACCTCGACTACGAGAAGCAGAAGGCCTCCTACGCCAATTACGAAATCGGTGGCAAGGACCCGGTCTGCAACGTCGCCATTACCAAGCCGCAGGAGGCGGGTCAGATCTGGATCGCAGGTGGGGACATTGTCTCGTTCAGCTCGCCGGCCTGCACGCTCGCCGGGGTTAACCGTTACGCCGGGGAGGGTCGCAAGCTTGGCGCGGTCTACCTGATGGACACCGCGCTCGGGATCAAGCTCTTTGCCGACAAGGCGTTCTTCGCGATCGGCGGCAAGGATCCGAAGAAACCCGAGATCGTGCCGTTCCTGCTTAAGAAAGACGCCGAGGCGCATGCCGCCAAGATCGGTGGCAAGCTCTCCAGCTACGATGAAGCGCTGGCGGTGGTCAAGGCGGGTCGCTGAGATGGCCGCGGTCATCCCCCGCGGCGCCAGCGCGGCGGGCGCCCCGGCGGGGGCGGCCCCACCGCCGCCCGCCGCGGCCGATCCAGCGGCAGCGACGGCGGCCGAGCGGGCACGCGCCTGGATGTGGGCGCGCCGCCGTCGTGCCGCCGGCAGCGGCCTGCTGTGGGCGCTGTCGATCGTCGGCTTGCTCGCTTTCTGGTTTGTCTGCACGCGCTATCGCCTTGAGTTCTACATGCGATTCACCAACGTGCCGACACCGGCCGACGTGCTGCAGAAGCTTGTCGAGGTCAACCATTCGACCAAGTTCATCACCAACGTCTGGATCAGCGTACGGCGGATTCTCACCGGCTTTGGGATCGCAATCCTGTTGGCGGTCCCGCTCGGCGTGCTGATCGGTCGATACCGGACCGTGCGCGACCTGCTGATGCCTGCCGCTGAAATCTTGCGGCCGATCCCCGCCATCGCGTGGGTGCCCATGTCGATCATGCTGTGGCCGACCAACGAGGTGAGCATCGTCTTCATCACCTTTCTCGGTTCGTTCTTTCCAATCCTGCTCAACACGGTGCACGGCGTGACCACGCTCGATCCGGTGTTGGTGCGGGCGGCGCGCTGCCTCGGCGCGAGCGAGGCGCAGCTCTTTCGTGCCGTCATCCTGCCCGGCGTGATGCCGCAGATCTTCACCGGTCTCGCGGTCGGTATTGGCGTGGCCTGGGTTTCGCTGATCGCGGCGGAGATGATCTCTGGCCAGTTCGGCGTCGGCTACTTCACTTGGGAGGCCTACTCGCTGGTGAACTACGCCGAGATTGCGCTCGGCATGATCACCATCGGCATGCTGGGTCTCGTCTGTAGCGGTGTCATCCGCGTCGTTGGCAATCTGGTGATGCCGTGGCGTGCCCATTCGGCAGGAGGCAATCGATGAATACCCATAACGGCGGCCGCGGCCGCATCGAAGTGCGCGATGTGGGGGTGATGTTCGAGAGCCGTGGCGCTGCGGTCATCGCAGTCGATGGAGTATCGCTGACAGTCGAGCCCGGCGAGTTTGTGTCGCTGATCGGGCCCTCGGGTTGCGGCAAGTCGACACTGCTCAATATCGTGGCCGGCTTCGTGCAGCCAACTTCCGGCGAGACGCTGCTCGATGGCAAGCTGATCAGCTGCCCGGGCTCCGATCGCGGCGTGGTGTTTCAGCAGTATTCACTGTTCCCGTGGCTCACCGTGCGCAAGAACGTCGAGTTCGGACTCAAGATGCAGGGCGTGCCGGGAAGCAAGCGCGAGACCTCGGCGCGCACCTTGCTTGGGCTGGCCGGACTGCTGTCGTTCGAGAACCACTATCCCGACCAGCTCTCCGGCGGCATGAAGCAGCGGGTTGGCATTGTGCGCGCGCTCGCCACCAGTCCGCAGGTGCTGCTAATGGACGAGCCGTTCGGTGCGCTCGACGCGCAGACTCGCGTGGTCATGCAGGAGATCCTCACCAATATCTGGCAGAAGTTCCGGCTGTCGGTGCTGTTTGTTACCCACGATATCGACGAGTCGATCTTCCTGTCGGACAAGATCTTCGTGATGACCGCACGACCCGGCCGCATCAAGGCAGAGATCCAGGTCAACTTGCCGCGGCCGCGCAAGCCCGAGATGACCACCACCCCGGAGTTCGTCGAACTCACCCAGCGTCTGCGGGCGCTCATTCGCGAGGAGAGCCTGTCGGCGATGGGCGGCGAATTGAAGGACGGTGGCCTCGGCGGCTTCGGCATGGAAGTCGGCCCGTCTGGTGTCGGCGCTGTCATGTAGCGCGCAGAAAGACTGTATTCACACGATTCATTACCAAAGGAGAAACAGAATGACCAAGCAACCGAATATCCTGTTCTTTCACGTCGATAACCTTGGCATGGGAGAGCTCGGCTGCTACGGCGGCGGCATCCTGCGTGGCGCCGATACCAAACGCATCGATACCTTCGCCAAGGAGGGGATGAAGCTCACCCATTACGTGGTTGAGCCGCAGTGCACGCCGACACGCTCGGCGCTGATGACAGGGCGCTATCCGATTCGTTCGGGCAATCACACCATCGCCCTTGGCGGTAACGCCGGCGGCATCGTCAAGTGGGAGGTGACGATCGCGGAGTTGCTGGCCCAGGCCGGTTACACCTCGTCGATCCTCGGCAAGTGGCATATCGGTGCCGAGGATGGGCGCTTCCCGACCGACCACGGTTTCGACGAGTGGTACGGGCCGCTGCGTACCTATGACGAGTGCATGTGGCTGGAGGACCCGCACTACGTGCCCGAGCGCGATGGTTACTCGCACATGCACGAGGGCAAGAAGGGTAAGGGCTGCAAGCCGCTGCTCGACGAGCAGCTGACGATGGAAACCAAGAAGACCTGCGACCTCGAGTATCTGCGCCGTGGTACTGACTTCATGAAGCGCGCAGTGTCGGCCGACAAGCCGTTCTACCTCTACTTCAACCACTCGCTGATGCACTTTCCGATGAGCCCGCGTGACGAATTCAAGGGCAAGAGCACCAACGGCGACTGGGGTGACTGCTTGCTGATGCTCGACCACGACTTCGGCTACCTCCTCGACCGTCTCGACGAGTTAGGCGTTGCCGACAACACGATCGTTGTGCTCTGCGGTGACAACGGTGCCGAGGATCATCTGGCGGGTCGCGGCACCGGCGGCTTCTTTGACGGCTCGTATTTCAGCTCGGCCGAGGGCGGTATTCGCACTCCGCTACTGATCCGCTGGCCTGGCCGTGTGAAGACCGGCGTTGAGAGCAACGAGATGGTCCACGTGACCGATATGTTTACCACGCTGCTGAGTTTTGCCGGCTGCAAGACGCCCGACGATCGTCTCATCGACGGTGTTGACCAGAGCCCATTCTTCTTTGGTGACCAGCAGACCTCCAACCGCGAGGCCTGTATGGTCTGGTTGAAGGACGAACTGCACGCAGTGAAGTGGAAGGACTTCAAGATCAACTTCAGGCGCCAGCAGCACTTCCACGATCCCGAGTTGCCGCTTGGCTTCGCGCGTATTACCCACCTGCAAGAGGACCCGAAGGAGCGTGAGCCCGTCAACCAACGTTACGTGCGCTGGTGGGTCATGCAGCACGCGCAGCGCGCGGTGCGGGCTTTTGAGGACAGTACCAAAGTCGAGGAGTTGATCCCGCCAGGGGCGCCTCTCGACTTCGTGCCCAAGCGCACGGCGACGGGCGCGTGAGCGCTGCGGCGACGGCTACCTGTTGCCACCGTACGGCCGCCGCTGCGCGGCGGCCTACCGCCGGCATGGTAAGGCTCGAGGGCGGACCTTTCCTGATGGGATCGGATCGCTTCTACCGCGAGGAGCGGCCGCTACACCCGGCGGTGGTCGGCGGCTTCTGGATCGATCCGCGACCGGTCACCAACGCCGAGTTCGCGCGCTTCGTCGAGGCGACCGGCTATCGCACGGTGGCCGAGCGCGTGCCCGAGGCCGCGCTTTACCCGGACGCCGATCCGGCTCTGCTGGTGGCGGGTTCGCTGGTATTCACCAAGCCGGCGGGGCCGGTGAGCCTGCGCGACTATCGCGCGTGGTGGTCCTACCGGTCGGGGGCGTGTTGGCGACGGCCGCGCGGCGAGGAGGGCGCGCTTGACGCGCTCGACGACCACCCTGTCGTACACGTTGCCCACGAGGATGCGCTCGCTTACGCCGCGTGGGCCGGCAAGAGGCTGCCGACCGAAGCGGAGTGGGAGTTCGCGGCGCGCGGCGGGCTCCCCGAATCGCCTTACGCGTGGGGCGATGAGTTCACACCCGGTGGCCGCCTCATGGCCAACACCTGGCAGGGC
The DNA here is from genome assembly GCA_903913965.1 of uncultured beta proteobacterium. Classification (GTDB taxonomy): domain Bacteria; phylum Pseudomonadota; class Gammaproteobacteria; order Burkholderiales; family SG8-41; genus PALSA-1004. The sequence continues at coordinate 16,480 of CAIWNB010000349.1, forward strand.
CGTTTCCCCTGGGAGAATCTCGCCGCAGACGGCTACGAGGACACCTCTCCGGTTGGCACCTTTCCACCCAACGGCTTTGGCCTCTACGACATGATCGGCAACGTCTGGGAGTGGACTGTCACGCCCTACACGCCCAACCACGCCGAGGCGGCAGGGCGCGGCCCGCTGGCCGCCGGCGAGCGCGCCTGTTGCAGCCCGCCGCGCGCGGCAACTGATGCGGCAGCCGCGCGTCTGGTGGTGAAGGGCGGCTCGCATCTCTGCTCGCCCGATTATTGCACTCGCTATCGCCCCTCGGCGCGGCAGGGCGAGGCACCCGACACGGCGACTACGCACATCGGATTTCGCTGTGTTGTTCGCGACTGAACGCAGGCGGCCGCTGGCAGGCCGCACGGAGCGGCGCCGGTGACACCGCGCGCGATCGTGCGTAACGTGCTCGCTGGCATTACGACCAGCCTCGCGATGGTGCCGGAAGTCGTCGCTTTCGCGTTGCTCGCGAAGGTTAATCCGGTCGTCGGACTCTATGCTGCTGTCATTCTCGGCTTCGTTACCGCGGCCTTCGGTGGCCGTCCCGGACTCATCTCCGGCGGCGCTGGCTCGCTGGCGGTGGTGTCGGTCGCGCTGGTGGTGAACCACGGTGTCGACTATCTGTTTGCCTGCATCATCCTGATGGGCGTATTCCAGTTCGCCTTTGGTCTGTGCCGGCTGGGGCGGCTCATCCGCTACGTCACGCCTGCCGTCATGAACGGCTTCGTCAACGGCCTCGCGCTGATCATCTTCTTTTCTCAGTTCGGGCAGGTGCCGCGCGGCGGTCCCGCGCTCTACACGATGGCGGCGCTAATCGGCCTAACGGTAGCCGGTGTGCTGCTGGCGCCGCGGATCACGCGGCTGGTGCCGGCCGGCCTCTGCGGCATCCTTCTTGTCAGCGCGGTGGTGTGGGCCTTTGGCATCCAAACGCGGACGGTCGGCGATATCGCCGGCATTGCCGGTGCGCTGCCGGCGTTCAGCATGCCAGTGGTGCCGCTAACCCTGGAGACACTATGGATCGTGCTCCCCTACAGTCTGGTGCTTGGCATGATCGGGCTGATCGAAACGCTGTTGACGGCGAATCTCGTCGACGATTTTGTTCATCCTGACAAGCCGCATCAGCATACCCACCCTAACCGCGAGTCGATGGCGCAGGGCGTCGGCAACGTGCTGACCGGCTTCTTCGGTGGCATGGGCGGCTGCGCCATGATCGGGCAGACCGTGATCAATCTTGAAGCCGGCGGCTTCCACCGGCTGGCGGGTATCGTCTCGGCGCTGGCGATCCTCTGCTACATCCTGTTTGCGAGCCCGCTGATCGAGGCGGTCCCGGTAGCGGCGCTCATCGGTGTGATGTTCGTCGTCTGCTTTCACACCTTCGACTGGAAGACTTTTTCGAAAGGGCGCGACCACGTGGTGGTTACGCTGGTGGTGATGGTGGCGACGGTGGCGACCAATCTCGCCTACGCTGTGCTGCTCGGCATTCTTATCGAGCGGATGTGGCAGCGCTGGCGCCCCCCCTCAGCGGGCGCGCCGCGCGAGTCAGGCGCTGTGGCCGGGGAACGCTAAGCGCAGTCATGCCTTGTCCAGTCCGTCTGCGTCGGCGCGCGCTGACACTTCGAATGCATTGAGCTGTGCGGTCACCATGCCGTAGTGGCCGATGATTGCCGTGAGTTCTACCAGCCATGGAATGCTATGGTGCTCGCACAAGCGGTCAAACAGCGGCTGCGTTACGCGATGGCTGCGATGCAGTTGCCGCACATAGTCGATGATGTCGGCTTCTTGCTGCTGAAGCGCCGTGAGTGAGGAACGCTCACGCACCGCGGCGATCGCCGTCTCGCTGACGCCGGCCTGGCGCGCGGCGACGATATGCGCCGCCCAGACGTAGGGGCAATCCTTCTCGCGCGCCACCGCGATGATGCACAGCTCACCGTATTCGGACTTCACCTGCGAATGGCGGCGCAGATAGCGGCTTACCGCGTCGACCAGCACACAGAACTTCGGGCTGTACATGAGGATACTGTAAGGCCCGCGCAAAACGCCGCGCGCTTTGTTCATGGCATCAAAGGTCGCGCGATCGGCCTCGGCGACTTGTTCGCGCGCGGTGATTGGCATAATGCGCGGTGTTGCGTGCAGCGGTGCCACTGGCCCCGACGATAACGATGCCTGGGGCATGGGCACCGGCAGGGGCTCGGCGTCGGCCTTGGGCAGCACTTCGAAGCTGTTGAGGATGCCCGCCAGCGCGGCATAGCGGCTGATGAGGGCTGTCAGTTCGACCAGCCACTGCGGACCCTGTGCGTTGAGCAAAGCATCGAAGGTGTTCTGCTCAACACGATTGCTGCGCATGAGTTGACGCGCATAGCTTACGACGGTCGCTTCGTGCGGTGGCAATCCATCCAATGCGCTGTTATCGCGGGTTGCGCTCAAGCTGGCCTCGCTGATGCCGCCTTTGCGCGCCTTGCTCGTATGTGCATTCCAGATGTAGGCACAGTCGCGCTCGCGGGCGGCGGCGCAGATGGCGAGTTCGGCGAGCCCCTTGTCGACGATAGTCTGGCGATGCAAAAACTCGCTTTGGTCGTTCCACGGTTTGGAGAGGCCCGGGCTGTACATTACGACGCTGGCCGGCCCGCTAAGCCGCCCGCGCATCGCCGCCAGTTCGTCATACAGCGCGTGATGCTCGGGCGCCACGTCTTCCTTCGCTTTGAACAACTTCACACGTGGCACGGCCAATCTCCCGGGTCATGAATAACGATCAAGCCGCAGTAAAACATGGCTAATCGCAGCCTGCCAAGGCTGAAACTCCATTTAAAGTTCGCAACATGATTTGGCCGGTGCGCGGCGCTACACTTGCGGCTCTGCTGTATCTTTTGGGAACGCACTCATGAAGCATGCAACGATTTTTTTATCAGCGTTTGCAACCCTCAACGCGCTGCCCGCCACCGCGCAAACCTGGCCGGTCAAACCCATCCGCATCATCGTTGGTTTCGCACCGGGAGGCGCAGTCGACATCATTGCCCGCATCTCGGCGCAACGCCTCTCGGAGGCCTTCGGACGCACCGTGGTGGTCGAGAACCGCCCCGGCGCCAGTACCAACATTGCCGCTGAACTCGTCGCCAAGGCCGCGCCTGATGGCTATACGCTGCTCATGGGTTCGTCGTCACAAGCTACCAACATGACGCTGTTCCGCACGCTGCCCTACGATACGCTGCGCGATTTTAGTGCTGTCACGCAGGTCGGCTATGGCCCGCAGGTGCTCGCCACGCATCCTGCGTTGCCGGTTAAATCGGTGAAGGAACTGCTTGCCCTCGCGCGCGCCAAGCCCGGCCAGTTGAGTTATGCCTCGGCAGGCAATGGCAGTTCGCAGCATCTGACTGGCGAACTCTTCAAGCAGTTGAACACGGTGGACATTGTGCATGTGCCCTACAAGGGCGGTCAGCCGGCACTGGTGGACGTCATCAGCGGACAGATCGCTTATATGTTCATCAACACGCTTGAAGTACTGCCGCACGCCAAAGCCGGCCGCCTGAAAGTTCTTGCCGTAGCCAGCAACAAACGATCGAGCGTGCTGCCGGAGATAGCGACCTTCGCTGAATCCGGTGCGCCGAAACTCGTCGCTGAAACCTGGTGGGGCCTGCTCGCCCCCGCCGGCACGCCGAAAGAAAATATCGCGCGGCTGCACAGTGAAATTACCAAAGGTCTCGCTACACCTGAAATGAAAGAACGCATCACTGTGCTCGGCGCTGAACCCGTCGGCAATTCACCCGAGCAGTTTGGCGTGTTTATTCGTGAAGAAGTGCAGAAGTGGGGCGACGTGGTGCGGCGGCTGGGAATTAAAGTGGATTGAGTGAGATGCCGTTAATGCCAACGATTCGAATCAGGCCCATTGGTCACCATAACGCCCGGATTGCATCGCTATAGTGCGCCCCGATTGTCGCGCGCATCACAGGGGTGCGCAAAAGCTCTGGTAAGCCCTGTTTCGAAGCAAGTGAGCCTCATCAAGCAACTTGGGCATACATCTTGCGCTTAACCGCCAAAGAACACAGGGATGGAGAAACGCGTGGCAAGTTTTAAAGGTATTAAAGTCAACGACAGCGTGAGCGCTTTGCTGCCTCATATGCCGCTGATTGATGAGTATCGCGAATCATTACAATCTTTGCAGGCCGTTTGGGACAACCTGAGCCTGCTTGGGCAATTGTCTGGGACGACGGCAGGAACCGAACAAACGCGCGAGGCGTTTGCCGGCTTGACCGGTGAATTACTTAACAACCTCGCCGAACAGACGCTGGCGAAACTCGAGCAGAAAATGCGCTCAAAGTCGCAGGTGGTGATCGATATCCTCACCCGCAATTTGTATGAGCGCACTGCCGACATCGGCTTTTTGACGACCGACGACACCATACGACACTTCGCCGCCGAGCCAGGGGATATGCGGCCGTTGCAGGCGCGCTTTCGCGAGTATGTCAAAAAGTATTCCGTTTATGAGGATGTTGTTCTCCTCAACACCGAAGGCCATGTTCTGGCGCGCTTGTTGCCCACGACGCATGAGGGGCCGATTGCAGACGCGTGGATCCGCACCGCGCTGGAGACTAATGCACCCTATGTCGAGGCCTACGGCGATTCCGAACTGTTTTCAGGCCGTGGCAAAAGCCTGATCTACGCATATCGGGTGAACTCCGGTCGCGGTAACGTACTCGGTGTGCTCGGCCTGTGTTTCAGGTTTGACGATGAGATGACGCGCATCTTCGGCGGGTTATCCGACCCTGACGAAGCGATTGTCCTGGGCTTGCTTGATACTGAGGGCAAGGTGATTGCGAGTAGTGACCCGTGGCAAATTCCGTTGCGCGCACAGTTTGTATTGCCGCAAAAAAATATCCAGAGAATCCGTTTTGCCGGGCGCGTCTATCTGGCGATCGCCTGCGATGCACAGGGTTATCAGGGTTATATGGGACCTGGCTGGCGCGGCTTTGCAATGATACCGATCGATCAGGCTTTTTCATCGCTCGATGGTGAGGCGTCTGCGACTATCGAGCCCGCGTTGCTGGAGGCGGTGATTTCCGGAGGCCGCGCATTTTCAGCGGCCTTGCAGGAAATACCCCACAAGGCACAGTCGATTCTGCGCGATCTCGACCGCTCAGTCTGGAACGGCACCGTGCGCCATGGCAATGGATCCAATGCCACAAACCCGGCTTTCTCCAAAATTCTGCTGCGCGAGATCAGTCGTGTCGGCAGCAGAATGGGAGCGGTCTTCGACCGCTCGATCGGCAATCTGCAGACTACGGTTATTTCGTCATTGCTGGCCGATTGCCATTCGTTTGCTGCGCTTGCTATCGATATCATGGATCGCAACTTGTATGAGCGGGCCAACGATTGCCGCTGGTGGGCGCTGGATCCGGTTCTGCTGCGTTTAACAGAGACGCCGCCGGGTGAACCGCGCAGGCAGGGCCTGGAGAAAATCCTTGCCTATATCAACGGCCTTTACACGGTGTACTCCAACCTGCTGCTGTTTGACGGCAGTGGCACGGTGATCGCCGTGTCGAATCCGCAATATGGCCAGCTGGTCGGGCAGAGCGTGGCTGAATCGTGGGTCGATGCCACCACTGGTTTGAGCAACAGCCAGGGCTATGTCGTTTCCGACTTTGTTAAAACAGAACTGTACGGCGATCGTCACACTTATATTTATGCAGCTGCCCTGCTGAGTCCCAAGGACTGCAGAAAACTCGGCGGGATCGGCATCGTCTTCGACAGTGAGCCGCAGTTCTGTGCCATGTTGAAAGATATTCTGCCAAGAGACGTGTCGGGGGCGCCGTTACTTGATAGCCACGCTGTTTTCGTCGACGGCGAGGCCACGGTGATTGCCACATCAGACGCGAGATACACCGTCGGCGAGCAGATCAAGGTGCCGCATGAACTGCTTAATCCGCCTGCCCAGGGCTGCTCCGGGCTCTTCACAATCGCCGGTCAGGTGATGGCGGTTGGCTCGAAGCGGTCGGTGGGCTACCGGGAATACAAGGGGCCTGACGACCTCTATAAAAATGAAGTTGTGGCGTTGGTGTTTATGCCGCTGGCCGCAGTGGGGGCGCAGTCAAAAGCAGCGCGGAGCAGGGGCACGCTGACGTATGGCAAGGACGCTACGCACAGTGAAGCGAAGACCGTCGAGATTGCCAGTTTCCATGTGGGCGAATACTGGCTGGGCCTGCCCAGCGTTGAGATCATCGAAGCGATCGAACTGACCAACGCGGTGCGGCTGGCCAATACCCCGAAGGAAATTTACGGGGCGCAAATATTTCAGAACGCCTCGCTCCCGCTCTACAACTTGCATGCCGCACTGGGTTTGCCGGAAATCGATCCTTCAAAATCTTCATGCCAGGTGATCGTGGTGCGCGGGCAAGATGGCAGCAATTTTGGCGTTCTCGTTGACGAGCTCGGCGACGTGGTCGAGACAGCGGTCGAGAATATTGATGACATTACCAGCGTGCACCTCGGCGCCGCACCTGTCCTTGCGTCGGTCGTTCGGGACCCCACCATGGGCGACGCTCAGATGTTGATATTGCTGTCAGCGGAAAACATGCTTCACCGTCTGAGCACGAGTGTTGCGGAGGAAAGTTAGTTCATCCACTGATGTAGTGCCCGGATGGGGGCGCCAGTGCTCGGTTGTAAGGCCCATGGATGGCCTGGTACATCATCACGCAGTTGGAGTAACTTTTAATTCCAGAAATGCAAAGGGACGGAGTTGATTTTCTGCCGTCCCTTTTGAGCGCATCTTGCCGCGAGGCCGTTCAACGGCGTTGAACTGGCCTGACTTCCTACAAATTATCCGCCAGCCAGTCGGCAACGTAATTCGAGCCGAGCACGCGGTTGTCGCCCTGCACGTGTTCGCTGCCGCCTTCGTCTGCGGAAAAGATTTTGATCGATTTATTTTTTGAACCGACTGCGTCATACAGCAGCTGGCCGTAGGCGGCGGGCACGATGGTGTCGTGTTCGCCGTGCGTGACGAGGAAGGGGCAGGTGATTTTTTCCGCGACACCGGCTAGCGTGTATTGCTTGAGCTTGGTCATCGCGGCATCCATGTCGGCCACGCCCAGCACCCACATCAGATGAAAGTAAGGGGCCGATACCTTGGTGCCGCCTGATTCTATTTCCTTGCGGCGGCGTATCCATGAGGCGTGATAATCGAAATGCCCGCCCCAGGCCACGCAGGCGGCATAGCGCTGTTCAAACGCAGCCACACGCGGCGCGTAGTAGCCGCCCATGCTGATGCCCATGATGGCCACGCGTTTTGGATCGACATCGGGCCGCGCCGTTACGCACTCATAGGCGGCGGTGCCGGCGACTTCATAATCATAGCGACTCGGAATATTACCCAGGCGCAGCGCTTCTCCCTGTCCGGGGCCGTCGACCGCCAGCAGATTGATGCCGCGTGCGGCGAGTTCAACGCCGCCATAAAGCACGCCGACTTCCTTGGTGCCGTCGAGTCCGTTGAAGAACACCACGGTCGGTGCGGGGCCCTTGGTGTTGGGCGCTTTCATGAACCAGGCAGGCAGCATTTTCCCTTCATAGGGCACTTCGACACGTTCGATATTCGGATAGCGGTAACGGATGCCGGTCGTGAAGCACTCCAGACTCTTGCGATAGACCGCCAGTTTTTTCTCGCCGAGATGCAGGAAGCGTTCGCCGTAACCATAGTAGGTCCAGGCGTGCAGAAAATAGGTCCCCGCCGTCAACGGGTGGTTGGCCGCCAATGCCGCCTGCGCGCGCTCTTCCATCTGCTGCGCCATCTTCGACCATTCGTCGCACCACGCCTCGTTGTCACCCTCGCGGCCTTTTAAGCGCTGGCCGACCTGGTCGATTTCGCCCATCGCCGCCGCACCATACGGAATCATTTCGATCGCCGACATAAAGCCCTGCGACCACATAAAACTTTTCGGGAAATACTGGAACCAGTGTTCGTACTGTTGTTGAGTCACGTTCAAATCCTCTTTTAATTGGGCCCGGCGTTCCTGTTGCCTGAATACCGGTGCCGGATTTATTCCGCTTTGATGCCTGCGGCCTTGATTAATTTTCCGTAGCGGTCATAGTCATAACGCAGACGCGTCGCCGCCTGATCGAGCGAGGTCAGCGCGATGTCCATACCCTGGCGCGCCCACAGTTCTTTCATCTCATTGCTGGAGAGCGCCTTGAGTATCGCTGCGTTGAGTTTGACCAGTACCTCGCGTGGCGTTGCCGCCGGTGCGGCAATAATGTGGGCGCCGCTCATTTCATAGCCACGCAAGCCCGACTCCGCCACGGTGGGCACGGCCGGCAACAGCGCATCACGATGGTCACCGCTGACCGCCAGCGCACGCAGTCGCCCTGATTCAATTTGCTGGCGCACCACGGCGAGCGAGTAAAACATCAGATCAAGACGTCCGCCCATCATGTCGGTCACCGCCGGCGGCCCGCCTTTGTACGGCACATGTGTGATATCGATTTTGGCCATCAGGCGGAACAACTCCCCGGCCAGATGAAACGCGCTGCCGATGCCCGATGAGCCATAGGTCAGCACGCCGGGTTTCGCCTTGGCAAGCGCGATGAGTTCGGCCACGTTACGCGCCGGCACGGAAGGGTGGGTGATCAATACATAGGAAAACTGGTTGATCTGGCTGACGCTGACAAAATCGCGCAGCGGATCAAACGGCAGGTGCTGGCTCAGATGCGGTGTGCTGGTGATCGCCGAACTCGGTGTGCCCAGCAGCGTGTAACCGTCGGGCGCCGCCTTCGCCACCAGTTCGGAGGCGATGATGCCGGTCGCCCCCGAGCGGTTGTCAACGATGAACGACTGGCCCAGCGCGTCGGTCAGGCGCTGCGCGAGCGGCCGCACCAGCACATCGACGGTGCTGCCGGCGGGGAAGCCCATGATGATGCGCACTGGTTTTGCCGGGTAGGTTTGCGCGCATACCGCGCCGCAGAATACCGCTGCGACCGAGAGTGCGGAGAGAAGAAGTTTTTGCATGGATGGTTAAGTCCGGAAGGTTGTCGTGTTGCGTTGCGACAAATGACGCTTGATGATCGCACAGCGCTGTGCCTGCGCGCAATGCGTGGAGACTGCTCGTCCAAGACGTGCTTTAACGCGGAGGTCTGTTTGCAACCATAAGCGCATCGTGCCCATGTCGCATGCGTCAAGCGATCAACCGCGTTTATTCAAACTTGATCTGCGCCTCGCGCACCAACTTCTGCATGTTCTGTAATTCGGCAACGATGTGCGCGCCGTATTCGGCTGCGCCCATTGGTGCCGGAATCAGTGCCTGGCGCACCATGCTCTCCCTGACAGCTGGCAATGCCGCTGCGCGCAGAATCTCGCTGCTCAGGCGGTTGATCACCGCTGCGGGTGTTGCCGCCGGGGCCGTCACGCCTTGTGTGCCTGACAACTCGAAACCTGGCATGCCTGATTCGGCCAGCGTCGGAATATCCTTAAAGCGTTCAATCCTGTGGCGTGAAGTTACCGCAAGCACGCGCAATTTGTGCGCCTGCATTTGTGGCAGCAGCGGCTGGATATGCGCGATCAGCATGTCGGCCTGGCCCCCCATCACCGCCACCATCGCCGGCACCTCGCCCTGATACGGCACGTCGAGGATGCTCACCTTGCCGCTGACTTTCATCATTTCGCCGATCATGTGCGCGCCCGAACCCAGCGGATTCGAGGCATAGGTCAACTGGCCCGGCCGCGCGCGTGCGAGCGCGATCATTTCGACCACCGACTTCACGGGCAGCGACGGATGCACCGCCACCATCCACGGGCTGCTCTCGACACGCGCCACTGCGGTGAAATCTTTCAGCGTGTCATAGGGCAGGTTGCGTCGCTGGATGGCGTTGGCCACAAACGGGAAACCGGTGATGAGCAGCGTATGACCGTCAGCCGGTGCGCGTGCGACGAGTTCGGTGGCGATCACGGTATTCGCCCCCGGACGGTTGTCAACGATCACCGTCTGGCCGAGTGCCGCACCCAGCGGTTGCGCCAGACTGCGCACCACTACGTCGGCGGTACCGCCAGGCGGAAAGGGCACGATAATGCGCAATGGCTTAACGGGAAAACTCTGCGCGGCGGCGATGCCGCAGAACGCCGTGCAGATGCCGCTCACCAGCGTCATCATCGATACAATGCGGTCTCGCTGCGCGATTTTTTTCATGGGATGAACGTCAGCATGGAAATGCAGTTGATGAGCGTGAGTCGATACCTTGCAACATCACCGGTAATAGAGAACCGAACAAAGCAGGAGTCAGGGGCCGGTGGTTCTGCTGCGAAGACAGGCGTGCATCATACACCGGCGGTTTTTGCGACTTCAGCAGCGGCTATCAATAGCAGAAGGAGGACGTGTTGAAGCAAGCAAAAACATTGGCGCGGTGTGCTGCCGCATTATGGATGGTGACCGTGGTTGCCATGAGTCCGGCGGCAGATTACCCACAGCGTGCTGTGCGCATGGTGGTGCCAACCTCCAGCGGTGCGGGCGCCGATACGCTGGCGCGTTTGCTGGCACCGCCGTTATCCGAGCGCCTGGGCCAATCCGTGGTTGTCGATAATCGTGCCGGTGCGGGGACCATCATCGGCACCGATCTGGTGGCCAAGGCGCCTGCCGACGGCCATACGCTGCTGATGGGCGTGGGCACACTGGCGACCGCGCCGGCACTGGTTCGCAACGTGCCCTACGATGTGCTGCGCGATTTTGCGCCGGTGATACAACTCGCCTCGCTGCCCTTCGTACTGGTGGTGCATCCATCAGTGCCGGCACGCACGCTGAAGGAATTGATTGCTCTGGCGCGTGCGCGGCCTGGCGAACTGAGTTATGCCTCCTCGGGTAGCGCTACTAATCCCCATCTGTCGATGGAACTGTTTTTGATTATGACCGGCACACGCATGTTGCACGTTCCTTACAAAGGCACCACGCCGGGCATGCTGGATGTGCTCGCCGGCCGTGTTGCCGCCATGCCGCTGACGGTGTTGCCGGCGCTGCCACAGTTGCGCGCCGGGCGTTTGCGTGCGCTCGGCGTTACCAGCGCGCGTCGTATCAGTGCGGCGCCTGAACTACCGACTTTCGCCGAGGCCGGTGTCGCCGGCTATGAGTCCGCGCAGTGGTATGGCGTGCTCGCCCCTGCGCACACGCCGGTGGACATTGTGCAACGCTTGCAGCGCGAACTGGCGGCCCTGTTGGCGCTGCCGGAAATCAGGGAGCGCCTGCTGGCGGAAGGCGCGGAGCCGGTAGCTGGCTCGTCGCAAGCCTTCGCCGAATACATACGCGTCGAGCTGGCCAAATGGCAGCGCGTAGTGAAAAGCGCGGGTATCACGCCGGAGTGAGTGCGAGTAGTCATAAGAGGTTCCCACGCCTGGGGGTTTGATCCTTAATGCCAGCGCCAAGGCCTCTCAGGTTGTCTGCGGTGCCCACTAAATGCAAAATGCGACGCGGGTGCGCGCCGCCATCCAAAAAACGTTTAAACATCGCGGATTATTCATGTCCCTCGGTCGTCTTTTTATCATTGTCGTGCTGGTATTGGGCGGTTACCAATACTGGCACTCACACCGCATGCGGGCCCCGGCGACACCCGTGGTCGCAGCACTCAACCGCGAGTGGGACGCCTATGGCTTCCGTATCGTGCCACTTGAGAAGTTCGCCATGGAAGCGCGCGTTCTTGGCGCGGAACATTATTCCTTCGACCGCGAAGCGCAACTGGCGCCAGTTGATCTCGCGCTGGGTTGGGGGCCGATGGCGCGCAAAGAAATTATCGACAAGGTCAGGATCAGTCAGTCCAACCGCTTTTATTTCTGGCACGTCGATGAGTTTCCAATTCCGCGACGCGATATCGAGGTCAACAGCGCCAACATGCATATGGTGCCGGCAAGCCGGGAGGTTGAGCGCGCACTTAAATCCGTTCGTCCCGGTCAAGAAGTCGCCCTCTCCGGCTATCTGATCGAGGCGCGGGCGCCGGACGGCTGGCGCTGGCGCAGTTCAATGACCCGCGAAGACACCGGCGCCGGTGCCTGCGAACTGGTGTGGGTTGAACGTATCGTCACTCGGTGAATATCTGCAGGCTTACTTAAACCAGCCGGTGCAGTGTGAAACCGCCGTGTTGAGGATTGACGGCATGCAAAAAAAAACGGGGCCGCAAGGACCCCGTTTATTACAAGGGCCGACGTGGTGCCGGCCCGGTTATATCGGCTTAGCCTTTCAGCAGCGACAACACGTTGTTCGGCAGTGCGTTGGCTTGCGCCAGCATTGCCACACCAGCCTGTTGCAGGATCTGGTTGCGTGACAGGCTGGCAGTTTCCATCGCGAAGTCGGCATCCGTGATCTGGCTCTTGGCGGCGGCGAGGTTTTGCGAGCTCGTTTGCAGGCTGGAGACCACCGCCTGAAAGCGACTTTGCACTGCGCCCAGTGTTGCGCGCTGGGTGTTGACGATGCTCAGGGCGTTGTCGATGCTGGTGATGGCCGCGTTCGAAGCCGCCTGGCTGGTGACGTCCACTGCCGTGCCAACGAGGGCCGAGGTCGCGGCGGTGAGGCCGCTGCCGGTGACCGTTCCG
>CAIWNB010000350.1 GCA_903913965.1 uncultured beta proteobacterium
CACACCGAGTGTTACCAGATACCCGCGCGTGCGCCACGTCGGCAGTAGCGGCAGCAACAGTGCGAAGAAGCCCAGAATGCCGGGGGCGAGCAGGCCCTTGGATAAAAAGCCGATGCCAACGCCGGTGCCGAGCCAGAAGCCGCCGGCGGCAGGACGGCGCAGTGCGAGGGCGAGTCCGTAAAAGGCCGCGGCGAAACCGCTGAGCAGGGCGATGTCAGTGATCAACTGATGGCTGCGCACGACGATACCGAGGCAGCCCATCAGCAGCAAGGTGGCCAGCGCGCCGCGACCTTTGCCGTAGAGTTCTCGCGCTGCGCCCGCCACCAAGGCAAACGTCAGCGCCATGTAGATGCCAGTGGTCAGGCGCGCCGCATCATGCAGTGCAAACGGTGGGGCGAGTAATTTCGCAACCAGTGCGGCGCTCCAGTAGAAGAGCGGCGGCTTTTCCATGAACGCCTCGCCGGCGAGCATGGGCACGATCCAGTCGCCGCCGTTGAGCAGGCTGTAGACCAACCCGAACGTATAGCCTTCGTCCGGTTTCCACGGGTCGTGTCCAAGCAGGCCCGGCAATATCCAGGCCGCCGCCAATGCAATGACCCAGGGCAATGGGATCGATGGGGTGGCAGACTGGCTGCTGGTGTTGGGTGTCATCCGGCTATTTTCTTTCGATCCGGCGCTTCAGGCTACTGCTTTCGGCAGGGCGCGTCGCACATGCCTGTCGTGGTATTCAGAGCAGCGCGCGCTGATAGATTTTTTCCAGACGACGCAGCGGTGCCATGGCTTCGTCTTGCATCGCGGCCGGCGGCAGGTAAAAGGTCTGCTCAAGCAAGTATTGGCCACTGAGTACGGCGTGCATGACAAGATCGGTAAAGACGATCCAGGTTGTGTTGGCGGCCAGTTCTAGACGTGTCCGAGGGGCGATTTTCTGATAGTCAGTGTCCAGTTTCGCGCCATCATGCAGGCCCAGCATGATGTGGTCGTAGGCGCTGCGCCGTCCTTTCGTGACGTGTAGTTTTTCGAGCAGCCATGCGCTGCCCGGCCAAGGTGCGGCAACCTGTTGGCAAAAGCGCGCCGCCATGTTGTCGAAGGGTTCGCCGATTTCCCATACCCGCGGTTCGCCCGCCGGGTTGATGTTGGAAAATACGCGTAATAGCCGCCGCCCGCGCACTGGGCGCGAGGCAAATGCATCCACATGCAGGCGCATATCGTCTTTCTTTGGCGAACTTTCGCGATTGGCCGCACTGACCGGACGGAAGCTGGTGAGGCCCCATGCCAGATCCCGGCTATAGGCGGGACAGACGCTGGTGACCAGCGTGCGGGCGGCTTCGGCATAGCGGCCTATCATAGACGCCAGCGCGTCGCGATCGCCGCCTTCCGCCGAGGTATGTCTGACTTGTCGCGTCACCGGACTGTAACTGACGTTCTTGGCTTTGCCGTCCGACCAGCGCGGTGACAGAAACCGGCGTTCGTCCGCGCTCAGGCTGAACGCGAGGCGCGGCAAGTGCAGCAGTTGTCCGTGTTCAAGTGCGCGGGTATTTTCTGCCGCATCGTCTTCAGACAGGATGGCTTCCCATTCCGTAGTGTGGATGGTTTTGACGGGTTCGCTCATTCGATTACCTTTAGTGGTTGTCCAGGCAAGGGTTCTCCGGACGGATACATGCCGTTAATCAAACGCAGATAAGAGACGGCATTCTTGCCCAACGGCGAAGTGCGTGCGAGGTCGGCGAAACGTGTGTCCTTCGGCGCATTGATGACCCTTAGGGTCAGCGGTCTGGCAAGTTTGTATTCTTCTTCAGTCATGGCGTGAAAGCTGTTGATCGCGGCATTCATCTCCGGCAGCACGCGTTGCATGGCCTGGGCGTTGAGCGCCTGCCCGCCAATCAGAAACGCTGATTTACCGAGAAAGACAATCGCCACCCGAGTCGGCTTGCCCTGCATGGTGGTCGTGGTGACTGCAGCCTGCAGGCCGTTGATCGTGCGCTGCGTTGCATCTGTACCGAGATTTCCGCGCAGCACCTTGCGTAACACATCGAGGGGCGTGCCTTGTGCCGGGCCGGCGCCGCGCAGATCGACAATGGCGTCCTTTGCCGGGCTGGCGGCGGCCACGTTGGAAGGCTGGTTTTTGACTTTCCAGTCGCGTGGAAAGTTCAGTGCCAGACCGAAATCGACATGATAAAAATTACCGTTGCGCACGATGCCCTGTTCCGGGCTGTCGGCAAACACCAGCTTGTCGATGACGCGCAGGAATTCTTCCTGGTTGCGTCTGGCGCCAGGGGCCGGCGCACCCGCTTCAGCAACCACCTGCTGCAAACGCGTGTCGGCGTCAGGGTGCGAGGCGAACACGCCGTGATAGGCGCGCGGCTGACGACCTTCGGCTTTTGCCATCTCGGCATCGAACAATTCCTGGTCTTTTAGTACGCCAACGACCTTGATCATCGCCTGTGGGTCGTAGCCAGTACGGGCAAGATATTGTGCACCGAGGCGATCGGCTTCGAGCTCGTGATCGCGCCCATAGCCTGACAGGAAGACATTACCGAGGAGGTTGATCGCATTGTCGCCAGTGGCGTTGCGCAGACCGGGCACAAAAATGCCCAGCAGGGCTGCGCCGACACCGGTCGCGGTGGCCGCACTCATTTGCTGCACGCCGTGACGCGCGGTGACATGGCCGATTTCGTGGCCGAGTACGCCGGCCAGTTCGGCTTCCGAGTTCAGATAACTCATGATGCCGCGCGTAATGTAGATGTAGCCGCCGGGCAACGCAAAGGCATTGATTTCGGGTGAGTCCACCACGGTAAAACTGTATTGCAGGCCCGGGCGGTGACTTTCCCTGGCTAGTCGCTGGCCGACCATATCAACGTATTGCTGTAATACCTTGTCATCGTAGACGCCATATTGCTGGCGTACGTTGACATCTTCCTGTCGTCCGATTTGCACCTCTTGCGATTCCGACATCGTGACAAAGTTCGGGTTGCCGGAAACGGGATTTTGCGCGCAGTCGGTCAGTAGCAGACTGGCGGCGGCGGCGATGATGGAAAGCAGTCGTGATCTCATGTCGGGCGATTTTAGCGTTGGAACTCCAAGTGCACCAAGCTGTGCACTGTCAGGAGGCTGTTTGCACCAATTGTGTGCAAACCTGCGGCGAGCAGCGTAAGCCGTGCTTTGCGGTAGACGCGGAGGTTAGCCATTTAAATCAATCAAAACATGTTTTTGAGTGCGCAAGACGAACGCCTGACCGCGGGCTGGTATGGCACGTGCTAAGTATGGTGCATTACTCAGAAGCGGAGCTTGCCATGTCAGGATTCAACAACCCTTACGATCCGGATGCCGAATTATCGGCCTGCAGTTGCGGCGGGCACGCCAGCCAGCAGGCGCATGATGCCGTAGCGCACAGCAACGACACCGAAACCCTCTCCGCGCGTTTTGTCGAGTCATCGTTGGTGCGGGCTTTGTTTCCGCATGACGAAACACGGCGCAATTTCATTCGCGCCGTCGGTGCGCGCACGGCGCAGGCCGCGATTGCGAGTCTGCTGCCGATTGGCAGCCTGACCGCGATGGCGCAGGAAAAAGCGCCGCTGGAGAAAAAAGATCTCAAGATCGGTTTTATTCCGATCACCTGCGCGACGCCGCTGATCATGGCCGGCCCTTTGAAGTTCTACCAGCAGCAGGGCCTCAACGTGACGCTGAACAAAACCGCCGGCTGGGCGTTGATACGCGACAAGATGCTCAACAAGGAGCACGACGCATCGCATTTCCTCTCGCCGATGCCGATTGCGATTTCGATGGGCCTCGGTTCAGTTGCGCAGCCGATGAACGTGGCGACCATCCAGAACGTCAACGGCCAGGCCATCACCCTGCATAACAAGCACAAGGACAAGCGCGACCCGAAACAATGGAAGGGCATGACCTTTGCGGTGCCTTTCGATTATTCGATGCACAACTTTTTGCTGCGTTATTACGTCGCCGAGCACGGTCTCGACCCCGACAAGGATATTCAGATCCGCGTCACGCCGCCGCCCGAGATGGTGGCCAACTTGCGCGCCGGCAACATCGACGGCTTCCTTGGCCCCGATCCGTTCAATCAGCGCGCGGTCTATGACGAGATTGGATTTATCCACCTGCTGTCCAAGGAATTGTGGGATGGCCATCCGTGTTGCGCTTTCGGTGTGTCGGGGGCTTTCATTAAGGAAAACCCCAACACGTTCGCTGCGTTGTATCGCGCGGTTCTGAATGCGGCGGCCATGGCGCGCGAGGCGAAGAACCGCGAGTTCATCGCCAACGTGATCGCGCCGGCCAACTATCTCAACCAGCCGCCGGCGGTGCTCGAACAGGTTTTGATGGGTAAGTATGCCGATGGGCTGGGTAATATCAAAACAGACGCCAACCGTCTGGATTTCGATCCCTTCCCGTGGCAATCGATGGCTGTGTGGATGCTCACCCAGATGAAGCGCTGGGGTTATATCAAGGGCGACGTCAATTACAAGCAGATCGCCGAGCAGGTGTTTCTTGCCACCGACGCCAAGAAGCGTATGGCCGAGCTCGGTCAGAAGTCACCGCCCAGCGCCTATGCGAAGTTCAAGGTGATGGGCAAGGAATTTGACCCGAACAAGCCGGATGCTTATCTGGCCGGATTTGCCATCAAAAAGACGGGCTAAGGCATGCCGCGCTCTCTGAATCTGCGCGCCGGTTTGTTGTCTGCGCTGGTCTTGCTGTTTTTTCTGGCGATCTGGCATGTTAGTACGTTGCCGGTCGAGCGTGCGGTCAGCGCGGACCCCGAATACGCGAAGCTGGTCGGTGGCGGCAAGGGCGCGGGTTTGCCGACGCCGCTGATGATTGCGAAGACGGTTTGGATGCAGTTGAAAGATCCGTTCTATGACAACGGGCCGAACGACAAGGGTATCGGCATCCAGCTCGCCTATTCGATGGCACGCGTCGGCCTCGGATTTTTGCTGGCGGCTGCGGTGGCGGTACCGTTGGGATTTTTGATCGGCATGTCGCCGCTCATCTATCGCGCGCTTAACCCGTTCATCCAGGTCTTGAAGCCGATCTCACCGCTGGCGTGGATGCCGCTGGCGCTCTATACCATCAAGGACGCCGCGATCTCCTCGATCTTTGTCATCTTCATCTGTTCAGTCTGGCCAATGCTGATCAATACCGCGCACGGTGTCGCCTCAGTCAAACGTGAGTGGCTTAACGTTGCCAAGACTCTAGAGGTTGGCGCAATGCGCAAGGCCTTTCTGGTGATCTTGCCGGCCGCGGCGCCGACCATACTGACCGGCATGCGCATATCGATGGGCATTGCCTGGCTCGTCATCGTTGCCGCAGAAATGCTGGTGGGTGGTACGGGCATTGGCTACTTCGTCTGGAACGAGTGGAACAATCTTTCACTGACCAACGTCATCTTTGCCATCCTCACCATCGGTGTGGTCGGCATGTTGCTCGACCTGGTGTTTGGTTGGCTGACGCGGCTTGTGACGTATCAGGAGTAGGGTGTGGAAAAATATTTCCTCAAGGTCGAGCAGCTTGCGCGTCGCTATCCCGAGCCGCGTGGTGGTGCGCCGTTGACGGTTTTCGAAAACGTCAATTTCACTATTGAGCGTGGCGAGTTTGTCTGCATCATCGGCCATTCGGGCTGCGGCAAGTCCACCATCCTCAATATTCTGGCCGGCCTTGACGAGGCGAGCGAGGGCCTGGTCATCATGGATGGTCGTGAGGTGTCCGGACCCAGTCTCGATCGCGGCGTGGTGTTTCAGGGGCATGCGCTGATGCCCTGGCTCAGTGCAAAAAAGAATGTCGAATTTGCCGTGCGCTCGCGCTGGCCTGATGCCGGGCGCGCCAAGATTGACGAGATCTGCAATCGCTATCTGTCACTGGTCGGTCTGGCCGCCGCCGCTGATAAGAAGCCTGCGGAACTCTCCGGTGGCATGAAGCAGCGTGTGGGTATTGCACGTGCCTTTGCCATCGAGCCGAAGATGCTGTTGCTCGACGAGCCCTTCGGCGCACTCGATGCGCTGACGCGCGGTGTGATTCAGGACGAGCTGTTGAAAATCTGTGCGGCGACCCAGCAGACGGTGTTCATGATCACGCACGATGTCGACGAGGCGATCCTGCTGGCGGACAAAATCATGCTGATGTCGAACGGGCCTGGCGCGCGGATCGCCGAGATTGTCGTCAACACGCTGCCGCGCGAGCGCAGCCGCCATACGATTCACAAGGAACCGCAGTATTACCCGATCCGTAATCATCTGGTCGACTTTCTGGTGAGCCGCTCCAAGCTCTTTGCCGAGCAGGCGCCGCCTGGCTATGACCCGCTGCGCCCGCCGCTGGTCACGCCCGGTTTGGAGTCCGGCGGTCCGGCGATTCCCATATCGCTGCGCCAGCCGGCGATCGCGGCGCTGGTTTAAACCAATCAACAAGAGGAGAAAACAATGCAAATCATGAAACGCACCGATGTCACCGAAATGGTTGTCATGGCCAAGATCAAAAAAGGTCTAACCTGGACCAAAATCGCCAAAGCCGTGGGGCAAAGCAAAGAGTGGACGACCGCCGCGCTGCTAGGTCAGATGCAAATGACCAAGGCGCAGGCCAGTGCCGCGGGCAAGCTACTCGGCCTGCCGGCCGATGCGGTGCTGCTGCTGCAACAAGTGCCTTACAAAGGGTCGTTGCCGACCGCGGTGCCCACCGATCCGCTGATCTACCGTTTTTACGAACTGGTCAGTATCTATGGCACCACGTTCAAAGAGTTGATCCACGAAGAGTTCGGTGACGGCATCATGAGCGCGATCGATTTCAAGATGGATTTGCAGCGTGAGGCCGATCCCAAGGGCGATCGTGTGAATATTGTGATGAGTGGCAAGTATCTCCAGTACAAAACTTATTAGCGGGATGAGGGTGCGGTGCGTGGTGGTGTTGCCACCGCCCTTGTCGAAGCGGGCATCGATATTTAATCTGTGAAGGAGCAGTCATGACAGTTGATCGTAGAAAATTTCTTACCTCCGCCGGCGGCGTTGCCGCAATTTCGGTTGCTGCCCCGGCGATTGCGCAATCTATGCCAGAGGTGCGCTGGCGTTGCGCGTCGAGTTTCCCCAAAAGTCTCGATACCATTTACGGCGGTGGCGAGGTCATCGCCAAGCGAGTGGCGGCAATCACTGGCGGCAAATTTCAGATTCGTGTCTTCGGTGCGGGTGAAATCGTGCCTGCGTTCGGCACTGTCGATGCGGTCCAGCAAGGCACGGTCGAATGTACGCATACCGCGGGCTATTATTTTGTCGGTAAAAACAAGGCGTTTGCGTTCGATACCACCGTGCCCTTCGGGATGAATCAGCGCCAGCAAAATGCCTGGATCTACTGGGGCGGCGGTTTGCAGTTGATGCGCGAGTTTTTCCGTGACTACAACATGATTTCATTTCCCGCCGGCAACACCGGCACTCAGATGGGGGGATGGTTTCGCAAGGAAGTCAAAACAACCGCCGATCTGAAGGGGCTGAAGATGCGGATCGCCGGCCTCGGCGGCGAGGTGATGTCGAGGCTCGGCGCGGTACCGCAGCAGATCGCCGGCGGGGATATCTACCCGGCGCTCGAACGCGGCACCATCGATGCCGCCGAGTGGGTTGGCCCTTACGACGACGAGAAACTCGGTTTCTACAAAATCGCGCCGCATTATTACTATCCCGGCTGGTGGGAGGCCTGTTCCATGTATGGCCTCTACGTCAACATCAAGGAGTGGGAAAAGCTGCCGAAGGAATACCAGGCGGCACTCGAGGCGGCGTGCTACGAGGCCAACCTCGACATGATGGCGGAATACGATTTCAAGAATCCGCAGGCCTTGCAGCGCCTGGTGAAGAACGGCGTGCGCTTGCATGCATTCTCCACAGAGATCATGCGTGCGGCTCACAAGACGGCCTTCGAGTTGTATGAAGAAGAGGCTGCCAAAAATCCGGCGTGGAAAAAAATCTATGAGTCGTGGAAGAAATTCCGCGATGATGAGTTCCTGTGGCACCGTGTTGCCGAGCGTTCGCTGTCGGAATTTCTGTATAACAATCCGGGCGGTGAGCCGGCGAAGAAATAATCGATTGTTCCTCCGAACAAGGCCCCGCTGCGGCGGGGCTTTTTCATGGTGCGGGGCGCGGCGGGGTAAAATAAGCTCTGGATCGGCGGTTGGCGAACGCGTTAATTGAATCTTGCGAAGGGCGGCACAGTGGAAGCGTTTCTAACGTCGACGATTGTCGTTGCGCTAGCAGAAATCGGCGACAAGACGCAGTTGCTTTCCCTGCTGTTGGCGGCACGCTACCGGAAACCGCTGCCGATCGTCGCCGGCATACTGGTGGCGACATTGGCCAATCATTTTCTTGCTGGCGTGCTCGGCGCGTGGATACGCACGGTGATGCCGCCCGACATCATGCGCTGGGTGGTCGGTGGATCGCTGCTGGCGATCGCGTTGTGGACTCTCAAGCCGGACAAACTCGACGGTGAGGTCAAAGAATCGACGCGTGCCGGGCTTTTTATACTGACCTGCGTGGTGTTTTTTCTCGCTGAGATGGGCGACAAGACACAGATTGCAACCATCGTGATGGCGGCGAAATATGAGCCGTTGTATGCGGTGGTGGTGGGCACCACGCTCGGCATGATGATTGCCAACGTGCCGGTGGTTTACCTGGCGAACATGGCCGCAGACCGCATTCCGTTTCGTGCGGTCAGAGTGGTGACGGCATTGCTCTTTGCCGGCCTCGGGGTTGCTGCTTTGGCCGGCATCGGTGGCTGATACTCCGGGCTGAGGGTCGGCGGAAATGGTCAGCGGCAAAGGCTGGCGGCAATAAAAAAAGGCAGCCAAGGCTGCCTTTTTTTATTGCAGAGTGCGGCCTGATCAGGCGGTGATGCTCTTGCCCTTCGAGTTCGGCGTATGCGCGAATTTCTGCTTGAACTTTTCAACACGGCCTGCGGTGTCGACAATTTTTTGCTTGCCGGTGTAGAACGGGTGGCATTCCGAGCACACCTCTACCTGGAGTTCCTTGCCCATCGTCGAGCGCGTGGTGAACTTGTTGCCGCAGCTGCAGGCAACGGCTATCTCATTGTATTCTGGGTGAATTGCAGTCTTCATGGCGGTGTCCTCGAGCGTCTGCCCGGTCGCGAAAAGCGGGCATTATCCCCTAGCGGGGAGATAGTTGCAAGTTGAGTGTGTGGCTGGTTTTGCGTGTGGGCACCGAGGCCGGCAGTGCCGGCACGGGCACCTCGTCTAGCCCCGGCGCATGGAGTCGAAGAACTCGTTATTGTTCTTCGTTGCACGCAGCTTGTCGACCAGGAACTCGGTGGCTTCGAGTTCGTCCATCGGATAGAGCAGTTTGCGCAACACCCAGATTTTTTGCAGCACGTCCTGCTTGAGTAATAGCTCTTCGCGTCGCGTGCCTGAACGATTGACGTTGATCGACGGGTAGATCCGCTTTTCCGCCATGCGGCGATCGAGGTGGACCTCCATGTTGCCGGTGCCTTTGAATTCTTCGAAGATCACGTCGTCCATGCGCGAACCGGTGTCGATCAGCGCGGTGGCGATGATGGTGAGTGAGCCGCCTTCTTCGACGTTACGCGCGGCGCCAAAGAAACGCTTCGGGCGTTGCAATGCGTTGGCATCCACGCCGCCCGTGAGTACTTTGCCGGAGGCCGGTACCACGGTGTTGTAGGCACGTGCCAGGCGGGTGATCGAATCGAGCAGAATCACCACATCTTTTTTGTGTTCGACCAGTCGTTTGGCTTTTTCGATCACCATGTCGGCGACCTGCACGTGACGGGTGGCGGGTTCGTCGAAGGTTGAGGAAACCACTTCGCCTTTGACCGAGCGCTGCATTTCCGTGACTTCCTCGGGCCGTTCGTCGATCAGCAGCACGATCAGATAAACCTCGGGGTTATTGGTCGAGATCGAGTGTGCGATGTGCTGCATCAGTACGGTCTTGCCGGCCTTGGGCGGCGACACGATGAGCCCGCGCTGACCCTTGCCGATGGGAGCGACGATATCGATGATGCGGCCAGTGAGGTTTTCTTCTGACTTGATGTCGCGTTCCATGATGAAGCGCTCGTCCGGAAACAGCGGCGTCAGGTTTTCAAAGAGGATCTTGTGTTTTGAATTCTCGGGTGGCTCGTCATTGACCTTGTCGACCTTGACCAGTGCGAAATAACGCTCCCCGTCCTTCGGTGTGCGGATTTCACCGTCGATCGAGTCGCCGGTGTGCAGATTGAAGCGCCGGATCTGGCTGGGGCTGACATAAATGTCGTCGGTACCCGCTAGATAGGAAGTGTCCGGTGAGCGCAGAAAGCCGAAGCCGTCAGGCAGCACTTCGAGCGTGCCTTCGCCGAAGATGGCCTCCCCCTTTTTTGCCTGGTTCTTGAGCAGGGCGAAGATCACTTCCTGCTTGCGTAACCGGCTCGCGCCTTCGATATCGTTGGCAATGGCCATTTCCACCAGTTCAGTAACGGGCAGATTTTTCAGGTCGGATAAATGCATAAATAGGATGAGTTGATGGAGTGAGGGTGGGACTCGGAACCGCAATGGGTTTAGGGAGCAGGTGCGCGACTAAAACGAAAGCGGGGGGACGTTTTGGAGAGTTCTAGAGGGAAAGCGGCCGGGCTTGCGCCCGGCGTCTGCGGCTTTTCCGCTCAAATCAGTGGAGCGGGTGCCGGAGAATTTGCAGGGAGGTTAACGAGTTCAGATATTGCTGTCAATGAAAGCCGCTAATTGCGATTTTGAGACCGCGCCGACCTTGGTTGCTTCGACGTTGCCGTTCTTGAACAGCATCAGGGTCGGAATGCCGCGGATGCCATATTTGGGCGGGGTGCCGGGATTTTCGTCGATATTTAATTTGGCGATTTTCAGACGGCCGGTGTATTCCTTGGCGATGTCATCCAGTATCGGAGCGATCATTTTGCAGGGGCCGCACCATTCCGCCCAGTAATCGACCAGCACTGGCGTCGGCGATTGCAGTACTTCCGCGTCAAAGTTGTCGTCGGTCACGTGATGTATGTGTTCGCTCATGTCGTTTCTCCTGCAGGTGGTTTGGTGGAACATGCCGCAAGGGATTGATGCGATGTGGGGCGGCATGCAACGGAATGCGTCTATGCTAGCAAAAAACAGCGGCGCTTGGGAAGCGCGCTTGAGCGTGCGCTGCAGTCGCTGTCTACTGTGCAGATTTGCGTTGTCGCATGACTGCGCCGGCATGGGGCTTTCTGTTAAAATTGGGACTCGAAAGTTGCCCGTCCATTCACAGGGGCAACACAATAAGCCAAGGATTACCATGACTTACGTCGTTACCGAGAGCTGTATCAAGTGCAAACATACCGACTGCGTGGATGTTTGCCCCGTCGATTGTTTTCGCGAAGGCCCGAACTTCCTGGTGATCGACCCGGATGAATGTATCGATTGCACGCTGTGCGTTGCGGAATGCCCGGTCGAGGCGATTTTTGCCGAGGACGATGTGCCGGATTCGCAGAAAGACTACACCGCGCTGAATGCCGAGCTCGCAAAAATCTGGAAGCCCATCATCGAGAAAAAAGACGCGCCTGCCGACGCCGAGGAATGGGCCAAGGTTAAAGACAAGAAGCATTTGCTCGAGAAGTAAGCCCGCGTTTGACTGATACGGCGGCGCTGCCGCCGTGATCTCCGTGACGTTCGGCGCTATCATGCCCCGTATGTCCGCTCTCTCCGTTCTTTCCGAACTCCCCGCGATCCGCAAGTCTGCAGTTTTTGAATGTCTTGCGGCAGGTGCGCAGGCGCGCACGACCGTGGTCACGCCCAACCGTCGTCTGGCCCAGGAACTGGCGCGCGCTTTTGATGCCACGCGCGTGGCTGCTGGTCTGCAGGCGTGGGAGGCGGCAGACATCATTCCGTTCAACGCTTTTGTCGAGCGTTGCTGGGAGGCGGCTACCTATTCTGATCGTGCTGCACCCTTGCCGTCACTGTTGTCGACGGCACAGGAACAGGCGTTGTGGGAAGAAGTGATCGCGGCGAGTCGCTGGAGTGGTGAACTATTGGCACCCGCACGCGCGGCGGCGCAGTGTCAGGATGCGTGGAAACTGGCACAGGCCTGGCGTATCGATGGTGGGCTGGAAGTTTTCCCCGGTAATGATGATGCACTTGCGTTTGCCGAGTGGGCGCGCGCCTACCTCAAGCGCGCCGGCGGTGATATTGACGCGGCGCGCCTGCCGGATGCGGTCGCCGGCTTGCTGGCGAATGACGTACTGCCCAAGCCACAGACGCTGGTGGTGTATGGATTTGAAATTCTGCCACCGCAAAGCGGTGAATTCCTGCGGGCTTGTGCCGCGCAGGGCGTCAAGGTCGCGGTCTGCCGCATCGAACGCGAGGCGGTGACGCCTGTGCGTGTTATGCGGGCATCGGCCACCGAGGAACTCGAGACGGCGGCGCGTTGGGCGCGCACGCGTCTGGAGCAGGCGCATGCACGTTTCAGCGCCGATGATCCTGACGCGCCCTTTGTATATCCGCGTATCGGCGTTGTGGTGCCTGATCTGCAGCAGCGCCGGCGTGAAGTGCAGCGTGTCTTTTCGCGTGTCATGGCGCCGGCCTGGACATTGCCGGGGGGCACGAGCACCGCCCCGGCGCTGCCTTTTAATCTTTCGCTGGGTATGCCGCTTATTGATTTCCCGATCGTGCATGCCGCCCTTGCTGTGCTCGCGCTGGCGATGGGCGAGATTGATTTCACCTTGTTAAGCCGGCTGTTGCGTTCGCCGTTTATCGGCGGTGCGCAGAGCGAGTGCACCCGGCGTGCGCGGCTCGACGCCGAGCTGCGCAGACGCCTGCCGGCGCGCGTGACGCTCGCCCGCGTCACCGCACTGGTGACCCATTGTGCATTGCTGCGTGAGCGCCTCGAGGCACTCTATGAAGTTGCGCAACAGTTGCCGTCCGGGGTGGATACGCCAGCGGCCTGGGGCCGCCACTTTTCCACGCTGCTCGAAGCCGTGGGTTTCCCCGGTGAGCGCACGCTCGACTCGGCGGAATTTCAGACGCGCATCAAGTGGTATGAAATGCTCGCCGAGCTGGCGCGTCTCGAACGCGTCGTACCGCGGATGTCTGCCGCGCAGGCGCTGGCGCGTTTGCGCCGCTTGTGCGCCGACACGCTGTTTCAGCCCGAGGCGATCGACGCGCCGATTCAGATACTCGGTGTGCTCGAATCCGACAGCATGGAGTTTGATCATCTGTGGGTCAGCGGCTTGACCGATGATGCGTGGCCGCTGGCCGCGCGACCGAATCCGTTTATTGCGGTCGCCCTGCAAAAGAAAGCCGGCATCCCCGAGTCCTCGGCGGAAAGTGCCCTGGCCCTGGATCGTCGCATTACCGCAGGCTGGCGCCAGGCTGCTGATGAGGTGGTGTTCTCCCACGCGCTACGCGCGGATGACCGTGAACTCACCCCCAGCGCACTGATTGCCATGGAACCTGCTGGTGAGCCGATGCTCTCGGTGTATCCGCGTTATTGCGACGTACTGTTTGCCGCGCGTGCACTTGACGAAGTGGCCGACGGTGTCGCACCGGCTTACGCACAGGTCAAGGTTGGCGGTGGCACGCGCGTATTGGCTGATCAGGCCGCCTGTCCGTTTCGTGCGTTTGCGCAGCATCGCTTGCGCGCCCGCGATCTGGAAAACCCGGCCGACGGCCTGGACGCGCGCGATCGCGGCAACCTCTTGCATGCATTGATGCACGATCTTTGGGGGGCGTTGCAATCCAAAGCGCGGCTCGATGCGATCAGCGCCGAAGAGTTGTCAGCAGTGATCGAACGCGCCGCGCATGTCGCCGTCGAGAAGGTGCGTGCCGAACGCTCCGGCGTGCTGGACGGCCGGCTGGCTGATCTCGAACGCCTGCGCCTGGCGAAGCTCGCGCACGACTGGCTGGAGATTGAACGCTCGCGCGGCGACTTTACGGTGACCGCTCTCGAGCAGCCGCGCACGTTGCATGCGGCGGGTCTTGAGATGAACGGACGCATTGATCGCATGGACAAGCTGGCCGGCGGCGGACATGTGCTGATTGATTACAAATCCGGACGCGCCACGCCGAAGGACTGGCTGGAAGACCGTCCCGACGATCCGCAAATGCCGCTCTATGCGCTGGCCGCGGATGAAAAAATTGATGCCATTGCCTATGCCAGTCTCAAGGCCGGTCGCATGAAATACCTTGGCATTGCGCGTGAGGCGGATATGTTGCCCAAGGTCGCCGCACTCGATTCCTGGCTGGGCTGGCCGGTGATCTGGCAAAAAAATATCGATGCACTGGGCGCCGAATTTACCGCGGGTGTCGCCGAAGTCGATCCCAAGCGCGGCCTGAAAACCTGCGAATACTGTGCGTTGCGGCCGCTGTGTCGTGTGCACGAACGGATGGCCCTGCTGGAAGACGACGAAGAGCCAAGCGAAGGCGGGGAGATCGAATGAGTGTATCCGCGCCGGACAAGGCGGTTGCCGACGAGGCCGAGCGCACCCACGCGCTGGACGCCACACGTTCTTTTATCGTGCAGGCGCCGGCCGGCTCGGGCAAAACTGAATTGCTGGTACGGCGCTACCTGCAACTGCTACGCAGCGTGCGCCAGCCCGAGGAAATTCTCGCCATCACCTTCACGCGCAAAGCAGCGGCGGAGATGAAGCAACGGATATTGAAATCGCTCAATGAAAATCCGATTGCCGGCATTGTTGCCGCAGATATTTCTTCGCGCATGCGCGTGCAGACGATTGATGCGCTGTGCGCCTCGCTGACGCGACAGATGCCGGTGCTGGCGGCATTCGGTGCGCAACCGCAGACCGCGGAAAAACCCCAGGGTCTCTACGAGGAAGCCGCGCGCCGTGCCTTCGCACTCGAGCCGCGCAACCCACCGGCCGAGACCCTGCTTGCCCATCTCGACAACAATGTGGCCGCCGCTGTTGATCTGCTGGCTGGCATGCTGGCGCGGCGCGATCAATGGTTGCGCAAAACCGGCCTGGCCCCGGAGCGCGCCGAACTCGAAGCGGCATTTGCCGCCGAGCGCGATCGATTGACGGCCATTGCAGGCAAACACCTGTCCGATGCGAGCGTCGAACTGGCTACAGAGTTACTGACCAAAAAAGGCGCATGGCGCAAAAAAAACAAACGTGCGCAGGCGCTCGAAGCAGAAGACCGCAACGGCAGCGTTCTGCAGGCGCTGGTTGCACTGATGGCCTCGCCGCCCGCGCAATACACGGAGGCGCAATGGGCAGTTCTCAGCGCCATGCTCAAGCTGCTGCCGCGCGCGGTGGCCGAATTGAAAATCGTCTTTGCCGAACTCGGCCAGGTGGATTTCACCGAAATCGCCCAAGGGGCGGTACGTGCGCTCGGTGAACCCGACGCGCCGACCGATCTGTTGCTCTCGCTGGATGTGCGCCTCAAACATATCCTGATTGATGAATTTCAGGATACCTCCATCAGCCAGTGGGAATTGCTCAGGCGTCTTACCGCCGGCTGGCAGAACGACGACGGTCGCACGCTGTTTGTGGTGGGTGACCCGATGCAATCGATCTACCGCTTTCGCGAAGCGGAGGTCGGATTGTTTCTCGGTGCGCGCCAGTACGGCATCGAGGATTTGTCGCTGCAGTTTCTGCGTTTGACCACTAATTTCCGCTCGCAGCGCGGTATCGTCGACTGGGTGAATGCGACCTTTCCGGTGGTGTTGCCGCAGCACGAAGACGCCGTCAGCGGCGCGGTGCCGTATGCCGCCGCGGTGGCCCATCACGACGCCATGCCCGGCGACGCGGTGCAATGGCATTTGTCCGATGAGCGCAGCGCTGAAGCTGCGCGCCTGGTGGGGATCGTGCAAGACGCGCGTGCCGCGGATGCGGCCGCCACGATCGCCGTGCTGGTACGCAACCGCACGCATCTGGGGCACATCGTGCCGGCTTTGCAGGAGGCCCGTATCCGCTTTCGTGCGGTTGAGATTGAGCCGCTCGGTGAGAAGCAGGTCGTGCAGGATTTGTTTGCATTGACACGCGCACTCGAGCATCCGGCCGACCGCATTGCCTGGCTTGCCCTGTTGCGTGCGCCGTGGTGCGGTCTGACGCCGTGCGATCTGTCGCTGCTGGCCGAGGGCGCGGTTGAAACCATTTGGGATTTGATGCGCGATGAAGCGCGTCTGGCGACGCTGGATGGCGGCGCACGGGCGCGCGTGGCGCGCCTCACCGCGGTGCTGGAGCCGGCCATCTCGAATCGCCTGCGCGGCAATCTGCGTGACGCGGTCGAAGGCCTGTGGTTGGCGCTCGGTGGGCCGGCTTGTTGTCGTGAGGCGGCTGAGCTCGAACAAGCAGCGATGTTTCTCGACGAACTCGAACGCGTCGAAGAAGCCGGCGCTATTGCAGACCCGGTGGCGTTTGCGGAAAGTCTGGAAAAACTGTTTGCCCCCCCCGATCTTGCCGCCGGCGATGACGCCGTGCAGATCATGACGGTGCATAAATCGAAGGGGCTGGAATTCGATACGGTGATCGTGCCCGGGCTGGACCGCGCGCCGCGCGCGAATACCGCGCCGCTGCTGATGTGGAAATTATTACCGCAGACCGGTTTGCTGCTTGCCCCCATACACGCCGCCGGCGGCACCAAGGACGCCTGTTATGAATACGTGCGTCGTATGGAAAGCGCGGCCGAGGAACTGGAGTCGGGCCGCTTGCTCTACGTTGCTGCGACGCGCGCCAAATCGCGGCTGCATTTGCTTGGCTGTATTAAACGCGATGACAGTGGCGCGGCGAAGCAGCCCGTCCGGCGGTCCCTGCTGCGTCCCCTGTGGCCGTTTGCCGCCGACCAGGTTGCGCCTGCTGCGGCGCCTGCTGCGGGGCCTGCAGTGGTGATCCCGCGTGCCCCCATGCTTTCGCGCATTGCCGACGGCTTTGTGTCGCCCCCACCACCGCCGGCGGTCGAGTGGCGGGCCAGCGCCGCCGCGCAACAGGCGAATGAAGTCATCGAATTTTCATGGGTTGGTGAAACGGCGCGCCATGTCGGCTCCGTGGTGCATCGCTGGATGCAACGCATCGCCGACGACGGCCTTGATGGTTGGACGCCGGCGCGGGTCGATGCCCTGCAGCCGCGCCTGCTGCTCGAACTGGAACGGCGCGGCGTGCCGCGCGAGCACACCGCGGCGGCTGCAGCGCGTGCCGTGCGTGCGCTGGTGCAGACTCTGGAAGATCCGCGCGGGCGCTGGCTGCTCGCCGCGCATCCTGATGCGCAGAGTGAATATCGCATGCGCGTGGTAGCCAACGGCGTGGTGCATGGTTGCGTCATGGACCGCGTGTTTCGCGATGCCGATGGCACCCGCTGGATTGTTGATTACAAGACCAGCGGCCATGAGGGCGGCAAGGTCGAAGCGTTTCTCGATCAGGAACGTCAGCGTTACGAGAAGCAACTGGCGCGCTACGCCATGGCGCTGGGTGAGACGTCGACGATGTTGGGTTTGTACTTCCCGTTACTTTCCGGGTGGCGGGCGTGGAAAGACCCCAAGGGATAGATTAAAACCCTGATTCTGCTGGCGATCCGAACAGGGGTGTTCGACGGATCGGCAAACCAGCCGCCAGGCTGCCCCTGGTGAATTTAAGGTGTGGTAAAAAGTTTATCCGGTGACTCACAGGTAATCAGGACATTCGAAATATGCAATCACTCTGGCACTGGATCGACCGCAACATCCTTGAACTCGGCCGCGAGATGCGCTGGTCTTATCTGCCGCCGTTGATGGTGTATGTCGCCGCCGGCGTCTCGGGGTTGACCGGCATTGTCGGTACCTTCTTTGTCAAAGAGCAGCTCGGTCTGTCGGCAGCGCTGCTCGCCTCGCTCGGCTTCTGGGCCGGTATTCCGTGGGCGTTGAAAATGCCGATTGGTCATTTCGTCGATCTGGTCTGGCGTTGGAAGGGTGCGCTGGTGTTTTTTGGCGCCGGCCTGATTGCGGCGAGTTTGTTGATCATGGTCGGACTGCTTGGGCAGCGCGCCGCGATGGCGGCGATCCTGCCGGCGGAAACCTGGTTTGTGATTTCGACGCTGCTCTCACCGGTGGGCTTTGTGATTCAGGACGCGGTGGCCGATGCAATGACCGTTGAAGCCGTGCCCATCGTCGATGAAGGCGGTCGTACCATTGACGAAGAAACGCGCAAGCTCATGCACACTACCATGCAGACACTGGGGCGTGTCGCCATCATCGGCGGCAGCGTACTGGTGGCGGTGATCAATCTCTACATGTTCGCCGGCGTGCCGGCGCTGCCCGATGCGGAGAAGGCGCGTGTCTACAGCAATGTGTACGAAATGTCGTTGGTGATTCCGCTGATCTCGGTGCTCGGGGTGATGAGTGCGGCGTGGTTGCAGTCGCGCGCGCGCCGGCAACTCGTCGCCGGCGGCATGAGTTTGCAAGCAGCCGCTGCGGCGCTCGCCCAGCATGTCGGTAAAACACAACCGAACTGGTGGATCCTTGGCGGCGGTTTTCTGTTTGTGGTCTTCACGCTGGCAGTCGGTTTGAGTAATTTCGAGTATGCGCAGGAACTGATCTTCGCCGGCTCCTTTGCCATCATTGTGTTTCTGATCGCCAAGCTGACGCGTGCGCTCGCACCCGATGCGCGCGCTACGCTGATCGGTACGGCGATTGTCATTTTCATATTTCGCGCCACACCGTCGCCGGGGCCGGGTTCAACGTGGTGGATGATCGACGAGCTGAATTTCGATGGACAGTTTTTGTCGGTGTTGTCGCTGATCGCCAGCGCCTTGACACTCGCCGGCATGTTCCTGTTCCGCCGTTTTATGGCCGAACGTTCGATTGCCTATGTGATTGGTTTTCTGACGTTGTGCGGGTTTGTGCTTTCGTTGCCGACGCTAGGCATGTTCTACGGCCTGCATCACTGGACGGCGGCCATGACCGGTGGCATCGTCGATGCGCGTTTCATCGCCCTCGTTGATACCGCGCTTGAATCGCCACTTGGCCAGATTGCGATGATTCCGATGCTGGCGTGGATTGCGCGCTCGGCACCGGCTGATCTGAAGGCAACTTATTTTGCGATCATGGCGTCATTCACCAATCTCGCACTGTCGCTCTCGCAGCTTGGCACCAAATATCTAAACCAGATTTTCGTGATCGCACGCGAAGTGAAAGATGCGTCCGGCGTGGTGCAGACGCCAGCGGATTACAGCCAGCTCGGTGTGTTGATTATCGCCAGTATGGCGATCGGTTTGTTGCTACCGTTCGCGGCCATCCTGTTTGCGCGGTTCAGTAAGTTTAAGAGCGTGTAATGTTTAACGCAGCTTGCTGAGCCGATCAGCCATCCGCGTTTGCCAGCCGGGTCCGGATGCTCTCCAGCGTTCGATGACGTCGGCGGGTAAACGCAAAGAAATCAGTTTGCGCGGATTCTTTGAAAATGGTCTGCCGCCCTTGTTGATTTTTGCGCGGCCGAGCATTTCCTCGGTGAGTTCCGGTAGTTCGTCGTACTCCGTCGACGTCACTTTGTGAGCATCAACCCGCGCTAGATCAGATTTCAAGGAGCGGCGCGATGCGGGCTTGTTCCCGTTCATTGGCTTTTCTCATACTGAAAACGTGGCGAACCGCGCTACGCGGTGTGTAGCCGACCACCACCATCCGGTCTTGCAACAACCCATAACAAATGATGCGCGTTTCTCCGTAGTCACGGCGTTGATCTTCGACCTCAAGTGTGACGCCGGCAAACACAACTATGGCATCTGCAAAATCAAGTCCGCGTTCGGACAGGGTTTTCTGTCGCTTGGTTTCATCGGACGTGATCCGCATTTTTTATTGTATATACAATAACCGGTGTCGGCAACGTATGTTGTGTTTGCTAATGCCTCCGCAGTACTTTTGCGCACAGCGGTTAGCGGGCGAAGTGCGCAGCGTTCCCCGTATCGCAAGCGGCGAGAAACGCTAACGCTGGTTTGAGATAGTACCGCGGGTTAATGGCATCCAACCGAAAGGATGCTAAACGTCCTGCGGCGTCCCCTCATCAGCACGGTGGTGCGCAATTGCACGTGCCGCCGCGCCGCCCGCGATGTTGCGACCCGTCGGTGTCCAGGTGCAGACCGAAGCGCCGGGTGCCCACGTGGTTTTGAACACGCCGGGCACGAAGAATTCGACGAAGCGCATCTCGGCGGCGTCGTCGCTTTTCAGAAAATGCCGTTCGCGGTCG
>CAIWNB010000351.1 GCA_903913965.1 uncultured beta proteobacterium
ACTTGTTTGATATTTAACCGGACACTACTGCTTTTTTATAAATTCTAAAAAAATTGCAGAGTTAGGCGCAATGACTCAGATTAATAGGGCCGTCATTTCGTCTACCCCCTCGGCAAAACCCCCTCGCTGGTGGTGCGTAACTTCATGGACTTCGTGCGCAGTCATGCGCAATCCCTCGTGCTGGAGCATTTGGCGAAAATCAGCGGGTAGGCCAGGCGTTATCCGGAAGAAAAATCGCCGGCGTTATAATCGCCGAACTATTTTTCCCATCATGCTGAACCGGCCACATCCATGATCAAAGCAGCAAAGGACGGACTCATCCCGACACCAATGCGCGCCATGCTGCGCATCGTCTGCACCGCGCTTGTGTTTGTCGCGGGCACCGGCCACGCGCAGATGAGCCTGCTGCCGCCGGCCTGCGCCAGCCTCACCGGACCGGCGCTCGACAAGTGCGTGAGGGATATTACGGTCGAACAGATGGTGCCCAGACTCGAAGCGGTTGAACCACCGCCCGCCGACCCGTCGAAAACACAAAACTGCAATCAAGTGCTGCGCGCTGATCAGACCTTCTGTATTGGCCGCAATGAGATCATTCTGCATTGCAAGAGTGCCGCACGGAATGCCGATTTCATGGGGTGCTTTACGAAATACATTCCCAACGTGGCCAAACCAGCGCTCGCCAACTGCGCTTTGGAACCATCTGACAGACGCGGCGAATGCGCAGCGCGCAACCGGCATTACGGCGCCTGCCTTGACGCACCACTAAGCTATTTTTTGTGCGTCGGCAACCAGGGCAGGCTGCCTGAACGCATGCTCAAACCCTGAGCTGCGACCGCGCTGACGGTCGCAGCCCCCTGCTCAGGCGGCGCTTTTGCCGTCGAGCACCAGCATCAACTGATTAAGGCGTTTGACGAAGGAAGCCGGGTCATCGAGCTGACCGCCTTCCGACAGCAGGGCCTGATCAAACAGCACGTGACACCAGTCGTCAAAACGCTGCCCCTCCGACTCATACTTCAAACGCTGCAACAACGGATGCCGCGGATTGATTTCGAGGATCGGCTTCGACACCGGTACCTTCTGCCCCGCCGCTTTTAACAGGCGTTCGAGATTACCGCCCATGCCGAACTGCTCAGAAACCAGACAGGCCGGCGATTCAGTCAGACGCGTCGTGGTGCGTACTTCGTTGACGCCCTCGCCCAACGCTTTCTTGATCTTCTCGACCAGATCCTTGTATTCGCCGGCGTCTTTTTCCTGTTCCTTCTTGTCTTCCTCGTCGGCGAGCTTGCCGAGATCGAGTTCGCCCTTGGCCACTGACTGCAACTGCTTGCCCTCGACTTCATGCAAGTGCGAAACCACCCATTCGTCAATGCGTTCGTGCAGCAGCAATATTTCGATGCCTTTCTTGCGGAACACCTCAAGATGCGGACTGTTCTTGGCCGCCGCAAAACTGTCCGCGGTGACGTAGTAAATCTTTTCCTGCTCGGGCTTCATGCGCGCGATGTAATCCGTAAACGACACCTCCTGCGCCTCGGTGTCGGTCTTGGTCGAGGCAAAACGCAGAATCTTCGCAATGCGCTCGCGATTGGCCTGGTCCTCGCCGATGCCTTCCTTGAAGACGCGGCCAAACTCCTGCCAGAACGTGGCGAACTTCTCCTTATCGTTCTCAGCCAGTTCTTCGATCATGCCCAGCACGCGCCGCGTCGCACCGGCGCGGATCGCGTCGATGTCCTTGGACTGTTGCAGAATCTCGCGCGACACGTTCAGCGGCAGATCGGATGAATCGATCACGCCGCGCACAAAACGCAGATAGTTCGGCATCAGCTGTTCAGCATCGTCCATGATGAAAACGCGGCGCACATACAACTTGATGCCCTGGCGGTGTTCGCGGTCAAACAGATCGAACGGCGCTTTTTTCGGCACGTAGAGCAGCAGCGTGTATTCCTTGCTGCCCTCAACCCGCGCATGCGAGTGACACAGCGGCGGCTCGAAATCATGGGCGACGTGCTTGTAGAAATCGTCGTATTGTTCCGGCGTGATGTCGCTCTTCGAACGCGCCCACAAGGCGTTGGC
The DNA here is from genome assembly GCA_903913965.1 of uncultured beta proteobacterium. Taxonomy (GTDB): domain Bacteria; phylum Pseudomonadota; class Gammaproteobacteria; order Burkholderiales; family SG8-41; genus PALSA-1004. Next base: position 2,071 of record CAIWNB010000351.1, read on the forward strand.
CTGATTGACGGTTTCGTCTTCGTCCTTGGTCACGTACTCCGATTTATCCTTGTCCCACTCTTCCTTTTTCATCACCACCGGCAGGACGATATGGTCGGAGTATTTGCCGATGATCGAACGCAAGCGGCTACCCGACATGAAGTCGTCTTCGCCCTCGCGCAAATGCAGCGTAATCTCGGTGCCGCGTGCGACCTTCTCCACCGGCTCGATGGTGAATTCACCGGCACCTTCCGATTCCCAGCGCACCCCCTCCGCCGCGGCGGCACCGGCACGGCGCGTGGTCAGCGTGACTTTGGTCGCCACAATAAAGGACGAATAAAAACCCACACCGAACTGGCCGATCAGATTGGCGTCCTTGGCCTGGTCGCCGCTCAGCGATTTGAAAAACTCGCGTGTGCCAGAACGGGCGATGGTGCCGATGTTGGCAATAACCTCTTCGCGCGACATACCAATACCGTTGTCAGCCAGTGTAATGGTGCGTGCAGCCTTGTCGAAACTGACGCGAATTTTCAGGTCCGGATCGGTTTCAAACAGATCCTTGTTGGTCAGCGCCTCGAAGCGCAGCTTGTCGCAGGCGTCGGAGGCGTTTGATACCAGCTCGCGCAGGAAGATCTCCTTGTTGCTATAGAGCGAGTGGATCATGAGGTCGAGCAGTTGCCGGACCTCGGTTTGAAAACCCATCGTTTCTTTGGCTGCGGTATTCGTCGCGCTATTCGTCGCTGTACTCATCTTTGTCCTGTTCCCTGTTGAATGTTCAGTCACCCGCGGTGCATCACCCCGGACGCGGCCCCAGATCTGCCGCTAGCCTGCCCGAGTTGGGGTCGATCCGTGGAATTTCAAGCCCCCGGTGCCACACCGGCGCCGCGGTTTGCGCCCCGCGGTGGCTATTTACACCTGCCGTCGGTAATATTGGCCGCCCGCGATTGTGGCCGAGGAGCTTACTCTTGAATTCGCTTAAATTCTTGCTGGTCGCAGCCCTGCTTGGGCTGGCTGGCGTGCCCGCCCAAGCCCAGCAGCAGGTGGTCGTCGTCACCTCATTTCCGAAAGAACTAACCGAAGCCTACAAGAAGGCCTTCGAGGCGAAAAACCCCGGCATCAAGGTCGAGATTCTGAATAAACCGACCCCCGCCGGCGTCGCCTACATCCGCGAAGCCCCGGCGACCAACAAGCCCGATGTGTTCTGGGTTTCCGCCCCCGACGCCTTTGAGGTGCTGGCCGGCGAAAAGCTGCTGGCAAAAATCGAATCGCCGACCAAAGAGGTGCCGGCAAAAATCGGTAACTACCCGATCAACGACCCGCAGGGCTACTACCTCGGGCAGGCGCTGGCCGGCTACGGCATCATGTGGAACACGCGTTACACCAAGGCCAACAAGCTACCCGATCCGAAAGAATGGGCTGATCTGACCAAGCCAGTCTATTTCAGCCACGTCGCGATGTCCTCGCCCTCGCGTTCGGGCACCACCCACCTCACCGTCGAGACCATCCTGCAAGGCGAAGGCTGGGCCAAGGGTTGGCGCCAGATGCTGATGATTGCCGCCAATAGTGCAGCCATCACGGAACGCAGCTTCGGCGTGCCGGACGGCGTCAACAACGGCCAGTACGGCCTCGGCCTCGTCATCGATTTCTTCGGACTGGCCGGCAAAGCCTCGAAATTCCCGGTTGATTTCGTCTACCCGTCGGTGACCGCCATTGTGCCGGCCAATATCGGCATCGTCGCCGGCGCCAAGAACGCCGAGAACGCGAAAAAATTCGTCAATTACACAATGTCTGCGGAGGGTCAGGAACTGCTCTTCGACGCCGCCATCAGCCGGCTGCCGGTGCTGCCGAGCGCCTACAAAAAAGCCCCACCCGGCTTCCCCAACCCGTTTACCGGCACCATCAAACCAAAGGTAAATTTTGACGCCGACCTCGCCGAATCGCGTTACTACGTGGTGAGTTCGATCTTCGATCAAACCATTACCTTCAAGCACAAGGATCTGGTCGCCGCCGCCAAAGCGATTAATGAGGCTGCGGCCAAACTCGCCGGCAAAAACAACGCGCAGGCGCAGCGACTGCTCGACGATGCGCGCGATCTGGCATACACGCCGGTGGTCAGCGAGGAGAAGTCGAAGGACAAAGAATTCCTCGCGCTCTACCGCAACACCAAACGCGACGCCGAGAAGACCAAACAAACCACCGCGCTCGAAGAATACTGGAGCAACACGGCGCGCAAAAACTATGCGCGCGCGGTCGAACTCGCACAACAGGCGGCGGCGCTCGCCAAATAGGGCGCGGCGTTCCCCGGCCCACACGGCGCTGCGCGCATGAATCAACGCACCAACCGCAGCCACGCCGCGATTGCCCTGGCGATCGCGGCGTTTCTCATTTTGTTTCTGCTGATCCCGGTCGCAACCGTGATCTACGTCGCCTTTACCAATAGCGACGGCAGCCTGACCCTGTCGCACTTCGGCTCCTTCTTCGGCCTGACGCTGATGCGCGAATCGTTCTACAACAGCCTCTACGTCGGCGGCATGAGCGTGTTGTTCTCCTCGCTCATTTCACTGCCGCTGGCCTACTTCACGATGCGCTTTCGTTTTCGTGGCGCGGTGTTGATCCAGACGCTGGGCGTGTTGCCGCTGATCATGCCGCCCTTTGTCGGCGCCGCCGCCATGCAACTGCTGTTCGGCCGCAGCGGCTCGGTCAACCTGCTGCTCAACGACTGGTTCGGCTTCGGCATTCCCTTCATGGAGGGCCTCAACGGCGTGATCTTCGTCGAGGCACTGCATTACTTTCCGTTCATCCTCTTGAATCTCACGGTGGCGCTAGCCAACATCGACAGCGCGATGGAAGAGTCGGCGCAAAACCTCGGTGCCAGCGGCTTTCGGCTCTTCCGCCGCATCGTCTTTCCGCTTGCCATGCCCGGTTATCTCGCCGGTGCGGCGCTCGTCTTCCTCAAAGTTTTCGACGACGTAGGCACGCCGCTGGTGTTGAACGTCACCAACATCCTTGCCGCCCAGGCCTATCTGCGCATCACCTCCATCGGCATCGACGACCCGATCGGATACGTCGCCAGCGTCATCATGGTGATCACCTCCATCATCGCGGTGTGGGGTTCGAGCTGGGTGATGCGCGGGCGCGACTACGCGACACAACAGCGCGGCGGCTCGACACTCGCCAAGCGCGAATTAAAACCTTGGCAGTCGGTGCTGGCCTACGGCTGGATTATTCTCGTCCTGCTCGTCGTGCTCTCACCGCATCTGGGCATCCTGCTGCTGTCATTCTCGAAAGTGTGGAGCTATTCAGTGGTGCCGGACGTCTACACGCTCGACAATTACGTGACGGTATTCCGTGATTCCTCGGGCATGATGGCCAACACCCTGCTCTATTGCGGACTCGCCGCGGGTGCTGACGTGATTCTCGGCACGGCGATCGCCTACCTGATCCTGCGCACCAAACTCGCCGGTCGCCAGTGGCTGGACTTTGCCGCCACCGGTGCAATCGCTATCCCGGGCGTGGTGCTGGGCATCGGTTACCTGCGCACCTTCAAGGATTTTCAGCTGCCGTTCACCGATGAACCCTTCACCGCCTTCTGGCTGATTATCGTCATCGCCTACGCCGTGCGACGCCTGCCCTATGCCCTGCGTTCCTGCACCGCGGCTTTGCAGCAACTGCATATCTCGCTCGAAGAAGCCGCAGAAAACCTTGGTGCCTCGAAGAACCGCACGATCTATCGCGTGGTGGTGCCCTTGATGGCCGGCGGCATCCTGGCCGGTTTTGTCACCAGCTTTTTAACCGCCGCGGTGGAACTCTCGGCCACTATCATGCTGGTCACCGCGCAGAGTAACGCGCCGATGTCGTACGGCATTTACCTTTATATGCAAAGCATCGCCGGCCGCGGCCCGGGCGCCGCGCTGGGCGTAGTGGCCGTCATCACCGTCGCCCTCGGCACTTATTTTTCCAACCGTCTGATCCGCAGCCGCGCAGCGGGACACGACAGCACGATGCTGAAAACCGGAGTGTAGGCATGCCAGCGAACCGCAAAGTCCGTGTCGATATCGAGAACGTCAGCCTCGCCTACGGCACGACTCAAGTGCTACGCGACGTCAGCCTGCGCATCGAACCCGGTGAATTTTTCGCCCTGCTCGGCCCCTCGGGTTCGGGCAAATCCACCCTGCTGCGCATGCTCGCCGGCTTCAACCAGCCGCAGAGCGGCAGCATCAAGGTCGATGGCAACGATGTCACCGGTGTGTCGCCATGGCAGCGCGACATCGGCATGGTGTTTCAAAACTATGCGTTATGGCCGCATATGACGGTGGCGCAAAACGTTGCCTTCGGCCTTGAAGAACGCCGTCTGCCGCGCGCCGAAAT
>CAIWNB010000352.1 GCA_903913965.1 uncultured beta proteobacterium
TCGGCAATATCAGCACCCGCCCCAAACGCCTCCTCACCGGCGCCGCGCAACACCACGCAGCGCACGCTGTCATCCCCGGACAATTCGTGCATCACGCGCGCGAGCTCGCGCCACATCGCAACGGTTAACGCGTTGAGCTTGGCAGGGTTGTTGATGGCAACGGTGGCAATAACGCCGTCGCGCGTGAGGTCGATTGAGGACAAAGCGGGTTCCTGGGTGAAGCGCCATTTTAGCCTGCGCCCACAGCCGGCGCTTATGTCGCTGGCAGCGTTGGTAACACAACAGTTTTGGCAATCGCGAACGTTCGTCGGATAATCACCCTCTTCTGCGTGAAGCCCGACTACCGGCGTCGCGCTTCATGGCGCCCGCCGCCAAACGCACCATCACCGATGAGTCCTGCATGAAAAATTTGCCCGCCTTCGCCTTGCTTGCTGCCTTCCTGCTCGCCTCCACAGGCTACACACAAGCACAGTCGCGTAATGGCGGCAGCGCACCACGACTGGATTACGAAGTCCGGCCCACGGGCCTCACACCGGCTTTTCCGACCAGCCACGTCTGCGCGCCGATCGCCTCCGCATGGGGCTCTCAAGAGCGCTTCGACAACAGCACGCGCCTGCAAAACCGCAACGGCGGCCTGCATGGCGGCTTCGATATCAGTCTGCAGGAAGGCACACCGATACTCGCCATGGCCTCTGGCAAAGTCATCGCCAAAGGCGAAGGCGGCATGCTCGAAGGCATTTACCTGTGGCTGCAACACGCCCCCGCCGACACCAGCCTGCCTTATCGGGCGGTGGTCAAATATCAACACCTCTCGACGATGCCACGGTTGAACCCTGGCGAACCGGTCAACGCCGGACAAATCGTTGCCAGCTCCGGCCTGACCGGCACCGTCGGCCGCGCCTTCGGGCCCTCCGGCTATCCGCATTTGCACGTCAGTTTATTCGTCGCCGCGGCCACCGAACCGGCCAACCTCAAAGTACCGCCACCAGACGGCAAATTGTCAGACCCGCTGCTGCTGTTTCTGCCAGCCCATGCCGATGTTGAAAACATCTCCACATTGCCTGACCCCGCCGTCCGCGTTGCCATTGTCGAGGGTGACGGTCGCATCGAACCTGCCGGCAGCAAAGTCGTGTGGCCCGTGCATTGTGTGACGCGATGAGCGCAAAACATTACAGGCGTGCCGCGCTACTGGCGATGCTGTTATCCGTCATCGGCAACGCAAACGCACAAGCGTATCCCACCAAGCCGGTGCGCATCGTCGTCACCGGCGTTGGCAGCGGCGGTGACTTTGCGGCGCGCCTGATTGCGCAAGGCGTAACGGCCACGCTGGGCCAGGCGCTGATTGTCGATAACCGCGGCAGCGGCAACCTGCCTGCGGAAATCGTCGCCAAAGCGGCACCCGATGGTTACACCTTGTGCCTCTCCGCCGCGCCGCTGTGGATCACACCCTTCCTGCGCAAGACCGCCTACGATCCGCTGCGTGATTTCGCGCCGGTGACGCTGGCCATCAGCTCGCCGAATATTCTCGTCGTGCATCCGGCGTTGCCGGTGAAATCGGTGCGTGACCTGATCGCCCTCATCCGCGCCAAACCCGGCGCGCTGAACTATGCGACCTCCGGCATTGGCGCTTCGAGCTTCCTCGCAGCGGAATTATTCAAGTCTATGCTGCGCGCCGACATGGTACGCGTGAACTACAAAAGCGGCGGACTTGCACTCACCGAATTAATCAGCGGCCAGGTGCAACTGATGTTCGCCAACGCCGGTTCAGTAGCGACGCATTTGCAATCAGGCCGGCTCAAAGCACTCGCTGTCACCAGTGCAAAACCCAGCGCCCTGATGCCCGGCTTGCCGACCATCGCGGCCGGCGGCCTGCCCGGCTATGAACTGGTGTCGGTGCAGGGTATCTTCGCGCCGGCGGGCACGCCCGAAGCGGTCATTACGCGGCTCAACCGGGAGTTCATTCCTTTTCTGCGCCGCGCCGACACGCGGGAAAAATTTTTCGCCGCCGGCGTGGAAGCAATCGGCGGCACGCCAGAAGAACTGGCGGCCACGCTCAAAAGCGAGATGGCGCGGCTGGGCAAGGTCATACAAGCGACAGGGATTGTGCTGGACGAATAGTCTTGTGAAGCGGAATTCACCGCACAACTCGGCGTTAAAACGCAGCCGTCGTATTTTGTGGCGTGGCAACGCGGCACAGCGGGGGACAGGGTCTTGGCATCGCACTACACAAATAAGACCGGCAGCATGGCGATCACCAACGCGGCCGCCATACCCCAGTTAAATATTCTGCGCCGCGCATCATTCTGCAGAAACGTCTGCAATCTGAGCCCCAGCAGTGCCCACAGCGAGATCGACGGCAGATTAATCAGGCTGAACATGGCGCAGGTCGCCGTAATAAACGA
>CAIWNB010000353.1 GCA_903913965.1 uncultured beta proteobacterium
ATCTCGCCTGCAGCGTTGGTTGATGCCGACTCCGCACCATGCGTATTGCTCGTCGAGGGCAATCCCGATCCCGGTCGCAAACAGTTTGTATTGCACCTTCTGCGACCGCAGTGCTGGTCATCGAAACGCACACCAGCCTTCCCGGGATTTGACACCGCTTCGACTTTTGAGACAATCTTTAGATAAATAAACGGTCGGCGTCCGTGTGACTTACATGCGAGGCCTTCAGCCCGAGGTAGTCGCAGCCCCAGAATGCCAAAAATATCTCGAGAATCGGTCTTGCGACCCAGAGCGGCGCATCTTGTGAGTGTGCCCGCGAAACTGAAGAACGTGTACGGGCGCGATAGCGAGTTCGCGACGCTGCTTAATACCTTCGAATCAGGGGCGCGGGCTGTCGTGCATTTGCATGGCATTCCGGGGATCGGCAAGTCGACGTTGCTACACGCGCTCATCAGCCACTTGCGAGACAGGGGGGATGCGGCCGTGGTGGTCGACTGCCGCGCGATTGAGCCCACCGAGCACGGATTGCTTGGCGCATTACGCGATGCCGGCGTCGCCGACAGGACTCGAAAGCGCGTGCGCGGGATCGTCGCGCTGGACAATTACGAGCAGTTGCAATTGCTCGACTCGTGGATCAGGGAACAGTTGGTGCCGCGCCAGCCAGACTTGCTTCTGCTGCTGGCTACGCGGCGATTTCCGCATCCGGCATGGATGAACTCGGGGGCGACCTTTGTCAGCCTGAGGCTGGACGAACTCGGTCGCGAACCCGCGCTGCGGGTGTTGCAGGCGGGAGGGATGTCGCAAGCAGCCGCGAGGCGCGCGTATGGATTTACGCGCGGCCATCCGATGGCGTTGCGACTGGCGATCTCCTCCGGGCGCAAGTTTCTAAACGATATTCCAGGCGATCTGGTGCGCCATCAGGTCATCATGCAGCTCGCGGATATTTTTCTGGCTGATCTGGACCTCGCCACCCGTCGCGCGCTCGAAGCCATGTCGACGGTGCGGCGCACGACGCAAACCCTGCTCGCGGCGATGCTTGATCGCCCGGAAGCCGCTGATATTTACGACCGTATTCAGGCGTTATCTGTAATCGAGCGGCGCAATGACGGTTTGGTTTTGCATCCCACGGTGCAGGAAGCGATTGCGGGCCAGCTGCGTGCTTCCGATCCGGTGCGGTTCACCGGCTATCGGCGTCGTGCCTGGAGTGCCCTTGAGGCACAGGCCTCGGCGATCGCCACCGCCGATCTTTGGCGATACACCGCGGATGTCATATACCTGATCGATAACCCAATCGTACGCGAGGCTTTTTTTCCCAGCCGCGCGGAAAATCTTGCGGTGGAGCGGGCAAGGCCGGGCGATGAAAGCGCCATCTTGAACATCGTCGAAAAGCATGACGGGACTGCCGGGCGCGCGCTCATCGGGCACTGGTGGAAGGTGTTGCCGTCGGCCTTCCAGGTCGTGCGGGAACCCAACCGCAGGATCGTTGGTTTTTACTGCATGTTTGACCCCGCCTGCGTACCACGCGAGCACATCGCGGCGGATCCGCTGACACGGGTCTGGTGGGAGCACCTGCCAAAGCATCTGCACGCATCCCGGCGCGTGCTCTTTCTGCGTCGCTGGCTGGCGGACGACGGCGGTGACGCGCCTTCGACCGTGCAGGCGGCGTGCTGGCTCGATATCAAGCGCGCCTATGTCGAGCTGCGTCCTTTTTTGCAACGCGTCTATCTTTCGGTGTCCGATCTTGCCCCCTATGCGTCCGCGGCGACCGAACTTGGTTTTGAGGTTGTGAGCGCAGAGGCCAGCCTGCCGCTCGCGTCGGCCATTCTGGATTTTGGCCCTGGCTCGGTCGACGCCTGGTTGCGACGCCTGGTGCGCAAGGAGTTGCGGATAACTGATCGCATCATGATTGATGCGGCAACGCGCGAAGTCGTAGTCGAGGGAAGGCGGGCTTTGTTAACGCCGCTGGAGTGCGGCGTGCTGGGCGTCTTGATGAAGGCGGAGGGTGCGTTACTAAGGCACGATCAGCTGATGAATGAGGTGTGGGGTGAAAAACAGTATGCGGTGGGCAGCAATGTGCTCGAAGTGGTCATCCTGTCACTGCGCAAGAAGCTGGGTCCACAGGCGAAGGCGGTTGCAACGGTCCGCGGGCTCGGCTATCGATTCTGCGATTTGCCGGATGCCCGAAGTTAATCTCATCTAGGCCTCATTTAGGGCCGCATGCATTCCCGTAAAGTTCCGCCTGAGCTTTCCTGTCTTAACTACTTTCAAGGAGTTTCAATGACCACCAGTCTTTATGAGCGCCTCGGCGGCGCAGAAAAAGTTGCCCAGATTGCCAAGGACATCGTCGACGCACATTATGAAAATCCATTGATCAAGACGCGTTTCGAGGTGGTCAAGGATCGCGCCATGCTGGTCAAGCACGTGCACGACTTCATCGGTGCCGGAACCGGCGGCAAGGAAACCTACTCGGGGCGCGACATGGCCGCTGCGCACAAGGGAATGAACGTGAACGAGCGGGAACTGATCGCCGCGGTCGATGATGTGCTTTCGGTGCTGCGCAAGCACAGTATTGGCGAGCCAGAGCAGCGGGAGGTTCTGGCGATCCTTTATTCGCTCAAGGACGAGGTGATGTTCAAATAGTGACGATGCCGCGACCAGCAACCTTTCCCCGCGCCAAGGCCCGGGGCGCTGACCGGCCAGATAAAGGGGTTCAGGCGCGGTGTTTGGCCACAAACGCCCAGTCGATCTCGATGCCAAAGCCCGGCGCCTCGGTCAGGTGAACGTGGCCGTTCTTGATCTCCGCGCGTTGCTTGTAGAGCCCAAGCCAGAGCGGATCGGGGTCGCCATTGGATTCGCAACCGAAGGCGGTGCCCGGAAACGCGGCGCACAGATGGGCGTGTAGCTCGGGAACCTGATGCGGTGAGATGCGCGCGCCGAGTTGTTCGGCCAGATGCGCCACACGCAGCGATTCGGTGAAGCCACCGTGGCGGGTCGAATCAAACTGCACATACTTGACGCTGCCGTTGGTGATGTAGTCTCGCGTCGAGAAGCGGTGCATTTCGCGTTCGCAATGCGCGAGCGGCAGCGAAATTGCGTCGGCGAGCCGCCGGAAATCCGCCGGTTGCAAATACCAGTAGAGCGGTTCTTCGAGCCAGAAAGGGTTGTAGGGCGCGACCTCGTTCGCGAAACGGATGGCGGTTTCGACGTCATAGGCGGCGGTGCAATCGAGTAGCAGAGTGGTGGCGCTGCCGATCGCTTCGCGCGTCAGGCCTACGCGCTCGACGTCTTCGGCCAGCGTTTGCCCGCCGACTTTCATTTTCACCGCGGTGTAGCCCTTGGCGACAAAGGCCGCCATTTCTTCAGCGCAACCATCAACGCGGCTGTCTTCGCGGTAATAACCGCCGGTGGCGTAGGCGGGCACCGCTTTGCAGGTCGCACCGAGCAGACGGTAGACCGGCATGTTGGCGGCTTTGCCTTTGATGTCCCACAGCGCGAGATCGATGCCGGCCAGCGCGGCGGTGATTTGCGCGCGTGCGTTGCGCGGCAGCGGTGGCGGCAGTCCATCCCCGGCGCGAAAGCCATGCGGGCGCGGCGTCGTCAGCGAAAACAGTTTTTCCCACACTTCGCCATGCGCCAGTGCGTCCATGCCGCGTGCCACTTCGCCCAGCTTGACCACCCAATCGCAAATTTCTTTGAGCGGCGCACCGTGGATCTGACCGACGCCGCTGATGCCCGCATCCGTTTGCACCTCGACGATGACCGCTGCGGCATGACGCATCGGCTCGTGGGCGGTGGTGCGCGGCACCTTGAATGAAATCGAAGCGGGATGCGGTGTGATCGAAGTAATGCGCATAAGTTCTTTCAGTGAATGCGGGCTCATGGCTCTTGCCGTATTAGCGCGCCGCACGGATGTTTGAGCGAAGTATTGCCAATTGCGCCGTATTGTAAGACAACACGCTTTGCCTCACGCAGCGGTCAATCGACAAAATTGCGCACCGACAAAATATCACCGTAGCGTCGGCAAACTACTCGTGCATTGGTTGCCTGCATCGTTGCGCATGACAGCCACGACCCCCCACTACACTGCTAAATCCGGTTGCGCCCCGTCAGGCTGGCGCTTATCCTTGAAGTTTTGCCACGCTGCGCATGCCATCTGTTTTGCCTCTGCGGCGGTTGGCGTTTGCGGCTGAAAACCCCCGTCTTTTTGTCTCATAGGAAAGTGAGTAGCCATGTCTTCTTTGAAACCGATCCGGCGTTTGATCGCCGGTAATAATGCCGCCGGCGAATCCACAGTGCTGCTCGACGGCGGCGCGCCCAATTCCCATCCGTCTTCGATGTCTGCGGCGCGTGGACATACCGATTTGTGGGTGTGGGAAGAATCGCCGATGGCGTTGTCGGGTACGGTCGATGAAGGCAATCGCAAATATATTTTCCCCGGCCTGCCCGATGGCGGTCATCTGCGGGTGGTGCAAAGTGTCGGCCGGCCGGCGGATTACAACCCGGCCCTTGACCCGGAAGTGGTGTTGCCGCATCCGCCGAAACTGCGTGCCGGTTGCACCGGCGTGTGGGATCGCGGTGGCAACAGCCTGTATTCCTCATCGATGCATAAAACGCAGACGGTTGATTACGGCATGATGGTCAACGGCCAGCGTGAATTGATACTCGATGAAGGCAAACTGCTGATGCAGCCCGGCGACGTGGTGATCCAGGTCGGCGCCTGGCACCAGTGGGGTTACCCGGTCGACGCGCAAATGGCGTTCGACATGATAGGCGCTGATTTCCCCGATGGTAACGGCAACGCCATCGGTAACGATCAACCGCTGCCGCCCGCAGCGGCGCCGGCCGGGATCAAACTCACACGCCGCATCGTCGCAATCGACCGCCCCGACGGCAAGAGCGTGCTGGTGAGTGATGGCACCTCGCCCGATCTGGTGCTCGATCCGGCGCGTCCTGGTTTTGTCTCGCAACGCATGTGGGTGACGGCGCGCAGCCCCGCGCCCATTGTTTATGAAACGCTACATTTGCCGCGTTCGCTCGAGCCGAAAAACGGCGGTACGGTTTATCGAGTCGATATTCTGCCGCCCGATCGCGATTGGCAGGGCAAGGTCGGGGAAGCCGACGTGCGCCGCTTCTTTGCGGACATGGGTTCGCCGGCGGCTTCAGCCTGGAGTGCCGAGGCCAAACATCCTTATGTCCAGCATACCGCCACCTTTGATTATTGCGTGGTGCTCGAGGGCGAGCTGGTGCTGTTGCTCGACACGCAGGAAGTAGTGGTCAAGCAAGGCGAAGTCGCGTTGTTGAACGGCGTGCGTTATGCCTGGAGTAACCGCAGTGCGTCGCGTGCGGTGGTGGCGGTGAGTTCACATGAGGGCCGGGCTTGAGCCGCGACGCCCGCGTCTCCATCGCTTTGCACACATCATGAAAAAACCACTCGAGGTTCTGCACCTTTATCCGTCGCACGATTACACCTTGCACGGCGCGTTTGCCAGCCGTGCAGAGGGGGCGCCCGAACGCCCCTACATGCTGTTCCAGCAACGTGTCTGGAGCTGGCGCGAAGCCGGTGACGCCATCGGCCGCATCGCCGCCATGCTCTTGGCGCGCGGTATCGGTCGCGGTGACCGCGTCGCGGTCATGGGGCGCAACAGTGATGGCCATGTGCTGATGCTGTTTGCGTTAGCGCGTATCGGTGCTATCGACGTGCCGGTTAATCCGGAGTTTGGTGTGCCTGAGGCGCGCTACGTGTTTGAACACGCTGAGGTGAGCGCTGTGGTGGCGAGCAGCGACAGCCTCGCCGTCGCCCGCGAAGCGTGTGAAGGTCTCAAGACCGCGCCGTGGTTTCTGACGCTTGATGTGCCGGCTGCGGATGTTGCTTCCTTGCTGGAGGCGGCCGCCGGCATGACGCCGGCATTGCCTGCGCCTGACGTGACAGCCGATGACACCTGTTTGATTGTGTATACCTCGGGCACGACGGGTTTTCCGAAAGGGGCGATGCACAGCCAGCGCAGTTTTGTCAGCGGCGGCGAGGCCTTTGTGCAACGCGTGTATCTGCAGGACGATGATCGCGTGATGGTGGTGCTGCCACTGTTTCACATCAACGCCACTTTCTATTCAACCGCCGGCACGCTGGCCGCCGGCTGCAGCATGGCGATCATGCCGCGGTTTTCCGCGTCGACATTCTGGCAATCGGCGGCCGATTACGGTGCCACCGAAGTCAACATTATCGAGGCGATCGGCACCATGCTGATGAACCGCTCGCGCGATGAATACCGCCCGGCGCACAAGTTGCGTGCGGTCTATGGCGTGCGTCACCAGATGGAGGCGACCTTTCGGGATGAGTTTCATATTCCGCACCTGATCGGCGGCTATGGCATGACGGAAATCCCCGGCGTCACCTGTAATCCGATCGAGGGCCTGCGCAAAGCCGGCAGCATGGGGCCGGTGGGGCGACATCCCGATCCGGCGCGGCCGTGGGCGCAGTGTCGCGTGGTGGATGACGACGGTCACGATGTCGCGGCCGATGTCGAGGGCGAACTCTGGGTGAAGACGCCGATCGTCATGCAGGGCTATTTCCGTGATGAGGAACAGACCCGTGAGGCGTTTGTCGATGGCTGGTTTCGTACCGGCGATATCGTGCGTCGCGATGAAGATGATTACTATTATTTTGTTTGCCGCAAGAAAGACATCATCCGTCGGCGTGGCGAGAACATCGCCGGCGCTGAACTCGATCGCGTGATTGGCGACCACCCCGCGGTGCACGAAGCTGCCGCGGTGGCGGTGCCGGCTGAACTGGGCGAAGACGATATTTTGGCGGCGGTGGTGTTAAAGCCTGGCGCGGTAGCCGATGCGCAAGAGATCGCACGCTGGTGTCGCGAACATCTGGCGCCACAAAAAGTGCCGCGTTACGTATTGTTCGTCGATGCCCTGCCGCACACGCCGACCCATAAAGTAGCGAAGATGGTGTTGAAGGCCGACAAGACCTTGCGCCAGCGCGCGGTGGATTTGGAGAAGACCGCCTAGCGGGTGGCGGCTTGGTCGCGCGTGTGGGTGATGCACCGGCGTTGCCGGTGCCGCAGCGTTCAGGCCTGCGTTGCTTTGGCTCTGCCGGTAGGCGCGGCTGTGGCGACGCCAAAGTCGAAGCCTTCCTTCGCATCCGGAATCAGCAGCGTGCCAAACATCCAGTCCCAGAGGGCGAGTGCGGTAGCGTAATTGCGATGATGATGGCGCGCCTCGATCGAGTGATGCGCCTGATGCATGTGCGGGGACGCCAGCACGTAAGACAGCCAGCGCGGAAAGCGCAGCGGCACATGGCTGTGGCGCAAGTGGGAAAACGCGAGATACCACGCCAGCAGAAACACATTCAAGCCGGCGTAAGTCGACGGTGCTACGCCGATGCCGAGTATCTTTGCTGAGATGCCAATGGCGAGACCGCTGCCCAGACTGAAGGCGATGAAGTGCACCACCGACTCGGGCGGCCAGAAACGAAAGGCGGTCAGCGGCGTCAGCACGGCTGGCCGATGATGCAGCCGGTGCAGGCGCCACAGCGGGGCAAAGGCATGAAACAGGCGGTGACTCCAATACAGCATGAAATCGCTGCATATAAAAATCAGTGCGGCGACGATGAGTTGTTCCTGCACGCCCGTGATGTCCGTGCGTGCCGGTGGAACGCCAGCCAGCAGAAAAACCAGGCTGGCGCCGGCGATGGTGGCTTTGAGCAGCAGCGGGCCCAACAGCACGAGGCAAAAGGTGTACGCCAGAAAGCAGAGCACATCCACCGGCAGTTCGCGTACGAAGTCGGTGTAACGTAATCGCGTTGTCGTGGTTTCCTCGCGTCTCCGGTTGCGGCGGATGAGGGTCACCAAGAGGACGCCAGCGAGCGCTGTCGCCAATGTCGGCCACCAGAATATGCCGCGCGGCGCGGCGAGCTGATCGCGCAGCAGTTGCAGCCACGCGGAGAGCGCGGCCGACGGCGCGAGAATGTAGCCGCTCAAATCCATGCGGCCTCCGTTATGAAGCTGAAGTCGCGCGCGCTGCGCATGTCAGTGCAACAGGCCAAAAGAAACCAGCGCAGTCATCACGCCGACCGCCAGCGCGCAGACACTCAATACCAGCACTGCCGCCGCCGCGCAGTCCTTGGCGGTCTTCACGGCAGGATGCAGGCCCGGATGCAGATGATCCATAAAATGTTCGATCGCCGTGTTGAGCAGTTCGGCCGCCATGACGAGGGCGGCCATGAGCAGACACAGCGCGCACCACAGCAACGGCGGACGCAGCGTCAGCAATGCGATCAGCAGCAGCACGCTGCAAACAGTTTGGATACGAAAGCTTGATTCGTTGCGCCACGCTGCGGCGAGGCCTGCCAGCGCGAAGCGCGCGCGCTGTGCAAAGGCGGCATTTTTCATGCTGTGCGGCGGCGTCTTGCCGCGGTCATCTTGCGAGGGTTTAGCGCCGGACATCGTTCATCAGCTCCCGGATCTGTCGCACGCCGTTGGTGATTTTATAGTCGATGAAGGTGCGCCCCATGGCGGCGTCGGCGCGCAACGGGTCGCCGCTGACGCCGCTGACCTGTTCGGTTTGGTTGCTGCTGCGCGCCCATGCATCGGTGCGCACCCATTGCCCCTGGCGGTCGATGAAAGCGAGTTCTGCCGTATCGGCCGCGCCGCCGTGGCCGTCGCCAGTGATACCGACCACCGACAAATACGCGCGCACCTGTTGTTCCTGCAGAACGTAAACGGCGGGCACATAAAACACCCGCTGACCGCGCGTCACCCAGAGACCGTCAAGCTCGCGGGCGACGGCGCTCAATTCGTTTTGTCCGTCACCGTGATCACCCAACAGAAAAACCTGGCGGAAGCCGGCGGCGAGTGCGCTTAACGCAAGGTCGCGCACAACCGCCCGAAAGGTCGTCGTGGATAGATGGATGCTGCCGGGGAAACGCATATGACCGCTGCGCGCTGCACTGTCGCCGGTGGGGGCGTAAGGCAGCACCGGATAGACGATGGCGTTACCGAGTTCCGTGGCGATACGGCCGGCGACATGACGAGCGATGAAGTTGTGTTTGCCCAGCACCAGATGCGGGCCGTTTTGCTCGGTGCTGCCGGTATAAATGAGCGCGGTGGTGGTGCCGGCTTGTATGGCATCACGCACTTCGGTCCAGGTCAGCTCTTCGAGATGGACACTGGGCAGTTTGCCCGCCGGTTGTGCGACGGCGTTGAGACCTAGACCCAGACCCAGCGCCAGCAAGCACATGCCCGCGCTGATGAGTAGCGCGATGCGGCGGCTCACCGGCAGGGCGTCCATAGTGTGGCGGCGCTGCGCACCAGCGAGCCGCGCGTTACAGCGGCGTTATCCAGCGTATGCGCAAAGCGCCCGGCATCGCTGATGCGCACGCTGATGTTACGGCCATCGGTGGCTATGACTTCGCCGCGTATCCAGTCGCGTTCGGCTATGCCGAGGGTGAGTTCACGACAGACCGTGATGCCTTGCTGCGTGACGGCAACCATCGATTCTTGTTCCATGCGTGCCTGTTGTTGCGCCATCTGCGCGGTTTCGGCAGCGGTGTCGTGACGCGGCCGCACCACGCAGGCGCCGAGCAAAATGATGACGATGAGCGCGCAGGCCCGCGACACCAGACCTGTCGCGCTCATTTCCATGTCCACTTCATTTCGATGTTCGACGGACTTAAGGTGATGCGCGGGATCGAGCCGCGCGTGTCACGGTTTGATTCCCAGAACAGGCGGCCGATGCCGTAGCCCAGCAGGCTGCCGCCGACGGTGTCAGACAGCCAGTGTTGCCGGCTGCCGACGCGCGCTGCATTGGTCAGGCTGGCCACACCATAGAGCCAGGGCGCGTCGTATTCGAGGGCGAACGGCGTCAACACCGACCACGCCGTGATGGCATGGCCGGAGGGGAAAGAATCATTGTTGGCGCCGCCTGAGAATGGCTGGAACTGATGACTGCCAAGGCCGGCTTGCGGACGCGCGCGGCCAACCGCGTATTTCATGCCGGTGACGGCGATGAGCGCGGTGCCGCCGGCTTCCAGCGCGGTGTAGCCGGTGCGGGCGCGCACGGGATCGCTATCGTCGAGCGTGACCAGTGCGGCGCCGCCGAGGGCCACCCACGGCAGCGCGTTGCCCGTGGTGTTCAGGCCTTTCAGCCAGCGCTTGTCGGCATGCTGCAGGGCGAATTCATCGGCGCGATGATCCAGCGTGCTGCTGGCAATCACCGCGCCGGCAAACACTGCGCCGGCGGTCAGCCAGTCGGCTTTTGCTGCCATGCGTGCTGCGCCGACAAAATCGTTGGCGACCCGGTCTACGCTGCTTAACTCGGGCAGCACGACGCTGGCGAGGCTGGCGTTGATCGGCTTGGCGTCGAGATCGCCGAGACCTGCCAGCGGGTTTTCTTCACGCGCCGCCGGGTCGAGATAGGTCACTGCAACGTAGTCGGCGAGCCCGGCTTGATCAAGCTGGCCGTCGAAGTAACGCGCGAGCCGTTTGAGGTCAAAGAATTCGTAGCGTACCCGCGGCGCGCTGCGCGTGCCGAAGTCGATGCGAATCTCGCGCGCTTCGAGTGGTGCCAGGCGCAAGGCCGTGCGCGCTGCGCGTCCGACGGCGCGACTCAGCGGCGGCAGATGATCGTGGGTGAGCGTTACGTTCAGACGGCCCGCCGTATCAAGCGCGATCCGCAGGTTGCGAAACCCCTGGGTGTGCAGTTCTTCCTGCAGGCGTTGTTCGTAGCGCGCTTCAGCGGCCCACTGTGTCGTTGACGCTTTTGCTTCGACGCGGGTATACGGTTCACTTTCGCTGCGCGTCGTGCTCCAGCGTTCGAATGCATTGGCGGGTTGTGTCTGTGCGTTGCTGGCTGGCGCCGGACGGTTCTGCAAGGTCCGTTCGTCACGCACGTTGGTCAAATCATAGAGTGTGACGGCGCGGTTGAGTTTGTTGCCGCCATCGCGCACCAGCGGACGCCAGAGGAAATTGGCGTTCGAACCGCTCGAGCGAGTGAGAAAGACGTCGAAGGGCATGGAGACGAAGATGCCCTTGTCGAAACTGCCCTCGCCATAGGTTTCCGCAGAGACATTGGTCTTGGTGAAGTAGGCGCCGATCCGCACGCCGTTCTGGAAGGCGCGCGACAGCGAGACGGTGGCCCCCATGTCTTTGGCCAGATAGCGGCCGGCGCTGAGGTTGGCCACGACATTTTCCCAGCCGGTGTCCCAATACAGGGTGGCGTGGCCGGTGGCGACGCTGTAATGCGATTGATCGCCGGCGTCGCCGAAGCCGAAGTCCTGGCGGAAATTGCGCTGTCGTACGAGATTGGCATCAACGCCGAAGGCGACGCGGCTCGACAGCGGCCGGTAGAGCCATTCGCCACCGCCGCCGGCGAACATGGATTCCAGATAGCCGCCGTAGAGGCTGAAATATTGGTTTTCACCGAACCCGCCGACGTGGGTTGCCTGCAGGTTGGGCAGGGTAACCTGCGCGGTGGTCAGATACTCACGGATATAGGTGCGGACCCGCGGCATCTCGCTGGCCCCGGTGAATTTATATTTGTCGTAATTGTCGAGCAGGCGCAGTTGCAGGCTGCCTTGCAGCCAGGTGTCGTCACGAATGCGATATTTGGCCTGCTCCACCGCCGACAGTTGAAACAGCACGAAGCCGTCAGGGCCGCCGAATCCCTGGGAGTAATTAACGCCGAGGCCCGATTCAAAGCGCGGTCGCGCGCTGGCAAAGACTGCCGCTCCGGTTGTATTCGCAACAGGGGAGCGGGCGATGACTGCATCGCGTTGTTCGCGCGGTGGCAAGGGTGCGGTATTGTCCGCCACCCAGGTCTCGCGATGGATGACATGCTCGGCGAGCGGCACGCCGCGCTGGCGATAAGCGAGCGCAAAGCGTTCGACATTAGCCGGTGCATCACGATGCAAAACCGCCGCCGCACGGTCGATGCGTTCGCGCCAGTAACCGGCGTCGGCATCGTCGACGGTCACCCGCAGGTCGCGGTCTTGTTGATCGATACGGCTGATGGCCCAGTTGGTTTGTTGCGCGAGGTCACGGCCGGTGAGCGACCAATCGGGGGCGTTTTGTGGTCGGCTGGTGGCAACTGTAACGCGCGCCGGATCAGCGGGCTTGGGCATCGACAACTGGTCGAGTTGCGTTTGGATGGTGAAGCCCAGCATTAATGTGTTGCCGCGCTCAAAACCCAGTTTGAGGTCTACTGTGCGGTTGGGTCGATAGACCAGACCGATGTTCCATGGCGATTTTTGGGTTTGGTTGTTGTCTTGAGGTTCGTGCTGGTAATCGTTGCCGTCGTATTCGAGTTTGAGTATCAGCGATGGCCACGGGGTTTGATATTGCACGCCGCCAAAAAAAGCGCTGCGGCCGTGAAAATAAGCACTGGGGCTGAATTTTCCACCCTGCCCGACATCGGTCGTGCGCGTATCAAAGCCCTTGCTCAAAAGCGTAAACGGATTGTTCACACTACCCCGCGCGCCGGCGTAACCCCAGCCCAAGCCGAGGCTCCAGTCGAGCGGCCCGGTGCGTTTGCTGCCGACGAGGTATTCGCCTGAAAACAAGCCGGTGCCGGTGAGGTCATGCAGACCGACCGCGAGTTCGGGCAGGTAAGCGGTTTCGCGCCAGGCCCGAATTTTTATATCCAGCCCTTTGTCCTTGTAGCTTTGCGTGCCGGCGATGTCAGCGCCATATAGCCGGTTGCTGATATCGGTGTAGCGAAAGCCGGCTTCCATCCAGTCGAAGGGTTGCAGAAAAACATTGCCGCGCGTGTAGGGCTGGACATGACTCATGTCAAACGCAAAGTGGCCGCTGTCGTGCATGCGCGCGCTGGGCGTTTGTAACAGGCCGACACCGCCCCAGTCGTTGGTGGTGAGGGTTGCGTTACGCGAGCGGATTGCCGGCCCGCTTGGTGGCAGCAGACCCGTGCTCAGTGGCAGGGCGGCGACGGTGTCGCCGGGCTGGCGGTCGTCGGCCGGGCCCTGTGTCGAGAGAAACAGGATGAGTTGTTCGGAGGCGTGTTGCGGCCAGCCGCTGTCACGCGAGGGCGCCCATAGCCATGCGCCGGGGGCCGGCTCGTCCTGCACCTCGCTGTTCCAGCGCGCCATGCCGTAGCGCCGCACCTGTCCATCGGGTTGGGCCAGCCAGACCCAATCAGTGCGTGCCGCGCGCGGGCCGTGGCAGGCTTCGATATACGCGCTGGCTTCATAACCGGCGACATGCACGACGCTGCAGCGCCGGCCATCTTCGCCGATGACCGTCACCGTATCGGGGCGTGACGCCGTGATGATGCTGTGGCCGGGTTTGAGCAGCGGGTCGCGCCGCGGATTAACTTCAAGCCAGCGTGGATCGGTGGAGGCGAGCGGCACGCGGCCGGTCACCGGCAAGGCGTTTAACCAGAGGCGCAGCCGTTGTCGCGCCGCTTCGTCAACGGTTGGCATTGCTGCAGGGTTGGCAAGCTGTTGCAAGAGTTCGAGGCGCAGGGCGTTTTGGCGCGGAATTTCGTCCGGCACGCGCCAGCTCAATCCCGGCGCATAACTGTTGGCGGTGTCGGGCTGTTCGACCAGCCATTGACTCAGACGCTTGGGGGTCAACTGGCCGTGCGCCGGTGTGCATACGCAGGCCAGCAGTACGCACAAGGCGTTGAATAGTCTGGCCTGTTGCAGGCGACGCGTCGTTTGCCGCGGCGTGCCGCGCGGACCAGTCGATGACTTAAAGCGCCGAAGTGACATCATTGCGGCCCGGCGCTGCTTTGCACGACGGGCCAGCGTTGCCAGCTAAAGCATAAGCGGGCCGACAGACATTGCTCGCCGTAGACGATCGTACTCTTGCCGTCGCGCAGCGCCAAGGCATAGCGGGCCACCGGCAGATTGTTATCGTCGGATGGGTTGAGTGTGCTGAAGACGCCGGTGGCTGTGGGCGGCGGTTGCATCCGCTCTTCGAACCAGACCAGGCTTTGCGGCGTAATGCCCAGCAAAGCGCTTTTATCTGGCGCCGCCGTCACGCGCAGGCTTAGCGCATCGCGCAGGCCAAAGCGGTAGCCGGGCATCACATCACGCGTGCGTGTCCACTGCAGGGGCTCGGTGGTGCGGGCGAGCGTTGCCCATGCCGGTAGCAGAGGTATGTCGACCCCTTGCCATTCGGTGGGCGAACCCGTCGCACCGACCAAGCGGCCGTTCTGCAAGCGCAATACTTCTTTTTCTGCGCTGTACCAAACCTCGACCGGGCCCAGCGGATGTGGGTCGATATAACCCAGCACAAACAGCGCCAGGCGGCCATCGACGGTCACACGCAGGTATTGAAAATTTGGGTTGGGTATCGCGCGCGCCGCATCATCCCCCGGCGCGACACTGCGCAAGGTTTGCAGCATGGCGCTGCCGCCCGACGAACAGGCCGGTAGCAGAGCCACCAAAGATAAAAGCGCGAGGTAGGTGCGAAGTTTCAAGTGAGCCGGTCAGCGGTTGCGTGCCAAGGCGAAGCCAAGAGAATGCCTGTCAGGCCGCTACTATGAATAATGGCCAGATATTACCTTGAACCAGACCGATTACAGGCCCGCGATCAAATGAGGCGGGGCCGGCCCTTGTTCTGCGCATAAAGCGGCAGAACAAATAAAAATCTCGGCTCAAGGCCGAGATTTTTAAGAGACTGAAACAGTATTACCGGGTTGATGTGGCTGCCGGTGTGGCCGCATCGTCCGACGAGCTCGATGCGGCTACGCCAACAGCGACTACCGCTGCTGCTATTCCCGCTACCGCAGCAGCACTCAGACCAGCGACTGCCGCACTTGCAGCAGCCGCACCACCTGCCGCGGCGCCTGCACCGGCGGCTGCAGCACCTGCGCCAGCGCCCGTAGCGCCAGCGGCACCAGCTGCGCCTGCAGCGCCCGTGCCTGCGCCTGCTGCACCAGCGCCTGCTGCGCCACCACCGGTACCGCCAGCGGCACCCGCTGCGCCGGCCTGAGCAAACACGTTGCTCGTAAAGAATAAGGACAGAATGGCTATGGCGGTAATTCGTTTCATGTTTTCACCTCGTGGGCAAGTTGGTCTGGTTGGGTAACCAAAAAATTATTCGTGTCAAGTGTATCTGAAAACGTTTTATTTCGACAATAGCCAAACGGGTTGGTTTTTAGTCGTTTAGCGATAACAGTTAATGCAGAAAGCGCCTCAATTCCACGTTCTTCTGCCCCCATTCTCTCGTGCTGCCTTTGCAATTTTGTGAAGGCTATGCCCAAGTTATGCCTGGGGGGGGGGGAGATTATAAACAGTAATTAAGGGTTTGCCTGAAAAACCGTTCTCGAAACACAAAATAACCTGTTTACAATCAACCCAGTATTAAGAAATGTTAATCTACGCGCCGTTTACGCTGAGCGCTTTGATTTGGCGCAAAGGTATACAACTTACGCATGACTTTTCGCTTGAGTTGGCGACAAAGCGGCAAATCCGGCCTGATTGATATCGGCAGGCGGGGCGCGCTCCTTGAGTCATGGAATTTGAGACACGATTCCGCTGTCGCTGTTCGTCACGGCAAATGGCTGTCGCCGCTGGCCTCTCGTTCTGGCGTTTCCCGGTGGAGCCGGCTCACGCACCGAAAAATCTGATGCGATCCGCTGCGTCCCATCACACGGCCCGCTTGCAGGTGTAAGTGTTGCGACCTCGCTGCGGCGATTGAATTCGGCGCGCGCTGGCTTCATCATAGGGCGAGACGTTAACGATGGACGGAGAAGCGATTATGAAACAAACCATACACACGGCGGCGGCACCGCAGGCGATCGGCACCTATTCACAGGCGGTGCGCTGCGGCGACACGGTTTATATGTCCGGGCAGATCGGGCTTGACCCGCACAGCATGCAGATGGTCGATGGGATCGAGGCGCAGATCGTGCGCGTGTTTGAAAACCTCAAGGCGGTGGCTGCGGCCGCCGGCGGCAGTCTTGATGACGCAGTGCGTGTCACGGTGTATCTCACCGATCTGGCGCACTTTGCGCGTGTCAATGAAATCATGGCGACTTATTTTCGCGAACCCTATCCGGCGCGCGCTGCGGTCGGCGTGGCCAGTCTGCCGCGCGGCGCACTGGTCGAAGTCGACGCCGTATTGCATTTGGCGTGAGCGTCAAGGTTTGAAGCGAACGCCGGCGAAACGCGACGCCCCTGTTGCCACTCGCCCGCCGCTCGCGGGCTTGCTTGGCAAAACCAGCAAGGCGACCCAGGCGGTGCTGGCCAAGATCGGCGTTCATCGCGATTTTGATCTCGTCTTGCATCTGCCGTTGCGTTACGAAGACCAGACGCATTTGTACCGGATCATCGACGCGCCGGCGGGACAAACCGTGCTGGTCGAGGGCGTGGTGATCGATAACGCCGTCAAGTTTCGACCCAAACGCCAGCTCGTCTGCACGGTCGAAGACGACAGCGGCGTGGTGGTGATGCGTTTTCTGAATTTTTATCCGAGCCAGCTACGCCAGCTTGCAGCCGGCACACGCGTGCGTTTGTTCGGCGAAATCCGGCAGGGATTTTTTGGTGCCGAGATGGTGCATCCGAAATATCGCGTCGTGACCGAAGGCGCGCCGGTCGCCACGCAACTAACGCCGGTTTATCCGGCCACGGCGGGTCTCTCGCAGGCGGTGCTGCAACGACTGGTCGACAAGGCGCTCGCCGCCATTGATCTGGATGACACGCTGCCTGCTCCCTTGTTGGAGCGATTAAAGCTGGCAGGTTTTCGTGACAGCGTGCGCTATCTGCATCACCCGCCACCGGCTGCCGACCTGAACCAACTCGAAGAGCGCACCCATGTAGCGTGGCGGCGCGTCAAGTTTGACGAATTGCTGGCGCAGCAGTTATCGATGCGCATTCACTACGACAGACGCAAGCGCGTCGATGCCCCGCCCTTGCAGCCGCGCGTCAAACTCACGCGTGCGTTGCTTGATGCGTTACCGTTTGCATTGACTAATGCGCAGCGCAAGGCGGCCGCTGAAATCAGCGACGATCTAACGCGTGCTTATCCGATGCAGCGCTTGTTGCAGGGGGATGTGGGCAGCGGCAAAACCATCGTCGCTGCACTCGCCGCGCTACAAGCGATTGAAAACGGTTTTCAGGTGGCGATCATGGCGCCCACCGAAATTCTCGGCGAACAGCATTACGCAAAATTCAGCGCCTGGCTGACTGCTTTGGGCGTTACGGTGGCGTGGCTGGCCGGCAATCTCCCGCGCAAAGCCAAACGCGAGGTGCTCGAACGCGTAGCCGCCGGAGAGGCGCAGGTCGTGATCGGCACCCATGCTCTGTTTCAGGATGACGTTGAATTTTTCAAACTCGGCCTTGCCATCGTCGACGAACAGCACCGCTTCGGTGTGCGTCAACGCCTCGCCTTGCGGCAGAAGGGGGGCAAGGCCGGCGCGCTCACCCAGCCACATCAGCTGATGATGAGTGCGACGCCGATTCCGCGCACGCTGGCCATGAGTTATTACGCCGATCTCGATGTGTCGGTGATTGATGAATTGCCGCCGGGCCGCACACCGATCGCCACACGGCTGATCGCCGATGCGCGTCGTGATGAGGTGGTGCAGCGCGTGCGCGACGCCTGCATGACGGGCAGTCAGGCTTACTGGGTGTGCCCCTTGATCGAAGAGGCCGAGGTCGAAGAGGGCGCGAAGTCACGGCCGCAAAACATGCGTGGCCGTAACGAGGCGTTGCAGTTGCAATCGGTGCTCGATACCCATGAGCGGCTGCGCGAAACGTTTCCGGAGCTGCGTATCGGGCTCGTCCACGGGCGTCTTGCCACTGCCGAAAAAGCGGCGGTGATGCAGGCGTTTACCACGGGTGCGGTGCAGTTGCTGGTGGCGACCACCGTGATCGAGGTCGGCGTTGATGTGCCGAACGCGACCCTGATGGTGATCGAGAATGCCGAACGCATGGGGCTGGCGCAGTTGCACCAGTTGCGCGGTCGTGTCGGGCGCGGTGCCGGGCATAGCACCTGCATCCTGCTTTATCAGGGCGCCTTGTCGGCGCTGGCGCGTGAACGCCTCAAGATCATCTACAGCAACACCGATGGATTCGAAATTGCGCGCGAGGATTTGCGTTTGCGCGGCCCCGGCGAGCTGCTGGGGGCGCGCCAGAGCGGTGTGCCGATGCTGCGCTTTGCCGATGTCAGCACCGATGTTGATCTGGTGGAAAGCGCGCGCGAGGTGGCGCAGGATTTATTGCAGAGCGCGCCTGCGGTGGTCGAGACGCATTTAAATCGCTGGCTTGGTGGTCGTGAAAATTATCTGCGCGTATAAACACCGCGCGTCAATCGCCCCGGCTGGGGGATAATGGCGGCCTGCTGCAGGCACCGACAAATCAAGCATGCTGATCCACTATTCAGACACACTCTGGCAGCGCCGTCCGTTGGGCGCCGATGGGCGCATGCGCCGTTGGCTGCTCGACCAGGGTTCGCTGACGCGCCGCATTCAGTTGCGATCGCAGCACTTTCGCGTTGTGTTGCGGGCGCTGAAGCAGGTGCCGGCGGGTCGCGACGAATACACGCTGGTTGAGGATGCTGCGCACATTGCTTGCACGGTGCGTGAAGTCGCGCTGCACAGTGACGGGGTCGCGGTGGTGTTTGCGCACTCGGTGGCATCACGGCGTGCCGCCCGCGGGCCGTGGCGTTTGCTGCTCACATTGGGCACCCGCCCGCTCGGCGCGGCATTGTTTGCCGATCCGCGTGTACGGCGTCAGCCGTTGCACTTTCGTCAACTCAGGCGCGGTCATCCACTCTACGCGACGGCCTGCGACCTGCTTGAGGTGGCGCCGGCGCGTCTGTGGGCACGGCGCTCGTTGTTTGTGTTTCGCGGTTCCCGGCTGTTGGTGACGGAAGTGTTTTTGCCGGCTATCCTCGAGCTTGCGCCATGACACTCATCGAACGACTTGATATCTATGAAAAGCTGACACGGCTCGACAAGCCGATCGGCATTTTGTTGTTGTTATGGCCGACATTGTGGGGCTTGTGGCTGGCCTCGGCCGGCTCGCCGAACCCGTATATCGCGGCGATATTTGTGATGGGCGTGGTGCTGATGCGCTCGGCGGGCTGCATCATGAATGATTTTGCCGATCGCAATTTTGATGGCCATGTTGAGCGCACGCGCGGCCGTCCGCTGGCGGCCAAACGTATTTCGTCGCGCGAAGCGCTGACGCTCGCCGCGGTGCTAGCCGGACTCGCCTTCGCGTTGGTGTTGCAACTCAATGCGTTGACGGTCTGGCTGTCGGTGGCCGCACTGGCGTTGGCGGTAATTTATCCATTTTTGAAGAGGGTGTTCTGGCTGCCGCAGGCCTGGCTCGGCGTGGCGTTTGGCTTCGGTCTGCCAATGGCTTTTGCCGCGCACCATAATGTCGTGGTGCCAATCGCCTGGACTTTGCTGCTGGCCAATGTGTTTTGGGCGATTGCTTATGACACGCAATACGCCATGGTTGATCGCGACGATGATCTTAAGCTGGGACTGAAATCCTCGGCGATATTGTTCGGTCGTCACGACGTACTCGCCGTCATGATTTTCTATTGTTTGTTTATCGTGACGATGGTGGTGGTTGGCTACTGGGCGCGCATGGGCGCCTGTTATTTTTCGGCCTTGCTGATGGCGGGTTTGTTGATTGCGGTTGAGTATGCATTGATGCGCACGCGTCAGCGTGAAGGCTGTTTCAAGGCATTTGTTTTTAACAACTGGATAGGCGCGGTGATTTTTGCCGGCATCGCCGCCGATTTTTTATTTTTTCTGCCGCTCTTTCCGGGGCCGCCGATTGGCCGTTGACACCTTATGAAATATCGCGATCTCAGAGAATTTATTCAGGCCCTTGAAGCCCGCGGCGAACTCAAGCGTATTGCGGTCGAAATTGACCCGCGGCTGGAGATGACCGAAATCTGTGACCGCGTACTGCAGGCGCAGGGGCCGGCGCTGTTGTTTGAAAAGCCGCGCGGTCACAGCATGCCGGTGCTCGGCAATCTGTTCGGCACGCCCTTGCGTGTTGCCTTTGGCATGGGGCAGGAGCGCGTCGAATCGTTGCGTGAGGTCGGACAGTTACTGGCTAGCCTCAAGGAGCCGGCGCCGCCACGGAGCTTCAAAGACGCCTGGGACAAGTTGCCCCTGCTAAAACAGATTTTCAGCATGTCGCCTTCGGTGGTGTCGAGTGCGCCTTGTCAGGAAATAGTCTGGGAGGGCGACGCGGTTGATCTCGGCCGGCTGCCGATCCAGACCTGCTGGCCGGGGGATGTGGCACCGCTGATTACCTGGGGTCTCGTGGTTACGCGCGGGCCGGCGAAGGCGCGGCAGAACCTGGGGATTTACCGGCAACAGGTCATCGCGCCGAACAAGGTGATCATGCGCTGGTTGGGGATGCGTGGCGGCGCTCTCGATTATCGCGATCATTGCCTGGCGCATCCGGGCGAGCCGTTTCCGCTGGCGGTGGCGCTGGGTGCTGATCCGGCGACTTTGCTCGGTGCCGTTACGCCGGTGCCGGATAGCCTGTCCGAGTATCAGTTCGCCGGGTTGTTACGCGGCTCACGCAGCGAAATCGTCAAATGCCTGAGTCATGATCTGCAGGTGCCTGCGCGTGCCGAGATCGTCCTGGAAGGATTTATTCGGCCCGGTGAAACGGCACTCGAAGGGCCGTTCGGTGACCACACTGGTTATTACAATGAGCGCGAGCGTTTTCCGGTGTTCACCATCGAGCGCATGACGATGCGGCGTAATCCGATCTATCACAGCACCTATACCGGCAAGCCACCCGACGAACCGGCCATGTTGGGGGCGGCATTGAACGAGGTATTTGTGCCGCTGCTGCAGAAGCAGTTTCCTGAGATCGTTGATTTTTACCTGCCGCCCGAGGGTTGCTCTTATCGTATGGCTGTCGTTAGCATGAAGAAGCAGTACGCCGGACATGCCAAGCGCGTGATGTTCGGTGTGTGGTCTTTCCTGCGCCAGTTTATGTATACCAAGTTCATCATCGTCACCGATGACGATGTCAACGTGCGCGACTGGAAGGAAGTGATTTGGGCGTTGACCACGCGTGTGGATCCGCAGCGTGACACCCTGATCGCGGAGAACACGCCGATCGATTATCTGGACTTTGCCAGTCCGGTCGCCGGGCTCGGTTCGAAGATGGGGATAGACGCCACCAACAAATGGCCGCAGGAAACCTCGCGCGAATGGGGCACGCCGATTGCCATGGACGCGGCAACCAAGGCGCGCATCGATACCTTGTGGCGAGACATCGGACTTTAGTAGTGCAAACAACAAGGGCCGGAGATCCGGCCCTTGTGCAATGTGTTGAGGCTGATTCTAGAACTGGTAATCCAAGCCGACGGTATAGAGATTGGTGTCGGTCTTGATGGTGTTGGTGTTGCTACCCATTTTGGAAATGCGTTCGACTTCCCAGCGCACGCCCATATTCGGGTTGAAATCATATTTGAGGCCAACACCCAGCACCGGGCTCCACGTCGTGTCGGAGGCATTGTTGGTGATGTTTTTCAGCGTCATGCGGTTTTCGCCGATGCGACCCAGGAGGGAAAGATCTTTCGTTACCGGTAAGTAACCGACGAGAGACATGCCCCAGCCGGTCATTTCCAGGGTGTTTGACGTGTTGGAGTCGTATGAGCCGAGGTTCAACCAGGTGCCCTCGATGCTGAAATTTTTACTCAGTTTAAGGCCGCCGTACATCTTCAGCGGCCGCATGTAGGAGCTTTTTGCGCTGAAGCTGGTGCCGACCCCGGAAGTTACGTTCGCGCTGTCGAAGCTCGGCCGTGCGCCGCCCCAGGCGCCGCCAATATAAAACGTGTTGTCGGCAGCACTTGCGCCGCCGCTGATGGCTGCACCGACTGCGATTGCGATGGCGCCGAGACGTGTTTTGGTGGACATGTTGGCTGCTCCTTGATTTTGCAAAACAGTTCTAAACAAAAATTCGGTCCTGAAAAAAATAGCCGGGGGCGACCCGGCTATGTAGATGGTGGCGTAGCTTTTTGATTAAGTTAGTACTTCGCCACTTTTATTACTGATGGGCCTTAAACGGTCGAAACGTTTGGGTGGTCTGTAGCCTTCATCGGGATACTTGCAATGACTGTCCTGATGCGGGGCTGTCTTGACTGGCCAAACCTCCAATCGGTTAAAGCGTTGAGTCAAGATTAAAGAAAATGGTTTAACTTGTCTACTTAAGTCCATTTATTTGCTGCATAAATTTGAAAAATCTGTTGTGTTTTGGCAACACATCGATATAACTAATTGTTTATTTGTGAAAATATATATTTTTGGCTGGTGCGATATTTATTTTTCCCCATGAAATCATCATGTTTTCGCGGGGTGGTTGCGGGTGCTAGCGCGCGTAAATCCATTTCAGCAAAGCGTCCTGGGCGGCAATGGCTTCGCCGGCGCGCGGGTGATTGACGAGAAATACGACAACCATGTTGCGCCCTTTCGCATCGAGCACATAGCCGGCAATGGCGCGCGCGCCGGCGAGGCTACCGGTCTTGATGTGGGCCTGTCCGGCGATCTCGGCGCCATGCAGCCGTTTGCGCATGGTGCCGTCGACCGCTGCCAGCGGCAGCGAGCTGACAAACTCGGGCATGAGGGCGCTGCGCCCTGCGAATACCAACAATTGTCCGAGGGTGCGCGCGCTGATGCGTTCGCTACGTGACAAGCCCGAACCGTTTTCCAACACCAGTTCCGGGGCGGCCAGACGCCGTGATTCCAGCCACTGCACAACGGCACGCACGGATTTTTCCGCGCTGGCCGGTGCGCCCAGTGTTGCCGCACCCAGCCAGAGGAATAGTTGTCGCGCCATTACGTTGTTGCTGAATTTGTTGATGTCGCGCACCACGTCGACGAGCGGTTGCGAGGGCGCGACCAACAGGGGTTGCGCGCCGGCGGGGATCACTCCATCACGCACGCCGCCGGTGAAACTGCCGCCAAGTTCACGCCACAGCAATGAAAACAGTGCGTGCACATACTGTGGGTGCCCAAGCAGGCTGTAGTGCCGTTCCTTTTCACCGCAGGCGAGTGGAAAGGTGCCGGAGAAAACCAGACGCGCCGCTGCCGCATCGCCGCTTGCGACCCCTTTTAGTTTCTCTACCCAGTCGCCGCAGGCGTCCGCGGTCGGTGCAAGATTATTCACGACCTGTAATTGGGGTAGTGCTGGCTCGACGGTAATATTGACGGTGCGACGTTGAGCGTCGGGGATGAAGTTAAGCCGGAACGATTTGAAATTCACCATCAAGGCGTCGGGTTGCGTGTTGTAAGGACGCGCCGGCTCGTTGTCGAAGCCGCCGGGGTCGCCCGGCGTCACGCCGGCAAAAAAACTGCGGTCGAGTACCAGGTCGCCGCGGATCTCGCGTAAACCCCGTGCGCGCAACTGGCGTAACAGCAGCCAGAAATTATCCAGGGTCAGCCGCGGATCACCGCCGCCGCGCAGCACCAGATCACCGGTTAACAGATCGCCCTGCAATGGCGTCGAGGTATAGACCTCGGTTGACCAGCGATAGGCGGGGCCTAGTAGGTCAAGTGCGGCAAAGGTCGTTACTAGTTTGATCGTTGACGCAGGGTTGAGCGCCCGTGTGTCGCCTGCTGCCAGCAGTGGCTGTTCGACACCCACTTCATGTACATAGATGCCGGCTGCCGAGAGTGGAATTCCCGCTTGCGTGAGGGCTTGTGTAACGCTCGTTGGAAGGCGCTCAACACGTTCTTGCGCGAAGCCGGCGGCGGCATAAAGCAGCGCCAATAAGAACAGTGCGCGCACCTCAGAGCTCGACCGTCGTGTGCGCGGCCGGCATCTTGACGGACCATTCGAGTTCGCCTTCGCATACGTCAATGATGGCTGCGTTAAGAAAACTCAACTGCATGCTTGTTGTCCGCTCATGTCAGGCAGTCCTCCAGCGCGCCCTGTGTGGCGGCGAGCAAAAATGATATCTCGTCGGCGTCGATGATGTAAGGCGGCATTAGATAAACCGTGTTGCCGATTGGCCGTAGTAATACGCCGCGGCCAAGTGCGGCTTGATGAAAATGGCCTGCAAATGTGGCGTCGGTGGTGTCCGCTTCGAACGCCCAGATCATGCCGGTGTTGCGGAAATTGCGCACGCGCGGATGCTGCGCCAGCGCTGCTGCAGCCAATGTCAGGGCGGCGCTCTTGCTGCGGTTGGTTTCGATCACCGCGTCGGCGGCAAAGATGTCGAGTGTCGCCAGCGCGGCGCGACAGGCCAGTGCATTGCCGGTGTATGAATGTGAATGCAGAAAACCGCGCGCTGTCGCGTCGTCGTAAAAGGCCTCATAAACGGTGTCGGTGGTCATCACCGCTGCCAGTGGCAGATAGCCGCCGGTGATGCCTTTCGACAGGCACAGAAAATCCGGTGTGATGCCGGCCTGCTCGTGGGCAAAGAAGGTCCCGCTGCGGCCAAAGCCGATCATGATTTCATCGGCGATGAGGTGCACCTCGAAGCGTGCGCACAAGGCGCTCGCCAGACGCAGGTACTCGGCGTCATGCATGGCCATGCCGGTCGCACCCTGCACCAGCGGCTCGACGATCAGTGCCGCCGTTTCATGGTGATGCTGTTCTAGATGCGCTTCGAGGGCGTGCGCGCAACGCCGGGCAAAGTCGCGCGGTGATTCGCCGTCGGCGGCAAGCCGCCAGTCCGGGCTTGGCACTTGCGCGCTTTGCCGCAGCAGCGGCGCGTAAGTGTCCTTGAACAGGGCGACATCGGTAACCGACAGGGCGCCGAGTGTTTCACCGTGATAACTGCCAGAGAGACTGATGAAGCCGGTCTTTGCCGTGCGGCCGCGGTTGCGCCAATAGTGAAAGCTCATCTTCAGCGCGATCTCGACCGCCGAGGCGCCATCGCTGCCGTAAAAACAATGGCCGAGGCGGCCGCCAGTCAGTGCGGCAAGACGTTCGGAGAGTTCGACCACCGGGGCGTGGGTGCAGCCGGCAAGGATCACGTGCTCGAGGGTCTCGAGCTGTTCGTGCAGCGCCGCGTTGATACGCGGGTTGGCATGGCCAAAAAGATTGACCCACCACGAGCTGACGGCGTCGAGATAACGGCGGCCATCGTAGTCATACAGCCAGACGCCGCGGCCGCGCGCGATGGGCAGCGGTGGCAGCGTCTCGTGTTGCTTCATTTGCGTGCAGGGATGCCAGACAGCGCCCGCGCTGCGGGCCAGCCATTGCGCGTTGTCACTGGTGGTTTTCATGGACGGCATAAAAGGTTGGTGGCGCGGCGGCGGCTGATTGTTTGTCCGCCAAGGGGGCCGCGTCGCGACAGTCGATGATAGCGCCGGGCGCCGCGACCGCGGCTGCCAGGGTGTCCCGGGCGATGGTCAGTCGCTTGGCGTTGAGCGTAAATGATGAGTATGCGGAGCATGGTCTAAGCTAAACCCAGTGTAGCATTCTTGCGAAATCGACCTGCCATGAAGCGACTTGATCGGATCGAAGATCAGGCCGCAGCGATCGGATTGCCGGGCTTTGGCAGCCGGGTAAGCTACGCAGGGTATTAAATTACTGGTCCGCGCGCGCCTTGGCCGGCCTTGTTTAACCCATTGTTAATAATTAGATAATTTTGGTTTCTGGCGCTCGCTTTACAGGCTGGCTCTGGCCCTGGTTGCTGACGCGCTCTTGAAATCCGGGCGGCAAGCCCCTATTATTAGCACTCGCGCTCGATGAGTGCTAGCAACAACCCTAATCCAGTTCGTCCCAGTAAACGCAAAGAGGAGAAGCAAGTATGAAGATTCGTCCTTTACACGACCGCCTGATCGTCAAGCGGCTCGAGGAAGAGCGTAAAACCGCTTCCGGTATCGTCATTCCGGACACCGCCACTGAAAAACCTGATCAAGGCGAAGTCAAAGCCATTGGCAAAGGCAAGATCATGGAAGATGGCACCGTTCGCGCGCTCGATCTGAAAGTCGGCGACCGCGTTCTGTTCGGGAAATATTCCGGCCAAACCGTCAAGGTTGACGGCGAAGAACTGCTCGTGATGCGCGAAGAAGACATCATGGGCGTGATTGAATAAACGCAGTCGGCAAACAGGAGAATTCACATGGCAGCAAAAGACGTACGTTTTCATGATTCGGCCCGCGCCAAGATCGTCGCGGGTGTCAATATTCTGGCCGATGCGGTCAAAGTAACCCTCGGCCCGAAAGGCCGTAACGTGGTTCTTGAGCGCTCGTTCGGCGCGCCGACCATCACCAAAGACGGTGTTTCGGTCGCCAAAGAAATCGAACTCAAAGACCGCTTCGAAAACATGGGCGCGCAAATGGTGAAGGAAGTCGCGAGCAAAACCTCCGACATCGCCGGCGACGGCACCACCACTGCAACCGTTCTGGCCCAGTCGATCGTGCAAGAAGGCATGAAGTTCGTTGCCGCCGGCATGAACCCGATGGATCTGAAGCGCGGTATCGACAAAGCGGTTGAGGCGGTCATTGCCGAACTCAAAAAGCTGTCGAAGCCTTGCACCACCAACAAAGAAATCGCGCAAGTCGGTTCGATTTCGGCCAACTCCGATGCAGACATCGGCGACATCATTGCCAAGGCGATGGAAAAAGTCGGCAAAGAAGGCGTTATCACCGTTGAAGACGGCAAGAGCCTGAACAATGAACTCGACGTCGTCGAGGGCATGCAGTTCGATCGTGGCTACCTCTCGCCCTACTTCATCAACAATGCTGAAAAGCAAATGGCGATTCTGGACGACGCTTACGTTCTCCTGCACGACAAAAAGATCTCGAACATCCGTGATCTGCTGCCCGTGCTCGAGCAAGTGGCGAAAGCCGGCCGTCCGCTGCTGATCATTGCCGAAGAAGTTGACGGCGAAGCGCTGGCGACCCTGGTTGTCAACGGCATCCGCGGCATTCTGAAGACCTGCGCCGTTAAAGCGCCGGGCTTCGGCGATCGTCGTAAAGCGATGCTCGAAGACATCGCGATCCTCACCGGCGGCACCGTGATTGCTGAAGAAGTCGGCCTCTCGCTCGAAAAAGCGACGCTGAAAGATCTGGGCCAGGCCAAACGCATCGAGATCGGCAAGGAAGAAACGACGATCATCGACGGCAAAGGCGAAGCCAAGATCATCGAATCGCGCGTCAAGACGATTCGTCAGCAAATCGAAGCTGCGACCAGCGACTACGACAAAGAGAAGCTCCAGGAACGCGTGGCGAAGCTCGCCGGCGGCGTGGCGCTGATCAAAGTCGGCGCTGCTACCGAAGTCGAGATGAAAGAGAAAAAAGCGCGTGTTGAAGATGCTCTGCATGCAACGCGTGCCGCGGTTGAAGAAGGTATCGTGGCGGGCGGCGGTGTTGCGCTGGTTCGTGCACGTTCCTCGCTGGCCAAGGTCAAGGGCGACAACCACGACCAGGACGCTGGCATCAAGATCGTGTTGCGCGCGCTCGAAGAGCCGATGCGCATGATCGCTTCGAACGCGGGTGACGAGCCGTCAGTCGTGATCAACAAAGTGGTCGAAGGCAAAGGCAATTTCGGTTACAACGCCGCAACCGGTCAGTATGGCGACATGGTTGAAATGGGCGTCTTGGATCCGACCAAAGTGACGCGCTGCGCTCTGCAGAACGCCGCTTCGGTTGCCGGCCTGATTCTGACCACTGACGCGATGGTTGCTGAGTCGCCGAAGGAAGATGCAGGCCACGCTGGTCACGGCCACGGCGGTGACATGGGTGGTATGGGCGGCATGGGCGGTATGGGGATGTAATTCGCGCTTACGCGCTGATTACTTCACCTCCCGGGTTCGCCCGGGCCGTGTTGCAAAAAAGCCCCGCGCAAGCGGGGCTTTTTTATTTCCGGCAATCAGCTGCTTTATGAGCCGGCACTTTGCCACTTGAGCTGGCTGTGCGCGCGCGGGTGGATGCGCAGTCCTAGGGCCAGTCGCGCAACTCAGGGCAAGCGAAGTTTCAGAGCGTTTCGGCAAAAAGCAGCCGCCATGCCGCTTTGTAGGCCACGATCTCGCGGGTTTCCGCCGGCAGCGTTTGCAGCAAGTCCCGCAGGGTCCGCGTCCATTCTTCCACCCTGTGCATGCGGTCGCCGCCGATGTCGAGGGCGGCCAGAAAGCGATACGGTCTGGCGACAATAAGTTCGTTCCATTCGCGCATGCGGCTCCAATATTGGGCATGGCGTTCGCCGCTGGGCTGGTAAACCGATAACGCGTCACCGAATGCGGTGTCCACATAGAGATTGGGAAATTTTTCCAGCCATCCATCCAGGAACTGAGGTGAATAACGTGTGGACCGGGACTGATAACGAATCTGCGCAAAGTGGCACCAAATCACGCGGGCTTTTGGATATTTGACCAACATGCGCTCGAGCGGATCGAGCAGCTCGTCTTCGATCTCATAGTGGATCTGAAAAGGCAGCCCGGTCTTTTCGGCGAATGCAAAAATGCGATGCCCGAGAGGTCCGTCGATGGCAACGTTCACATCGCGGAATAATTCGCCGCGTTGGATCTGCCGCGGCGAAGGGTAGTGGCGGATTTCAAATTCCCCCATCATCGGATATTGGTGGTCGAGCATGAAGCGCTCGTTTGCCTCGAGAAAT
Organism: uncultured beta proteobacterium; assembly: GCA_903913965.1. Lineage (GTDB taxonomy): Bacteria > Pseudomonadota > Gammaproteobacteria > Burkholderiales > SG8-41 > PALSA-1004. The sequence continues at coordinate 28,529 of CAIWNB010000353.1, forward strand.
TTCTCCGGAACGCGCGTCCATGCAGGATGGTTACCACCATTGCCGGTCGGGATGAAATGAGATGGATATTTTGTGCAGGCTTCAAGACTGTGGTTACTCCAAAACAGTCCCTCTTTGACGAGATTGCCCGGCTGATCCGCCGAAAGGCACATCAGCGCGATGCCGGCGCGGTCCATCGATCGTGTGAAAGAATCAAGATTGATGCGTGTCGGATCGTATGAGCTTTCAATGTCGATCACCGGCACGACGCCCTCTTTTTTTACCGCTGACAAGCGGTTTAGATAACCGGTCCGCGCTGTTTTGAAATCAAAAGGTTCGACGGCCCGGGCATGAAACGGAAGCAGGCCTGCGACGAGGGGCAGGGCGAAAAGTTTTAATATGGTTCTTCTGTTCAAGTCGTTCCCCTCCGTAAAGCCGCGTTAAAAATTGTCAGGGTAATCAGGACCTGCTTCCATCAATGACTCTATGAGCCGCAATGACTCGTGCGTAACCTTGTTTGTCATGTCGGAATGTACGTGTCTCTGCTAGTATCCCCGCGAGTCCCGCCCCGCAATCGGCGGCAAAGGTACAGTGCCAGTTTATTCAAAAAAGGAAACGAAATGAAAAAAGCAAAAATGCTGGTGTGGGTGTTGGCGCCTGGCAAGCCCAATGTTGACCGCAAAGCCTTGTGCAAAGCGTTCGATATAAAAACCGGAATATATACGTCAGAGTCTGCTGACACGCCTGCGTGGCTGAAGGAGGCGCTGATCACCCTTGCCGGAGCGGCGGAGTGGCTTGAGGGCGATTTGCCAAATAACAAAAGCTACAGCCTGGTTGCTTTGCCTGCAGCAGTGGAAAAGAGCCCGGCGATGAAACCGGCACTGCTGAAATACGCCAAGCGGATTAAAGCGACGTATTGGTTGACGCCATCGAACATTGCCGCAGTGCAGGGCATGCTTGATGCGATTAACAACATTGACGAAGCAATTGATCATCTCGTCACCACAGAGGAAATCGCGGAAGATGAAATCGATTACCTTTGTGACGTTGCACCCGCCCAAACGCATAAAAAATCAGTTAAACGCAACGTCGAGTCGATTATCAACACTTTCGAGAAGTTGGGTGAGGTTATTACCCGCAACTTGTTGAAGGCCGTTTCGGCGGGTAAATAAACAACTCTGCGGCCTGATGTGAGCCGGCCCCGTTGAGTCCAGCAGTTAGAACAATGCTGTGCCGGCGTGGCTTGGCTGAAGGTTCGTTGGGTTTCTGTGACGAGCAAATTTGTCGCGTATCGCAGAGCCGTAATCTGTTCAGGCACAAAGGGTTGCGGAAATATTGTAGAATGCGGCCTGTGCTTTTATTGACTCTCGTCTGCCGAGAGGTTTTAATAGCGCCCTTTTGTCGCCCTGGCCGCGTTCGCGGGCAGTCACGATAAGGCCAAGTAGCTCAGTCGGTAGAGCAGAGGACTGAAAATCCTTGTGTCGGTGGTTCGATTCCGCCCTTGGCCACCAATATA
>CAIWNB010000354.1 GCA_903913965.1 uncultured beta proteobacterium
CCGAACTGGTCGAGCTGGGCTACTGGATCGGTTTTACCTTCGGCGGCCAGCGCTGGCTGAAGACCTTGAGTGCCAAACACGGGGAGTTCGCCGCCTCCTTGCAGGCAAAAACAAAGTGAGGCTGTTGATCCCGCGTGGTGCCGCGCGCCGCTCATTGTGGTCATCAATGCCAATGCGGCCATTGCTACCATTGCAACCATTGCTACCATTGCTACCTTAGCGCCCACAGTCGACGGCGCGATGGCAAAACCCATGCGTAGATTGATGCTGGGCGCGGTGATGGCGCTGCTGCTGGCGGGTTGCGCCCTCACGCCGCGTGAATATCCAGAGCTGGCGACACCGCGTGCGCTGCCCGTCGTGCGTTTGCAGGCGGCGCGACCGCTGCTGGCGCTGGTGCTGGGGGCGGGTGGGTCGCGCGGCTTTGCACACGTCGGTGTGATCAAGGCGCTGGAAGCGGCCGGGCTGCAGGCGGATATTGTGGTCGGCAGCAGCTCGGGCGCGGTGGTGGCGTCCCTGTATGCGTCGGGCATGACGGCGGCGGCGATCGAGCAACACGCGCTGCAAATCGAAGACAGCGACCTGATTGACCTCACTCTTTTTGGGCCCGGCCGCGTGCGCGGCGAGGCCTTGCAAAATTACGTCAACCGTCTGCTCGACAACCGATCGATTGAGACGATGCCGCGGGCGTTTGGCGTGGTGGCGACGGCGCGTGAAGCAAAGCGCATGACGGTTTTTAACCGCGGTAATACGGGGCTTGCGGTGCGTGCCTCGGCGAGTATCCCGGATGTCTTCTGGCCGGTGTTGATTGCCGGCGTTGAATATGTCGACGGTGGTTTGAGCAGCCGCGTGCCGGTGGCGGTGGCGCGCAGTATGGGCGCTGATGTGGTGGTGGCGGTCGATGTGTCGTGGCGCGGCAGCGATGAAGTGGCGCAGGCCGATGTGCCCATCCGGCCTGATAACCCGCGCACCCGCACCCTCGATTTTTCTGCGCGGCTGGAAAGTATCGCCGCCGGCGAAGTGGCGGGGCGTGCGGCGCTGCCGCTGCTGCGCGAGCGTCTGGCCGAGGCCGTCAAGGCGCGTGTCTCGCTGGCGCCGCGCTGACCGCTCGGGGATCCAATCAGGGATCGAGTTTGATGCCGCTTTTTTTCACCACGCCGGTCCAGCGCGCGAGGTCGGTGCGAATATAGTTGCCGAGTTCCTCAGGGGTGCCCGGCACGACGTCGCTGCCGAGTCCCGTCATGAAATCGCGGATGGCCGGTTGGGCCAGAACACGGTGGATGGCGGCGTTGAGTTTGCTGATGACCTCCGGCGGCGTGCCGGCCGGGGCGACCAGCCCAGTGAAGCCGCTGGCCTCAAAGCCGCTCACACCGGCTTCATCGAAGGTCGGCGTGTCGGGCAGTTGCGGCGAGCGTTTGGCGCGGCTGGTGACCGCCAGCGCGCGTACCTTGCCGCTTCGTACATAACTGATTGCCGACATCACCTGATCGACATGCAGGTCGACCTGTCCGCCCATCAGTTCGATCATGGCCGGCGCGCTGCCCTTGTACGGAATATGCGTAAAGCGCGTGCCGGTGCTGAGCTGTATGAGTTCACCGACCATATGGTTGGAACTACCCACGCCCGACGAGGCGATGGTGATGCGTCCCGGCTGGCGGCGTGCCAGCGCCAGCAGTTCAGCAATATTTTTTGCCGGCAGCGCGGGGTGTGCGACGAGCACATAGGCTTTTTGTTCAACCATGCTGATGGCTGCAAAATCGCGCACCGGATGGTAGGGCAGATTGCCATACAGACTGGGCGCCACACTAAGCGTGCTACTCGAACCGAGCAGGATGGTGTAGCCGTCGGCGGCAGCCCGCGCGACGCTCGCTGCGCCCACCGAGCCGCCGGCACCGCTGCGGTTTTCAACCACCACAGGTTGTTTGAGAATTTCTGCGAGTGGCGGCGCAATCGCGCGCGCCGGAATGTCGACGCCGCCACCCGGCGGGAAGGGCACCACCAGACGCAACGTCCGCTCGGGGTATTCGGCGTGTGCGCTGAACGGCAACGCCAGCAGCGTCAGTGCAAAAAAGGAATTGTGCATGCGATGAAGCCGCCGGCCGCGGTCCCTGGTCAGCCGCTGCGTAATATCAAGGAGCGGGCTTGCAACTTGTTGCTTGCCCTCAGCTGCGTTCACGCACTTGGCTTGTCGCACGGCTTATTTCCTTTTTTGTTGTTCGCGGTATTCCTGCAGCGCGCTTTCGGTGGCGGCGCGTTTGTCGAGAAAATCCTGCCGGCTTGCCGGTGTGCCGCTTTCCAGAAAATCGGCCAGCGCAGCGGTCATGGCGCGCCGCGCTTGCGCATAACGCAACAAAATATCGTAATCCTTGCGCAGTGGCGCGCCGGCATCGAGTTCGATCGCTGACAAACGTGCAATCGCGGCATCCCAGGCCGGCAGCAGATCGGCGCGCAGCTCGTTCATGATGGTTTTGTCGTCCGCGGCGGCGTCGCGCGCGCGTTTAACCAGCGCTTCGAAGGTATTGCCGAGATTCTTTTCGTCGACGGCAAATGTATCAATCGCTTTTTGCAACGCGAGGGCCTGACGGTAGACACGCGAGGTGTCAGGCACAAAATGCACGGCCGCAGCGAAGGCGCTGGCGGCGACCAGCACCGCCAGCGCGATGCGCATCGCGTGGCCGTGGTCGCGGGCGTTTTTTTCCAGCGGCCGCGCGCCGATCAGCCCGATCAAAAAGCCGGCCGCCAGGCCGCCCAAGTGCGCGGCATTGTCAACGCCGGCGGCGGCAAAGCCGTAGCACAGCGAAAAGGTGACGAAGATCGAGGTGCTGATGCGCAGCCGGTTGAGCATCGATTCCGGGATGGAGCCGCGCTGGCGGATGGTGAAGGCGAGTAGCGCACCAAATACGCCGAACACCGCACCGGAGGCGCCTACACTCACCGTCTCGTTATGCCAGAGCATGCTGGCGAGGCTGCCGCAGAGGCCGGCGAACATATAGATCACCACGAACCACGCGTTGCCAAACAGGCGCTCGGTGAGGCGGCCGCAATCCCACAGCGCCCACATATTGAAGACCAGATGCAGGATGCCGGCGTGCACGAAGAGGCAGCTCGCCAGCCGCCACCACTCGCCACCGCTGGTTAGCGGGCCGAAGTTGGCGCCGAAGCGCAGGTAATCATCAGGGCGGCCGCCGAGGACAGCGACGCCATCGGCGATCATCCAGACAAATACAACAATGTTCAGCGCCACCAGCAGCGGCGTGAAGAACGCGCGCGGCGTGGTGGCATACAGCCGGTAGGCAAAGCCGACTTCCGGCAGTTGATCCTGTGCGTCGTCCTTGAACATGCGGGCATTATGCCTTGTGCTTAAAGCCGTCCCCAAGCGTTGCAATATTGCGCCTGTGCTCAGGCTGTGGTCATCGGCAGGGCGCGTTGCCGTGGAATGTTCTCGCGCCGCCAGTGCGGGATGACCCACGCCCACAGTTCTTCAATGGAGCCCGCCGCCGGTGGTTGTTGGCCCAGCCTCTGCAGGGCTGCCGTCAGTGCCGGCAGTGTCTGCGCGCGGTCGATCGCCGGTGCTTGCGTTTGCTTGCTGAGTTTTTCGCCGGCCGCATTGACGGCGACTGGCACGTGCAGATAACGCGGCGTCGGCAGCTTGAGGCGTTGCTGCAAATAAATCTGTCGCGGCGTTGAATCGAGCAGATCGGCGCCGCGCACCACGTCGGTGATGCCCTGTGCGGCGTCATCGACCACGACAGCGAGTTGATAGGCGTGGATGTGATCGGCGCGATAGAGGACGAAATCACCGATGTCGCGCTCGAGGTCTTGCACGACGCGGCCTTGCACCGCGTCTTCGAAGGCGATCTGCACACCGTGGGTGTTGACGCGCCAGGCGCGCGCCGGTCTGTCGCCGATGCCGGTGCGGCAGGTGCCCGGGTAGACCGCGCCTTCGATGCCGCGCAACGCCGAGTCGGCGATTTCACGCCGGCTACAGGCGCAGGCATAGGCGAGGCCGCTTGCGCGCAGTTGGGCGAGTGCCGCGGCATAGACTTCGCTGCGCGCGCTTTGCGCGATGATTTCGCCGTCGGCGTGCATGCCGCAGGCGGCGAGCGTGGCGCGGATGTCCTCGCTGGCACCGGGCACGCTGCGCGGCGTGTCGAGGTCTTCGATACGCAGCAGCCAGCGACCGCCGTGATGGCGGGCATCGGCATAACTGGCCACTGCAGCGACCAGTGAACCGAAATGTAGCGGTCCGGTTGGTGAAGGCGCGAAGCGGCCGCAATAAGGGGGATTCATCTTTGCTAGTATAGCGACCCATAAAAACAAATTGCGACGGAGCAGGAATGAAGGTCAGTGCGGCGTCACCACTGGCATCGGTGTGGTGATCAACGCGGCGAAGACCGAGCCGGGGGCCAATGTTATGGTGTTTGGCCTGGGCGGTATTGGCCTTAACGGGATGTCGGTGATCATCGGTATCGTTGGCACCGGGCAGGAAATCAAAACGCCGCCGTTTCAATGGGTGACCGGGCGTGTCTGAAAGGATACGGCTTTCGGCGGCGCCAAGGGCCGTAGTGATGTGCGGAAAATTGTCGGCGGGTATATCGACAGAAAAATCAATATCGATGACCTCATTACGCACAAACGCGCGCTCGCCGACAGCAACCGCGGGTTTGAGTTGATGCATTCCGGCGAGTCGATTCGCAGCGTGGTGGAGTTCTGATGACCTCCGACGAGGTGCTGGATTTCTGGTTCGGCGCGGCTGGCACGCCCGAGCACGGACAGCGTCGCGCCCTCTGGTTCCGCAAGGATGATGCGTTTGATGACCTCATCCGCACGCGCTTTCTGTCGCTCTATGCGCGCGCCGCCGCCGGGGATTTGAACGCCTGGCGCGAAGCGCCGCGCAGCCTGCTCGCATTGATCATTGTGCTCGACCAGTTTTCACGCAATATTTTTCGCGGTCAGCCGCAGGCTTTCGCGACCGATGCGCAGGCGTTGGCGGCGGCGCTGCACATGTCGGCCCACGGTTGGGATGCACGGTTGTCGCCGCTCGAGCGCTGCTTCGTCTATCTGCCTTTCGAGCACGCCGAAGATCTGGCCATGCAGGAGCGTGCGCTTGCATTGTTCGCTGCGCTTGACGGTAATGCGCAAGTTGGCGATATGTTCGAATGGGCGCGCAGGCATCATGCGGTGATCGCACGCTTCGGGCGCTTTCCGCATCGTAATGCCGTGCTCGATCGCGTTTCGACCCCGGCGGAGCTGGAGTTTCTGGCGCAACCCGGTTCGCGCTTCTGAATTCATGCCATTAAGCGTTGTGTACGGCCGCCGCCGGTGGCGCGGTGGGTCGCGGTATTGCAAAATACGCCCCTCATGTCAGCCCTTCTGCGCACCGAACTGCCTTATCACGACAACAGCGCCGCGCTTTTTGAAGCCGTCGCTGATCTGCCGTGGGCG